>NZ_JACONW010000199.1 GCF_014357575.1 Pseudomonas folii | reverse complement strand
TACAGCTTTCGTTCAGGTAATTCCACGCATCTGTATCTGCAACAATCCGCCCGCAACGTTTAAACTGCGCCTTTGCGATGGTTAATGTCGCATTGCCGAAAGTCACCGAAAAACCCGGTTTTGTGCTGTAACAAGTTGTCGCCTGGCGGCAAGGCCGGAGTGAGACCAGTCCTTACAATCTTCCCATCGCTCGCCAGTTTCAGGCAGGCGTTCCTCTTCAGGAGACTCCGATGTCCGTTGAGCAAGCTGCGGTGCAACGCGCCGATTTCGACCAGGTAATGGTCCCCAATTACGCCCCGGCCGGGTTCATCCCTGTGCGCGGTGCGGGTTCCCGAGTCTGGGACCAGGCGGGCCGTGAGCTGGTGGATCTCTCCGGCGGGATTGCCGTCAACGTACTGGGCCACTGCCATCCGGCGCTGGTGGGTGCCTTGACTGAGCAGGCCAACAATCTCTGGCATGTTTCCAACGTGTTCACCAACGAGCCAGCCCTGCGTCTGGCGAAGAAGCTGGTGGATGCCACGTTCGCCGAGCGTGTGTTCTTCTGTAACTCCGGTGCCGAAGCCAACGAAGCCGCTTTCAAGCTGGCGCGTCGCGTTTCCCATGATCTGTATGGTCCGGACAAGTATGAAATCATTGCCGCGCTGAACAGCTTCCACGGTCGTACGCTGTTCACCGTGACCGTGGGCGGTCAGTCCAAGTACTCCGACGGTTTCGGGCCGAAGATTACTGGCATCACCCACGTGCCGTTCAACGACCTGGCGGCGCTCAAGTCCGCGATTTCCGACAAGACCTGCGCCGTGGTGCTGGAGCCTATTCAGGGTGAAGGCGGCGTACTGCCAGCCGAACTCGAATACCTGCAAGGTGCACGCGCACTGTGCGACGAGCACAAAGCGCTGCTGATCTTCGACGAAGTGCAAAGCGGCATGGGCCGCAGCGGTCGTCTGTTTGCCTACATGAATTACGGCGTCACGCCGGACATCCTTTCCAGTGCCAAGAGCATTGGCGGCGGTTTTCCGATGGCGGCCATGCTGACCACCGAAAAGCTCGCCAAGCACTTCGCCGTCGGCGTCCACGGTACGACTTACGGCGGCAACGCTTTGGCGTGTGCGGTGGGTAACGCAGTGATGGACGTGGTTCACACCCAGGAAGTCCGCGACGGCGTAACGGCCAAACACGCGAAGTTCAGAGCGCGTCTGGAGCAGATCGGCGAGAAGTACGGTGTATTCACTCAGGTTCGCGGCATGGGCCTGTTGATCGGATGCGTACTGTCCGACGCCTGGAAGGGCAAGGCCAAAGACTTCTTCAATGCCGCCGAGCATGAAGGCGTGATGATTCTGCAGGCCGGTCCTGACGTAGTGCGTTTCGCTCCAAGTCTGGTGATCGAAGAGGCTGACATCGACGAAGGTCTGGATCGCTTCGAGCGCGCTGTGGCCAAGCTGACTCAGGCTTGATGGCGGGCTGATCCAACGCAGCACCTTCCGACGTTTGCCTGCACGGCAGGCGTCGGACATTTTCCTGTGCCATGTGGCGTTGATCCATGTGGCGCTTTTTTTCTGTGCCGGGTTTGACCGGTCTGTGTTCTGGTAAGGAGTGGCACCATGCTCGTGATGCGCCCCGCGCAAATGGCTGATCTGGCCGAGGTTCAACGCCTCGCTGCCGACAGCCCGATCGGTGTCACGTCCCTGCCTGACGACGCGGGGCGGCTTGGCGACAAGATCGCCGCTTCGGAAGCCTCGTTTGCGGCCGAAGTGAGCTTCAACGGCGAAGAGACCTACTTCTTCGTCCTGGAAGACAGCGAAAGCGGACGACTGGTGGGCTGTTCCGGGATCGTCGCGTCAGCGGGCTATTCCGAACCCTTCTATAGCTTCCGCAACGAAACCTTCGTTCACGCTTCTCGTGAGTTGAAGATTCACAACAAGATTCACGTCCTGTCTCAGTGCCACGATTTGACCGGCAACAGTTTGCTGACCAGTTTCTACGTGGTGCCTGAGCTGGTGGGCAGTGCGTGGTCGGAGCTTAACTCACGTGGACGCCTGTTGTTTGTTGCCAGCCACCCGGAGCGTTTTGCGGATTCGGTGGTGACCGAGATCGTCGGCTACAGCGATGAAAATGGCGACTCGCCGTTCTGGGATGCCATTGGGCGCAACTTCTTCGATTTGAACTATGCCGCAGCCGAACGTCTGTGCGGGCTGAAAAGCCGGACGTTCCTCGCCGAGTTGATGCCGCATTACCCGATCTACGTGCCGCTCTTGCCGGATGCTGCTCAGGAAGCCATGGGGCAGGTGCATCCGCGGGCACAGATCACCTTCGACATCCTGATGCGTGAAGGCTTCGAGACCGATCATTACATCGATATCTTCGACGGTGGCCCGACCCTGCATGCGCGGGTTTCCGGGATTCGTTCCATCGCCCAGAGCCGGTTGGTGCCCGTCAAAATCGATGCTCAACGATCCACTGATACCGGTTCCGGTGGCCGCTTGTATCTGGTTGCCAATGGTCTGCTGCAGGATTATCGGGCGATATTGCTGGAGCTGGACTGGGCGCCAGGCAAACCGGTGGCGCTGAGTCTGGCGGCAGCCGAAGCGTTGGGTGTCGGTGAAGATGCCAGCGTGCGGGTCGTGGCGGTCTGATACGCCATTTGAAAGTGGATTGGCTGGTTTAGCGAGTTTCGCCGTTTCCCGAGGGAAGCGGTATTGAGGAGATAGCATGATCGTTCGTCCCGTAAGCAGCAGTGACCTGCCAGCGCTGATCGAGTTGGCGCGCAGCACAGGCGCTGGCCTGACGACCTTGCCCGCCAATGAAGAACGCCTGGCGCACCGGGTCGGTTGGGCGGAGAAGACCTTTCGCGGCGAAGCCGGGCGCGGTGATGCGGATTACCTTTTCGTGCTTGAAGACGATGACGGCCGCGTAGTGGGTATTTCCGCCATTGCGGGGGCGGTTGGTCTGCGCGAGCCCTGGTACAACTACCGGGTGGGCCTGACGGTCAGCGCTTCTCAAGAATTGAATATCTACCGTGAAATTCCCACGCTGTTCCTCGCCAATGACCTGACCGGTAATTCCGAACTGTGCTCGCTGTTCCTGCACAGCGATTTTCGGAACGGTCTGAACGGGCGTCTGCTGGCCAAGGCGCGAATGCTGTTCATTGCCGAGTTCCCGCAGTTGTTCGGCGCCAAGATCATCGCCGAGATGCGCGGCATGTCCGATGAGCAGGGGCGTTCGCCGTTCTGGGAAAGCCTGGGTCGACACTTCTTCAAGATGGAGTTCAGCCAGGCGGACTACCTGACGGGCGTTGGCAACAAGGCGTTCATTGCCGAACTGATGCCCAAGTTCCCGCTGTACAGCTGCTTCCTTTCTGAAGACGCCCGCAATGTGATTGGCCGGGTGCACGCCGATACCGAGCCCGCGCTGACCATGCTCAAGGCCGAAGGCTTCAGCTATCAGGGCTACGTGGATATCTTCGACGCCGGTCCAGCGGTTGAATGTGAAACCGCGAAGATCCGCGCCGTGCGTGACAGCGCAACATTGGTACTCGCCATCGGCACGCCGGGTGACGATGCCACGCAGTTTCTGATTCACAACCGCAAGCGCGAAGATTGCCGCATTACCGTAGGTGCGGCGCGTTTTGCTGCCGGTACATTGGTGGTTGCCCCGGCAACCGCCAAGCGTCTGCGCCTGAGTGCGGGCGACAATGTCCGGGCGGTTCCACTGTCCCCGGCGCGGGAGGCGGTCTGATGAGCACCTTATATATTTCAGGCAACTGGCAGGTCGGGCAGGGCGAGGCGTTCGAGTCGCTCAATCCGGTGACTCAGCAAGTTGTGTGGTCCGGGCAAGGTGCAACGGCTGCTCAGGTCGACGCAGCCGTGGGCGCTGCGCGACAGGCTTTTCCTGCCTGGGCCGGCCGGACCCTGGAAGATCGCATCACGGTGCTGGAAGCTTTCGCTGCGAACCTGAAAAAACAGGCCGATGCCCTGGCGCAATGCATTGGTGAAGAAACCGGCAAGCCACTCTGGGAGTCGGCGACTGAAGTGACCAGCATGGTCAACAAAATCGCTATTTCCGTGCAGAGCTACCGGGAGCGTACCGGCGAGAAAAGTGGTCCGCTGGGCGATGCAAATGCGGTGCTGCGTCACAAGCCCCATGGCGTGGTAACCGTGTTCGGGCCTTACAACTTTCCTGGACATCTGCCCAATGGCCATATCGTCCCTGCTTTACTGGCGGGTAACACCGTCGTGTTCAAACCCAGTGAGCTGACCCCGAAAGTCGCCGAACTGACGGTCAAGTGCTGGATAGAGGCCGGTTTGCCTGCGGGCGTGTTGAACCTGCTGCAGGGCGGTCGTGACACCGGTATCGCTCTGGCTGCCAACTCTGGCATCGACGGTCTGTTTTTCACCGGTTCGAGTCGTACCGGCAATGCCCTGCATCAGCAATTTGCCGGTCGTCCTGACAAGATCCTTGCGCTGGAAATGGGCGGCAATAACCCTCTGGTTGTCGATGAGGTCGCCGATGTAGACGCTGCGGTGTACACGGTCATCCAGTCTGCTTTCATTTCCGCCGGGCAACGCTGCACTTGCGCCCGGCGTTTACTGGTGCCGCAAGGCGTCTGGGGCGATGCATTTCTTGAGCGTCTGGTTGAGGTCACGCGCACTATCGAAGTGGGCGCTTACGATCAACAGCCTGCGCCGTTCATGGGTTCAGTCATTTCGTTGCACGCCGCCAGTGCCTTGCTGGCAGCGCAGGAACAACTGCTCGCCAATGGCGCTACGGCATTGCTGGAAATGACCCAGCCTCGCGCGACGGCGGCGTTGCTGACACCGGGCATCATTGATGTTTCCGAGGTCAGCGATCCCATTGATGAAGAGCTGTTCGGCCCGCTGTTGCAAGTGCTGCGTTATAACGATTTCGATAGCGCCATCGCGTTGGCCAATGACACCCAATACGGTCTGGCTGCGGGTCTGCTGTCGAACTCTGAAGCGCGTTACAAACAGTTCTGGCTGGAAAGCCGGGCGGGGATCGTCAACTGGAACAAACAGCTGACCGGCGCCGCAAGCAGCGCGCCGTTTGGTGGGGTGGGCGCATCCGGTAATCATCGGGCGAGTGCGTATTACGCGGCGGATTATTGCGCGTATCCGGTGGCCTCGCTGGAGAGCAGCAGCCTGACCTTGCCCGCGACCCTGACGCCCGGTGTGCGATTGTTGAGAAAATAGAGAACCTGTTGGAGCGAGTGGGCGGCAATCCGACTTGCCCGCGAATGATTTGGTGCGGGGGGCAGGTACACCGCGTTATCGTTCTTCGCGGGCAAGCCTCGCTCCAACAGGTAATAAAAAGATCCACGGAGCCGAGCCGATGAAATCATACGAAGTCAATTTTGACGGCCTGGTCGGGCCGACGCATAACTACGGCGGGCTGTCCTACGGTAACGTCGCCTCGCAGAGCAATTGCCAGCAGTCCTCCAACCCGCGCGAAGCTGCGTTGCAGGGGCTGGCAAAGATGAAAGCGCTGATGGACATGGGGTTTACCCAAGGTGTTCTCGCGCCACAAGAGCGACCGGATGTCGCCGGTATGCGCCGTTTTGGCTTTAGCGGCACAGACGCGCAGGTGATCGAGCAGGCTGCCAGGCAGGCCAAACCCCTGCTGGCTGCCAGTTGTTCCGCCTCGAGCATGTGGGTCGCCAACGCCGCAACCGTCAGCCCGAGCGCCGACACCGCCGATGGTCGCGTGCATTTCACCGCCGCCAACCTGGCCTGCAAATACCATCGCAGCATCGAACATCCGACCACCAGCCGTGTACTGGCGGCCATGTTCGCGAATTCGCAGCATTTTGCCCATCACGCTGCCTTGCCTGCTGTTGCCCAGTTTGGTGATGAGGGAGCGGCCAATCACACCCGTCTGTGCCGTGACTATGGCGAGGCTGGGGTAGAGTTTTTCGTGTTTGGCCGCAGCGCCTTTGATTCGCGATTTCCTGAACCGCAGAAGTATCCAGCGCGTCAGACTCTCGAAGCATCCCAGGCCGTGGCTCGCTTGCATGGTTTGAGTGACAGCGCCGTCGTTTACGGTCAGCAGAACCCGGCGGTGATTGATCAGGGCGTGTTTCACAACGATGTGATCGCTGTGGGTAACGGCGAAGTGTTGTTCTATCACGAGGACGCCTTTCTTCACACCGAGCGCCTGCTGGCTGAATTGCAGGATAAGCTCGCCCGTTGCGGTGCGCAGCTCAATGCGATATGTGTGCCGCGTGCCGAAGTTTCGGTCGAGGATGCGGTGCGTTCGTACCTGTTCAATAGCCAGCTGTTGTCCCGCCCCGACGGCACCATGTTGCTGGTCGTGCCCGAAGAGTGTCGCGGCAATGAGCGGGTCTGGCGTTACCTGCAAGGACTGATTGCGGGCGCTGGCCCGGTCAGGGAGGTCAAAGTCTTTGACCTCAAACAGAGCATGCAGAATGGCGGCGGCCCGGCGTGCCTGCGTCTGCGGGTCGCGCTCAATGAAACCGAGCTGGCGGCGGTCAACCCCGGGGTTATCATGACCGCGCCGCTGTACGACACGCTGACCCAGTGGGTGGACAGACATTATCGTGATCGCATGAGCGAAGATGATCTGGCAGACCCGCAATTGCTGCTCGAATGCCGCGCAGCATTGGATGAATTGACGCAAATCCTTAAACTGGGCGCGGTTTATCCTTTTCAGCTGGCCTGAAATTCCGGCGGGTGGTGCCTGGCACGACCCGCTGTCCTTACCTCTCCATAGAGAACACCGATTATGAGCGACACCCTGCAGTTGATCCTTGAAGACACCGATGGCACCCAGCTGGAAACCTCCTGCACCCGCGTTGCGGTCGTCTGGCAGGGCAAGGAAATCTGGATTCAGCACGATGGCCGCGGCCAATTGCTGATTGGCGTCGATGTTGAAGAAGGTGATGCCGAGTACGCCAACCTGTTGTTGCGTCCTCTGGCGACCAATCTGGTCAGCCTGCAGCTGGAAATGGAGCCTGCCGACGTCGGTGAAGACGAAGAGCATGTGCACGGCCCGGACTGCAATCACTAAGACCCACTTCACCCACTACGGGAACAGCGCCTATGCTCGCCCTCGGTAAACTGCTTGACCTGACTTTGGCTGGACGTGAACCGGCAGAAAAGACTCAAGTGACAGTCGCCGGAGTGCGATTGCGATGGCTGAGCGAAGGCGCGCTGGAAGTGCGTCCTGCCCAGGATCGGGATAACGGCATGGATTTGCTGTTGTCCGCCGGTATTCATGGCAATGAGACGGCACCTATCGAGCTGCTGGATGAATTGATCCGCAGCATTGCCCGCAGCGAATTACAGCCGCGGGCACGTATTCTTTTTCTGTTTGGCAACCCCGACGCCATGCGCCGTGGCGATCGCTATGTCGAACAGGACGTCAACCGGCTGTTCAACGGGCGTCACGAGCACAGCGAGGGCGCTGAGGCGCTGCGGGCCTGCGAGCTGGAGCGGCTGGCGGCGACGTTTTTCAGCATTCCGGACCGTTACCGTTTGCACTACGACCTGCACACCGCGATTCGTGGTTCGAAGATCGAACAGTTCGCGCTCTATCCCTGGAAAGAGGGGCGTCAGCATTCTCGCCGGGAGCTGGCGCGGTTAAAGGCAGCCGGCATGACGGCGGTATTGCTGCAGAACAAACCCTCAATCGTGTTCAGCGCCTACACCTACGACAAGCTCGGAGCCGAGGCTTTCACCCTGGAACTGGGCAAGGCGCGGCCCTTCGGCCATAACCAGGGTGTTGATCTGACTCGCTTGCGCACGTGTCTGGAGCAAATGATCACAGGCACCGAGCCTGCGGTGGACGAAAGTCTTGAGGGTTTGCAACTGTTCGCCGTCGCTCGGGAAATCATCAAGCACAGCGATAATTTCAGGCTGCACTTGCCTGTGGATGTCGAGAATTTCTCATCGTTGGAAAAGGGTTACGTCCTGGCTGACGACCTGAGCCATTCACGCTGGGTGGTGGAAGAAGAGGGCGCGAGGATCATTTTCCCGAATCCCAAGGTCAGGAATGGCCTGCGGGCGGGGATATTGATTGTGCCTGCTACGGCGGATGGGCTGGTTTGAGCCTGACGCGATCATTGCGGCGCTCCCATTTCTGGCAAGCAGCGCACCCAGGTTCTGCGCAATTCCGGGTATTAGCGCAATGTCGTGGGACCAGCTTTAGCCGGGAAGACGGTATTTCCGCAGATAAAGATTCAGCGTCTGCCCTGGCCTCTTCCCGGCTGAAGCCGGTCCCTACGGAAGAGCGCAATCTCGTGTGGGAGCCGGGCTTGCCCGCGATGAACGATAACGCGTTGAACCTGCTGAATAGTGGTGGCCCTATCGCGGGCAAGCCTCGCTCCCACAGGATCTATACAATGTCGTGGGACCGGCTTTAGCCGGGAAGACGGTATTTCCGCAGATAAAGATTCAGCGTCTGC
>NZ_JACONW010000198.1 GCF_014357575.1 Pseudomonas folii | reverse complement strand
GCATCGCATGTGTATGCAGATCTGCCTCATGCGCAGCAAGGATTTCCGGCAGCGAGCCGCGCAGGTATTCCACCCACGTCTTGATCTTTGCATCAAGGTACTGACGCGATGGGTAGATGGCGTACAGGTTCAGCTCCTGCGAGCGGTACTCGGGCAGCACCCGCACCAGCGTGCCGTTGCGCAAGCCTTCGATGGCGGAGTAGATCGGCAGAATGCCCACGCCCATGCCGCTGCTGATTGCCGTCTTCATGGCGTCTGCCGAATTGACCAGAAATGGCGAGGTATGGATCGTGACCATTTCCTGACCTTCCGGGCCGTCGAACAGCCACTTTTCCAACGGAAACACCGGGCTGACCAGCCGCAGGCACGCGTGGTTGAGCAAGTCAGTAGGCTTGAGCGGGATGCCAAAGCTCTTGACGTACTCCGGCGATGCGCACGCGATGCTGTAGGTGATGCCCAAACGTTGCGAAACAAAACCCGAGTCCGGCAGCTCGCTGGCCAGCACGATGGACACGTCATAGCCCTCTTCGAGCAGATCCGGCACGCGATTGGCCATGGTCAGATCGAACGATACGTCCGGATGATTGCGTCGGTAGCGGGCAATGGCATCGATCACGTAATGCTGACCAACGCTGGACATCGAATGCACTTTTAGCTGACCGGCCGGCCGCGCATGGGCATCGCTGGCTTCGGCTTCTGCTTCCTCCACGTAACTCAGAATCTGTTCGCAGCGCAGCAGATAACGCTTGCCGGCTTCTGTGAGCGCGATTCGGCGTGTAGTGCGGTTGAGCAGACGGGTTTGCAAATGAGCTTCGAGGTTTGAGACGGCGCGCGAAACGTTGGCGGTAGTCGTGTCGAGCTGAACGGCAGCTGCCGTAAAGCTTCCGGCCTGAGCCACACAACTGAACGCACGCATGTTTTGCAGGGTATCCATGGGCAGTTCTCTGGAGAGATGGCAAATTGTGACACGAAGTAACTGGCCCATGTCAGCCTGGCTTAAGATTATCTCCGATTCTGTAACAAAGATTCACAATTCTCCCGGCTTATCGGCGCTCTGATGCGCCCCTAGAATCGCGCCACCTGAGTCATCTCACCTTACGTCGGGAAGTTGCATTCGTGCCGCGTCGCATCATCAGAAGGGCCGCGCCCTTCAGTGTCTGGGCTTTAACGTTAGTCATCAGCGGCTGCATCGGAACCGGCGGGATCGCACCTCAAGGCAAGGCTTTGCCTGTGGACAGCCTGGCCACTGACGCCGCCATTCGCGATGCTGAACGGGAGGCTCACTGGCCGGCTGCTCAATGGTGGCGCGCCTACAACGATCCGCAACTGGACCACTGGATTGACCTGGCCGCGGCCGGAGCGCCAAGTCTGGCCATTGCGGCGGCGAGGGTTCGTCAGGCGAGAGCCATGGCGGGCATGGCTGAATCGGCCGAGTCGTTGCACATCAACAGTGAAGCGTCCCTCAAACGGCATGACTGGGCGACTGATCAGTTCTACGGCCCCGGCGCGCTCGCCAATACCACCACCTGGGACAACAATGCGTCCCTCGGGTTGAGCTACTCACTGGATTTCTGGGGACGGGAAAGCAACGCCACCGAACGGGCGCTTGACCTGGCCCACATGAGCGCAGCCCAGGCGCGACAGGCGCAGCTTGAATTGCAGGACAACATCGTTCGCGCCTACATCCAGCTGTCCCTGAACTACGCCCAGCGTGACATCGTTGAAGCAACGCTCGCGCAGCAGCAACAGATTGTTGATTTGGCTCAGCGTCGTTTGAAGGGCGGGATCGGCACTCACTTTGAAGTCAGTCAGGCTGAGACGCCATTGCCGGAAACCCATCGGCAAATCGATGGACTGGATGAGGCCATTGCACTGAGCCGCAACCAACTGGCAGCGCTGGCGGGCAAAGGTCCGGGGGAGGGTGCCAGCCTGCACCGCCCGACGCTGGCGCTCAAGACTGCCCTGAAATTACCTTCGGCTTTACCCGCGCAATTGCTCGGTCAGCGTCCTGACGTGGTGGCAAGCCGTTGGGCTGTGGCTGCTCAGGCCCGAGGCATTGACGTGGCTCATGCCGGTTTTTATCCCAACGTCGACCTGATCGCCAACCTGGGTTACATGGCTACGGGTGGCGGCATGCTTGAATTTCTGGCGGGTAAAAAATTCAACTACAGCGCAGGGCCTGCGGTGAGCTTGCCGATCTTCGATGGCGGGCGTTTGCGTTCGCAGCTGGGGGAAGCCTCTGCCGGTTATGACCTCGCGGTGGCGCAGTACAACCAGACGCTGATAACCGCGCTCAAGAGCATTTCCGATCAGTTGATACGACGTGAGTCCATGGACAAACAACAAGCGTTCGCCAGCGAATCGGTGGCTGCGGCGCAGAAGACTTACGACATCGCAATGATCGCTTACCAGCGCGGGCTGACCGATTACCTCAACGTGCTCAATGCCCAGACTCTGTTGTTTCGTCAGCAGCAGGTTCAACAGCAAGTCCAGGCGGCCCGCCTGACGGCCCATGCCGAATTGGTGGTTGCGCTGGGCGGCGGGCTGGAGGCTGGCAGCGATACACCGGCCGAAGACAAAACCCAGGCCCCGAAAACCCCGGCCACGCTGGCGGTGTTTGGCCAGTGAATATCTCCACTGAACGCCTCGATCTCGGTAGGAGCGAACTTGTTCGCGAGGCTTTTCATATGACGCGCTGCTCAACCCGCCTCGCCAACAAGTTGCCTCCTACCGGGGAGTGCGATCCTGCAGGTAAAACAGGGCATGCCCGCTATAGCCAGACGGTGAATACCTCAAGCGAACGCTGTACTTGTGGGAGCGGTGCTTGCCCGCGATTCAGGCACCTCGGTATAGCTGAAAAACCGTGTCGCCAATATCACGGGCAAGCACCGCTCCCACAATTGATCGTCATTCGCCGCAACAGGTACGTGACATCTTGAACCGCATAACCGCCCTCCCATGGCGGCGGGAATTCAACAGCTGGGCGCGCAGTGACGGGGTGACCTGGATCTATATCTTCAAGGTGCTGATTGCCGCTTTCCTCACCTATTGGCTGGCCCTGCGCCTTGAATTGCCTCAGCCGCGCACGGCGATGATTACCGTGTTCATTGTCATGCAACCGCAAAGCGGACATGTGTTCGCCAAGAGCTTCTACCGATTGCTCGGCACCCTTGCCGGTTCCACGGTCATGGTTGTGCTGATGGCCCTGTTCGCGCAGAACTCCGAACTGTTCCTCGGCAGTCTGGCGCTGTGGGTCGGTTTTTGTTCGGCAGGCGCAGCCCGCTACCGCAATTTTCGCGCGTACGGTTTTGTGCTGGCAGGCTACACCGCAGCAATGGTTGGCCTGCCTGCATTGGCACACCCGGAAAGTTCGTTCATGGCGGCCGTCTGGCGAGTGCTGGAAATCAGCCTCGGCATCGTGTGCTCCACAGCCGTCGCCGCTGCGATCCTGCCGCAAAGCTCCGGCGCGGCGATGCGTAACGCGCTGTATTCGCGCTTTGGCATATTCGCCCGCTTCGTCGCCGATGGCTTGCGCGGCACTACTCCACGGGATGCTTTCGAAACCGGCAACGTGCGTTTTGTCGCCGAAGCCATCGGCCTTGAAGGGCTGCGCAGCGTCACGGTTTTTGAAGACCCGCACATGCGCAGGCGCAATGGTCGGCTCAACCGGCTGAACAGCGAATTCATGGCCATCACCACCCGCTTCAACGCCTTGCACCAGTTGCTCGAACGCGTAAGAGGTGATGGCGTCAGCCGCGTAGTGATCGCTGCCGAACCGGGCCTCACTGCTTTAGCCAAATTGCTCGACGGTTTCGCCAATCGCTTTCTGACCCCCGGTGATGCCGCGCAACTGGTTCAGCAACTGGAAGCCTTCAAGGCGGACTTGCCCGAGCGGGTTCGCGCCGAGCGTGCTGCTCTGGAAGACCTCCAGCCCAGCGAAGCCGAACTGCTGGATTTTCACACCGCTTACGAGTTGCTTTACCGCCTGGTCAGCGACATGCACGACTATGCCCAGACCCATGCCTCACTGGCGGATCACAAGCACATCAGGGAAAAGTGGGAAGAAGCATTCCTGCCCAAAACCAGCTGGATGACAGCCGCGGCGGCGGGCATTCGGGCAACGTTCATTCTGGCGATCATGAGTGCGTACTGGGTAGCGACTGCCTGGCCCAGCGGCGCGACCATGATCCTCGTATCAGCGGCCACCGTGGCGTTGTCATCCACCACTCACAACCCGCGACGCATGTCGTTTCAGATGGCCTGCGGCACTTTGCTGGGCGCGGTGCTGGGATTCATCGAAACCTTCTTCATCTTCCCGAACATCGACGGCTTCCCGTTGCTGTGCCTGTTCCTCGCGCCGGTATTCATGCTCGGCGCGTTCCTCGGATCGCGGCCGCAGTGGTCCGGTTATGGCCTGGGATTGTTGATCTTCTTCGGCATCGGTTCAGTGCCCGACAACCTGACCCTCTACAACCCATACACCTTCATCAATGACTACATCGCCATGGTGATTGGCATGCTGCTGTGTGCTGCGGCTGGCGCGATCATCCTGCCGCCGAATGCGCGCTGGATGTGGCGACGACTGGAGGGCGATTTGCGCCGTCAGGTGGTGTTCGCCATCAGCGCGCCGCTGAATCGTCTGGGCTCAAGTTTCGAAAGCCAGACCCGCGACCTCATGCACCAGGCCTACGGATTGGCTGCTGGCAAACCGCTGGTGCAACGCGAGCTGCTGCACTGGATGTTCGTGGTGCTGGAGATCGGCCACGCAATCATCGAACTGCGCCGCGAGCAGGACATCCTCCCGGTACATCCGGCCTATGCGCCGTGGCAATCCTGGCGGGTGGCAATCCGGGTGATGGGGCGCGCCTTGATCCGCCTGTTCATCCAGCCGGACCACAGCAACTGGCAGCGTGCCTTGGCTGCCGTCGATCATGCGATCAATCGTGTGCAAAACAGCGACGAACCTTTCGCGCCTCACTTTGATACCTCAGTGCTGCGTCGGGTGAAGAGCTACCTGCACTTCATTCGCTCGTCACTGCTGGACCCTCAATCACCACTGGCCGCGCATGCTCGCAAAGGCCAGAGGCAAGGACTGATTCATGCCTCGTGAAATCGCTTTTCATGGCCTGTACATGCCCAGTGTGACCGTCCTGTTTCTGATCGCTGTGGTGCTCGCCTGGGCACTGGACCGACTGCTGTCGAGCCTGGACCTGTACCGCTTTTTCTGGCACCCGGCGTTGCTGCGCCTGTGCCTGTTTGCATGCATCTTCGGCGCCATGGCGCTGACCGTTTACCGTTGATTCTCGAGTAGCCCTGATGAAAAAGCTCTTCAGTCTGATCGCCACGTTACTGGTTCTGGCTTTGGCCATCTGGATCGGCCGCACCTTGTGGGTCAACTACATGGACACGCCCTGGACCCGCGATGGTCGGGTTCGTGCCGACATCATCAACGTTGCTGCCGACGTCAGCGGCACGGTGGTAGAAGTGCCGGTGCGTGATAACCAACAGGTGAAAAAGGGCGACCTGTTGATGCAGATTGATCCCGAGCATTATCAGGTGGCCGTCAAGCAGGCTCAGGCGCTGGTGGCTTCACGCAAGGCCACCTGGGAGATGCGCAAGGTCAATGCCAGGCGCCGTGCCGACATGGACAACCTGGTGATCTCAACCGAAAGCCGCGACGACGCGAGCAACATCGCCACCTCCGCGCAAGCTGATTACCAATTGGCCCTGGCCGGGCTTGAAGCCGCTGAACTGAACCTGCGTCGCACGCGAGTGCTGGCCGCCGTGGACGGTTACGTCACCAACCTCAACGTGCATCGTGGTGACTACGCACGCATCGGTGAGGCGAAGATGGCCGTGGTGGACATGAACTCATTCTGGGTCTACGGCTTCTTCGAAGAAACCAAACTGCCGCACATCCGCGTGGGTGATCCCGCGGACATGCAGCTCATGAGCGGCCAGTTGCTCAAAGGCCATGTGGAAAGCATCGCCCGTGGCATCTACGACCGCGACAACCCGGAAAGTCGCGAACTGATCGCCGACGTCAACCCGACCTTCAACTGGGTGCGTCTGGCACAGCGCGTGCCGGTGCGTATCCATCTGGATGAAGTGCCCGCCGACGTGCTGCTGTCGGCGGGTACTACGTGTACGGTGATTGTGAATCCTGAGGTTGAGCGCTAACCACTGTTGGCGGGTTTCTGTGAGATTCCATGTTTGGCCGCAAACTGACGTGGGACCGGCTTTAGCCGGGAAAGCGGTATTCCTGACAATGAAAATGGAGTGCTTAAACGGGCCCCTTCCCGGCTAAAGCCGGTCCCACGGCCAGTCCGGTGGTGGCCTAGGAAAAGAGCTTTAGAGTCGCCTCGATGCCAAGTCTGGTTTCGTCAGGCGCTGTTTTCAGAATCGCGCGGCTGAACGTGCGTTTAGTCAGCTCTCGCTCCAGTCGCGCCTGGTTGATGCCCGCTGTTCTGCGCAGCCCGTCCAGGTTGGGAATGAATACACCGTTTTTGTCATAAGCACCGACAATCGCCGAGGGCGGAATATCGGTTGCGTAGTTAATCTCGACCGGAGCCAGGTTCAAGCGTGGTGATTGGGGATAGCGTGCCGCAAAGTCATTGGCATAAAGGTGATAACCGTCGAGCTTTCGCGCGTCGATGAGGTAAGTGTGCCCCCCTTTGGCACCACCATAGGTATAGGCCCCGACGTGATCCTGGTCATAGAAAACCGACGTCGAGATACCTCTGCCGTCCGGGTCCAGGGCGTCATGGCCGCCACCAAATCCGCCGCGAACGCCGGTCGCCTGATGAATGTCTTTTTGCAGATCGGCGGCCGGCGTTCGCAGCTTGAAGCCCTGCTCGAAAATAATGTCGGGATTGCGCGAATCACCGCGAAAAACAAAGCCGCGATAAACCGTAATGTCATACGATTCAATGAGTTGCTGTGAAAAATGCCCGTGCTTTTCCACCCACAGCTGCGTGACCTGTGGGCCTTTTTTAAAGTCGGCGTTCAGTTTCAATTCCAGCGAGCGCAGCTTTGCCGAGTGTTTCGACCGCTCCAGGGCATCGATCAAATAAGATGTCGCTGAAGACGGCAGATTCTTTGTTTTCAGGATGACTTTGAGCCTCTGTGCAAGTTGAGTTCTGGCCAGCACTGAAAGTCCTTTGCCGACCACCTTCAGCACCAGAGGGGCAATGACTTCAGCCAGTGCGCCGATGATGGCAGCGCGGTACAAATCAGCCGCCACGTCGGGCAGATCCTCCAGTTCGGCCCTCACCGCATCGGTAGCCGCAGAGGCGATACTCAGCAGGAAAGCCGCCATCAGTCTGACCGGCACCAGACTGACGCTGACCGGCAGCGTGATGCCCAGCGACAGTCCTGCCAGAAGATAACCGCTGAACTCGAGAGCCGAATCAGCAAGCCGCTCGGCATCCGTCGAAACCAGCGTATCGATATCAGACAGCAGGCGTTGATAACTCAGGTCAAACAGCGCGTTGGCGATGTCAGGGCTTGCATGGAAAGTAATGGGAGCGACCCAGTAATATTTGGTCTCGAACCTGCGGACATATTTGACTTCGTCATTGCCGGGCTTGAGTCGCTGATAAAGCGGGAGGCGCGCCAACACCTTGTTGCGCAGCGAGGCATGTCTTTCGATCAGCGCCCTAAACTGATCGAAATCACGCGGTATTTCGTAGACCGATCTTTGCTGCGGATCATTGCCCAGGAATACCAATAAGCCTTGAACTGTCTGGTCTTCATAATATTCAGGCGTTGGCAGAAATACCGCCCGTTCCAGCTTCACTCGCGACGTGCCCTCAAACTGAACGAGCCGGGGTTCAATCCAGCCATTCAAGTAATCATTAGCGAGTGCGATGAGTGTCGCGGCTGAGGCTCTGTGCTCCAGAAATCGACGGATAATGTTATCCAGTTCGTGTCGCGTGAGCAGCAGGGAAAGTTCTTTGACGTTAGGGCGATTAAAGTGCGCCTCGACCTCGCGGATGTAGCGCTCCTGCAGGTTCACCGTATCGAACAGATCGCGTAACTCAGGCGGAAACGCAGGGGGCCAGCGGATACGCAGTCGTGTGGCGTCTTTCAGATCGTGGCGAAAAAAGTCGGTGACGATCTGGTGGAGTTCAAAGGTGGCGATCTTGAGGCGGGGAGGGCTGACGCCGATTAATCCGCTGTGACGAGAGTCGGTGTATTCGACATTGATCTTCATGCTGCTGGTGACCAGTGCCTTGTGCGGCTCATGCATCGTTGAGCGCTTCACTTCCGTGCGAATGAAATCATCGATAAAAGCGAAGGGGGAAAGCAATCTGGGTTGAGAAACCGAGTCGATCAGATCGGCCAGTTCATTGGCCAGATGGTCGATATCGGCGGGGACTGTAGCTGTAGTGCTCATGCGTCATTCCTTGACAGGTCATGGGCAGTGCATCCATTGCTCTGCTCAGGCTATGGAATATAGAGGTTGGGACTTGGCGCGGTTGTAGGACGTTTCTTTGTTATCGCGGGGTAAAGGCGCGGGAAGCAGAAGTGTCCTGAGGCACT
>NZ_JACONW010000197.1 GCF_014357575.1 Pseudomonas folii | reverse complement strand
AGGCATCATTCAGAGCAAGAGCGCGTGCCAGCTATTTTTAACAGGTCTTACCAGCTCACACCAAACCCTGCGGTGTAGCGGGTTTTGTCCAGATCGCCATTTTCGGATCCGCTGATAACGTTCTTCTCGGCCTTGAGGTTCAATGACGCCCAATCCGTCACTTTGTAGCGAAGCCCCACCTCCGCATCCAGAGAATAGTCAGCCACGTTGCTGATGGGTTTGCCCACTTCGCCGTTGGTGAAGAACTCGACCTTTTTGCCGATCAGGAAACGGTTGTAATCCCAAGTACCCGCCACAGAGTAGAAATTCTCTTTCTCGCCGTTTCTGAACTCGAAATCGGTGCGGTTAAGCAGAGCGCCCAGCTTGAAAGCGCCCAGCTCGTCATCCCAGAACTGGTAGCCCGGCCCCGTACCTACAACGCGCTGACGACTGAGGTCTTCGATCTTGTCGCGCTTGTAACTGATCCGGCCATCCCAGAAAAATTTCTCGGTCAGGAAGCGGTCGATGGAGTACTCGGCACTCCAGTTGTCAGTGCTGACCACATCATCCTGAGTCTCGCGGTTGTAATCGCCTTTGGCGTTATGACGCCATTGACCATGCCGCGCCGAGGTCTTGAAAGCGACGTTGTAATCGTTGGTGTCGTTCTCGGCTTGCTGGAAATCCGCCGCCAGGTCGACATTGCCCTTCCAGACCAGATCAGTGATCACCGGCTTGGGCTTGAGAATCTGCTGAATGCTGGCCAGCTCGACCGTTTTAGGTGCGTCGCCGTTGGTCAGCGTGACCTTGCCGTCGTCAGAGGCTTTCAATGATTTGGCAATTTCGCCCTGATACTGATCCTGCTTGACCATCAGCGGCTGGTCGCTCTCCAGGGTCTTGACCTGCTTCCAGTCAACGGGAATCGATCCCCCGTAAGAGGTTTCAACCACTAGCTTGCCGCCGTCGAAGAGTTTTATGGTACCGGTGATTTTGTCGCCATTCTTCAACCAGACGGTATCAGCGAGCAAAGGAGTAGCGGCAACGGAGGCAGCGAGGAACAGCAAAGTTCTGGTCAGCATAAGCAACAAGGAGGCTCAAGTTAGCGGAAAATCGGGCATCATCCCTCGGGATGACGTCAAGGCAATCGAAGACCGCCGCTGGAACAGAAAACACTGACAGCAGAAAACCTCAGTAGTTCAAATACCAGGCGGCCGCCCATCCATAAACAGCTCTATAAACAGGAGCAAAGCGTTGATCAAGCAGCAGCCGGACTCATCGGATCCGACCGGAATGGACCCGACGCAGGCGCGACGCACGGCGCTGTACCTTACGCTCAATCAGGTGCCTGAAGGGAAAGTGGTCAGCTATGGGCAGTTGGCGGAACTGGCCGGACTGGGTCGCGCTGCGCGCTGGGTCGGGCGGACATTGAGCCAGTTACCGGATGGCACTTCGCTGCCGTGGCATCGGGTGATAGGTGCTGGCGGCAAGGTCAGTTTGCCCGTCGGTACACCGTCAGGCGACGAACAACGCGCCCGATTACGTGCAGAAGGCATCATTGTGCAGAACAATCGGGTAGATATCCGGCGTCATGGCTGGCGTCCGATAGAGCACAGCGGTTAGAGTGCGCCCTTTGTTTTCGTAACCTGAGGCAGACTCCAGCCCATGCCCCGTAAAACCTGGCGCGCCGCGCTCGCCGCATATGCCAGCCCTTCGACGTTAGTGCTGTTATTGCTCGGATTCGCTGCGGGCATGCCCTACATGTTGGTGTTTTCCACTCTGTCGGTCTGGTTGCGTGAAGCCGGTGTCGCTCGAGAAACCATTGGCTATGCCAGCCTGATCGGGCTGGCTTATGCATTTAAATGGGTGTGGTCGCCCCTGCTCGACCAATGGCGCCTGCCGCTGCTTGGCAAGTTGGGGCGGCGACGCTCCTGGCTCGTCCTATCGCAAAGCCTGGTGATTCTGGGATTGATCGGCATGGGCTTCTGCGACCCGCAGCAGCACTTGTCCTGGCTGATCGCAATCGCCGTGGTCGTGGCGTTTTCATCCGCGACTCAAGACATCGCCATCGATGCCTATCGCCTGGAAATTGCCAACGATACCCAGCAGGCCGCCCTCGCAGCCAGTTACATGTCCGGCTACCGTGTCGCGGCGCTGCTCGCCACCGCAGGCGCGCTGTATTTCGCCGAAGGTTTTGGCTCCACGGGTTTCGCCTACAAGCATTCGGCATGGACCGGCACCTACGTGCTGTTTGGCCTGCTGATGCTGCCAGCGTTGATTACTACGCTGATCATGCGCGAACCTCCGGTGGCACTGCGCACCCAATTGTCGGCCGCTCGCTATGGTTTCGTGCACCAGCTGGCGTCCGTGTTTGTGCTGATTGTGCTGCTCGTATCGGTTCCGGCGATGTTCACCCAGCTCTACAACACAGACTTCGCCAGCGTACTGTTTCAGCACGCCAGCTGGACGGACCTGCTGATGGAAGACCGCGCCTTTCTGCGCGCCATCCTCTATATCGTCCTGACCGTCGCGTGCCTGTCTTCAATGGGGCGGCGGGGCCTGGCTCCGGTGCTGACGCCGATCAATGACTTCATCCTGCGTTATCGCTGGCAGGCGTTCCTGTTGCTGGGATTGATCGCGACGTACCGTATGTCAGACACGGTCATGGGTGTCATGGCCAACGTCTTCTACATCGATCAGGGCTTTACCAAGGATCAGATTGCCAGTGTCAGCAAGATCTTCGGTCTGATCATGACGCTGCTGGGCGCAGGCTTTGGCGGATTGTTGATCGTGCGTTTTGGCATCATGCCGATTCTGTTCATTGGCGGCCTGACCTCGGCGGCTACCAACCTGCTGTTTCTGATGCTGGCCGACATGGGGCCGAACCTGAAGATGCTGGTGCTGACCATTTCCCTGGACAATTTCAGCTCCGGATTGGCGACCTCGGCGTTCGTAGCGTATCTATCGAGCCTGACCAACCTCAAATTCTCGGCGACACAATACGCGCTGCTCAGCTCGATCATGCTGCTGCTGCCGCGTTTGCTGGGAGGTTATTCGGGGGTTGTGGTGGAGAAGTATGGCTATCACAACTTCTTCCTGATCACTGCGCTATTGGGCGTACCCACGCTGATCATGATCATCCTGCAGTGGAGCAAGGAAGCGCGCCAGGACAAGGCGGCCGAGGTGCTTGAGGCGGAGAAGCCCTCGCAAGATCAACTTTAAGGCTGCAACGCTGAATCTGCAGAAGCTGCCGAAGGCTGCGATGGCGGCGTGTCAGCCAGATGCTTTCGCAGCCTTCGGCAGCTCCTACAAAGTCATAGGCTAATTACTGCGGTGCTGCTGAATCCTGAACCACGCGAATAACGCGTTGCGGGAACGGGATGTCGATGTTGGCAGCACGCAGGCGGTCACGGGCTTCGGCGTTGAAGCGGTTGGACACATCGCCGAAATCACCGGTCTTGACCCAGACCCGCAACGAAACAGTGATCGAGCTATCACCCAGCGCAGCTACCACGGCCTGCGGTGCAGGGTCCTGCAGTATGCGAGGATCATCTGCCATGTCCATCAGAACTTGCAGCGCCTGCTTCAGATCGGCCTCGTAATCCACGCCCACATCAAAGGTAATCTTGCGGGTCGGCTGGCGGTTGGTGTTAGTGATAATCCCGTTGGACAGATTGCCATTGGGCAGTATCACCGTCTTGTTGTCACCGGTACGCACCACGGTATGGAATATCTGGATACTGTCGACAGTGCCCGAGATTCCCTGCGCTTCGATCCAGTCTCCAATACGGAACGGGCGAAACAGCAGAATCAGCACGCCGCCTGCGAAATTCGCCAGGCTGCCTTGCAGCGCAAGACCAATCGCCAGACCTGCAGCACCGATAGCGGCAACGAACGAGGTGGTTTCGACCCCGATCATCGACGCAACGCTCACAACCAGCAAAATCTTGAGAATGATGTTGGCGAGGCTGCTGATAAAGCCTTGTAACGCGAGGTCAGCATTGCGCAGTGCCAGTAGCGCCCCCACCTTAGTGGTCAGGCGATTGATCAGCCACCAACCAATCGTCAGGGTCACCAACGCCAACAGTACGCGGCTGCCGTATTCCATGATCATCGGGATCCAGGCCTGGGAGGCCTTTACCAGATGATCCACTTCGGCATTCAAATCCATCTTTCTCTCCTTACATTTCGCGACCTGACGCCGCAACCATCAGGCGGTGCCCGATGGTTACACAGCTTGCACAAGCCGTGGACGCGTCAGGGAAACAGATTCCTGCGCCAAGGGCGGTCGATCAGTCGCGGAAGTTATTGAATTGCAGCGGCATGCCAAACTCATTGGCACGCAGGACGGCCATGGCCTCTTGCAGGTCGTCACGCTTCTTGCCGGTCACGCGCACTTGCTCACCTTGAATGGCGGCCTGGACCTTGAGCTTGGCTTCCTTGATGTGAGCGACGATTTTCTTCGCCAGCTCTTTGTCGATGCCTTCCTTGAGAACGGCGTCCTGCTTCATCAATTTACCGGAAGCAAAGGCGTCTTTGACTTCAAGGCATTTGACGTCGATCTTGCGCTTGACCAGGCATAGCTTGAGGATTTCGATCATCGCTTCAAGCTGGAACTCCGCCTCGGCAGTCAGACTGACCGTCAGGTCCTTTTCCTTGAACTCGAATTCGCCTTTACCTTTCAAGTCGTAGCGACGGTCCAGCTCTTTGATAGCGTTGTCGACGGCGTTAGTGACTTCGTGTTTATCCAGTTCGGACACTACGTCGAACGAGGGCATGTCATTTCTCCAATGGATGGCGCTGAAACGCCAGTCTTTGATGTGAATAAAACCCGGTTATTATAACGAGACTTTCCCGCGTTCACTGCGAGCCATCCATGTCGACAGCCAATTTCTCGCTCCTGCTCAGTTTTCTTCGCCTCGCCGTGAGCCGCTAATGGCCGTCGTCTGGCATGTGTTGGGTGCCGGGAGCCTGGGCAGCCTTTGGGCAGTGCGACTGGCGAGAGTGGGTTTGCCGGTTCGACTGATCCTGCGTGATGCTACGCGTCTGGCCGCGTATAACGCCAATGGCGGGACTCTGACGCTGGTTGAGCAGGGTGTTGAAAGTCGAGCGGCGATCAGCGCGCAGACTCTCGACAGCGCAGAGCCCATCAAACGGCTATTGCTGGCGTGCAAGGCTTACGATGCCGAGCAGGCCGTAGCGGCACTGGCGCATCGACTGACACATGACGCGGAAATAATCCTGCTGCAAAACGGCTTGGGCAGTCAGGACGCGG
The DNA here is from genome assembly GCF_014357575.1 of Pseudomonas folii. Classification (GTDB taxonomy): domain Bacteria; phylum Pseudomonadota; class Gammaproteobacteria; order Pseudomonadales; family Pseudomonadaceae; genus Aquipseudomonas; species Aquipseudomonas folii. The sequence continues at coordinate 3,311 of NZ_JACONW010000197.1, read as the reverse complement.
TCGCCGCAAAAGTCCCGAAAGCACGTTGCATCTGCGCCTCCAGCACCGAAGGAGCGTTTCGCCAACGCGACGGGTCAGTGGTGTTTGCCGGGCATGGTTATAACTGGTTGGGCGACCCTGCCGATCCCTCCCCGCCTGAGTGGCTGAGCGACCTGCAACTGGCAGGCATTCCCCATGAATGGACCCCGGACATCCTCACCCGGCTCTGGCGCAAGCTGGCACTTAACTGCGCGATCAATCCGCTGACCGTACTTCACGACTGCCAAAATGGTGGTTTGATGCAACATCACTGCGAAGTGGCCACCCTGTGTGCCGAACTGACCGAACTGCTCCAACAGTGCGGACAGCCAGCAGCAGCCGAGGATCTGCACAGCGATGTGCAACGAGTCATTCAGGCAACAGCGGCCAATTACTCGTCGATGTATCAGGATGTCGCGCAAGGACGCCGCACAGAGATCAGCTATTTGCTGGGCCATGCCTGTGCAATCGCCGAGCGCCATGGCGTCGTTATTCCGCATTTGCAGCAACTGAAGGTCAGACTTGTAAAACACCTGACGGACAAAGGGCTGCCCGCGAACTAGCTCCGGCCGCCTGTTTGCTCAATGGCCGGGGGGCGCGCTACCCTGAACATTCCTCATCCCCGTGTGATCCGCCTCATGCCATTGCGCCAACGCCTGGAAAACCTGCCAGTCGGCCAGAAGCTACTGGCAGCCTTGCTGGTCTTGCTGACCACTGTCCTGCTGGTCGCCAATCTGACGTTCATCAGTGCCGCCTATTACATTTCTCAGGAGGCCATGGCCCCTCAGGCACTGCAGACCATTGGCCGCCTGATCAGCAATCCGAACCTTGCTGAACAGGCACTCAGCTCACCAGCGGATGCCGAATCGTTGCTCAAGGAGCTGAAAAATTACGGTCCGTTGCGCGCTGCTGCTCTTTACGACTCCAATGGCGAGCGAATTGGCCAGCTGCAACAAGGCGACAAGCTCAGGCTGCCGGGACGATTCAAAGACATCGAAGCCTGGCGCATCACCGAATTTCGTAATACCCAGCTAATCCCGGTACCGAAAGCGGGTCAGGCACCGGGCCACCTGTTACTGGTTGCCAGTAGCGAATTACCGACTGCGTTCTACACCGGCACCCTGACTGCCAGCCTTGGCATTCTGGTCTTCAGCGTACTGCTCTGGCTGGTCATTGCCCGGCAGATTCGGCGCCTGATTACCGAACCCATCTATCAGTTGGAAGAGCTCTCACGTCAGGTCACACGGGAAGAGAGCTACGCATTGCGCGCAGCGCCAGGCAACAAGGATGAAATCGGCAGTCTCGCTGAAGCCTTCAACACCATGCTGTCGCGTATCGAGGCCCGGGAGCAACAACTCAAGCGCGCTCGGGACGACTCTCAGGAGGCCTACGATCAGGCTCAGGGGCTGGCCGAAGAGACCCGTAACACCAACCGCAAGCTGGAGCTTGAGGTGAAGGTGCGCAGCAAGATCGAGAAGAAGCTCACAGGATTCCAGAACTACCTGAACAGCATCATCGACTCGATGCCTTCGGCGCTGATTGCGCTGGATGAACAGCTGTATGTTACCCAGTGGAATCAGGAAGCCAGCGCACTTTCCGGCACGCCTTTGGATGAAGCGCTCAACCAGCCGATATTTCTGGCCTTCCCGCCGATGAGAACCTTCCTGCCGCAGCTCAAGCAGACGGTGGAGAAACACAGTGTCACCAAGATCGAACGGGTCACCTGGATCAAGGACGAAGAGCGTCGTCACTATGCCCTGACTTTCTACCCGCTGACTGGCGGCGCGGGGCAAGGCGTGGTGATTCGTGTCGATGACATCACCCAGCGATTGTCGCTGGAAGAGATGATGGTGCAGTCCGAGAAGATGCTTTCCGTCGGCGGCCTGGCGGCAGGCATGGCCCACGAGATCAACAATCCGCTGGGTGCGATCCTGCATAACGTGCAAAACATTAGACGGCGGCTGTCGACCGACCTGCAGAAAAACATTGAGCAAGCCGAAGCCGAAGGCATCGAGCTGGAAACAGTGAATCGTTATCTGGTCAGCCGGGAAGTACCAAAACTGCTCGATGGTATTCAGCAAGCCGGTGCAAGGGCCGCGAAGATCGTCAGCCACATGCTCAGCTTCAGCCGTCTCAGCACCCGGCAAATGGCCCCGTGCGACCTGCCGGCATTGATTGATCAGGCGGTAGAGATCGCCAGTAATGACTTTGACCTGACCATCGGTTTCGACTTCAAGGGCCAGGCCATCATTCGTCAATTCGACCCGGAACTGGGTCCGGTGCCGGGGACGGCCAACGAACTGGAGCAGGTGTTGCTGAACCTGCTCAAGAACGCTGCACAGGCCATTCATCAACGCCCGGATGATGCAGAACCGGGGCGTATCATTCTGCGTACCCGACTGAATCCGCCATGGGCCGAGATTCAGGTCGAAGACAACGGTATCGGCATGACCGAACAAGTGCGTAAGCGAACGTTCGAACCGTTCTTCACTACCAAAGAAATTGGTCAGGGCACCGGGCTTGGGCTGTCGGTGTCGTACTTCATCATTACCAACAATCACAAAGGCCAGATGGAGGTGCACTCTTCTGTCGGCCAGGGCACCTGCTTCACTTTGCGCCTGCCTTTGGCAGGCAGCCAGGTGAACGTGCCTGAAGCGGTTATTTCGCCGCTATAACGGAGCATTGAGAATGGGCTTTCGCTTGTCGAAGATTTACACACGCACTGGCGACACCGGCGAAACCGGCCTGGGTGACGGCCGACGCGTGCCGAAGGATCACCCCCGGGTCGAAGCAATCGGCGAGGTTGATACGCTGAACAGCCAGTTGGGATTACTCCTTGCCGGGCTGGCCGAGCGACTGTCGGCAAAGCCTGCCCTCGCTGAGGTGATCGAAGTGCTCGCGCCGTGTCAGCATCGATTGTTCGACCTGGGTGGCGAATTGGCGATGCCGGTTTATCAGGCCCTTGATCAGGCTGAAATTGATCGACTGGAAGCGGCCATCGACCTGTGGAATGAAGAGCTGGGGCCGCTGGAGAATTTCATTCTGCCCGGTGGTTCGGCGCTGATCGCCCAGGCCCACGTCTGCCGCAGCCTGGCCCGCAGTGCCGAACGACGCTGTCAGCATCTCAATGCCATCGAGCCGCTGGCCGGGGTTGGGTTGGCGTATATCAACAGGTTATCGGATTTGTTGTTTGTCGCAGCGCGATTGATTGCCAAGCGGCAGGGTATTGCGGAGATATTGTGGGAAGCAGCGAAGAAGCCTTAATCACCGCTCCCGCTGGATGAACGTTAAAC
>NZ_JACONW010000196.1 GCF_014357575.1 Pseudomonas folii | reverse complement strand
CTTGCTGCCTTTGATCTGAACGAGCCGGCCATCAATGAACCGCAAGGTGCGGTACATGCCGTTCTCTGGCCCATAGACCCAGGTTTGGACTGTGACAGCGCCGTGTTTCAACTGGCCGTTCGTGGCCAGTGCAGGCGGGGTGATCTGGCGCTCGGCAGGCGGGCCGCATTTGCGCAGTACCTCCACCGCCAGGTCACCCTCATCAATCAACGCGCTGTTGCAGCGCATTGATGCGTGGGCGTTTCCACTCAGCAGGGCCAGGGCGACCAGCAGCGAGCGGATGACCATGATTCAGCGCTGCCCGGCCGCTGGTGCCAACAGCAATTCGACCCGGTGCTTGCGGATACCGTCCGCCGCCGCTTCAGCCAGGGCGGCGTCGCTGATGATGATGTCGAACTGTTCCAGCGCAGCGATCTTGTACATGCCGAAGGTGCCGTACTTGGAGCTGGTTGCCACCAGCACGGTCTGCGAGGCGGATTGCATGGCGGCTTGCTTGACCTCGACCTTCAGCGCCGAAGGCGTTGTCGTGCCGCGCTGCAAATCCCAGGAGCTGGTGGACATGAACGCGATGTCAGTCGCGAGTTGGCGCAAGGTCGCGGCAGCAAGACCGCCAACGCAGGAGCGGTTGGGGTGATCGAGCAGGCCGCCGGTGTGGATCACATCCACATGGGTTGCGTCAGCGAGTGCGTTGACGATACCGAAGTCGTTGGTCACCACGGTCATGCCCGACAGCGCCGCAATGTGCGGGACAATTTCCAGGGTACTGGTGCCCGCATCCAGGTAGATCGTCATGTCGTCGTGAAGCAAACCGGCAGCCAGTCTCGCCATACCCTGCTTCTGCGGCAGCTCGACCACGGCTTTGGATTGATGGCTGGGCTCGCTGTGCAACTGGCTGGCGATGCGCACACCACCGGTAACCGAATAGGCGCGGCCTTCCTGTTCCAGCAAGGCAATGTCGCGGCGGATGGTCATGTGCGAGCAATCGAACATCTCCACCAATTGATGCACGCTGAGCACCTGATGCTTACGCAATTGACGCAGCATCAACTCCCGACGCTGATCGGGAATCATCGGTGTGCCGCCAACGACGGCGATCTCCTCTTTGCTGGACATGCGTGCTCCTGAGCTTCGGTATAACCGCCAGTACGGGCTGGCGGTCGTGGCATCTTAGCCAATCGAGTCACGCATGACAGCAGGTAAGCGCTGCAGGCTGCACTTTTGCTCAAGACTGGCTCTGGTCAGTCGATGCTCGATCCGTAGCCTTGACCAGTCTTTAAAGGCGTTTTTTATAAACCCTGGGGTCGATGCCCCACTTGTGTAAACGCGAGGCAAGGGTTGAAGGTTTGAGCCCCAGTAATTGCGCCGCGCCGCCTTCTCCCGACACTTTGCCTGCCGTACGTTTGAGCATCGCTATGACATTGGCTCTGAGTTGCAGCTGCAGGTGCTCATCGCGCAGGGGTTCAATGGTGTCGGCGGGATCGGTGTTCACGGCTATATGGGGTTGCGGAATCAAATCATCGAAGCGTAAAACTCCGTCCTGGCTGACGATCATCTGGCGCTCAATGACGTTTTCCAGCTCCCTGATATTTCCGGGCCATGAATAACGCTTCAGTACTTGCAGCTGTGCAATTGGCAGTCTTACCCCCGGTTTGTTGAACGACTTGCGTGCCCTGTGGAGGAAGTGGCTGGCGAGCAGAGGAATATCCCCCACACGCTCGCGCAGTGGCACCGATCTGATTGGAAATACGTTCAAGCGAAAGTAAAGGTCTTCCCGGAAAGCGCCCACTTTGACCATTTCGTGCAGATCACGATTGGTCGCTGCAATAACCCGCACGTTCACCACGCGAGTCACGTTGTCGCCCACACGCTCGAATTGCTGATCCTGCAATACCCGCAACAGTTTGCTCTGTAGCTCCAGAGGGATTTCCCCGACTTCATCGAGAAACAGTGTGCCGCCGTCGGCGAGCTCAAAGCGTCCGATGCGATGACTGACTGCGCCGGTGAACGCCCCCTTCACATGTCCAAAAAACTCGCTTTCAAACAGATCGCGTGGAATCGCTGCACAGTTCACCCTGATCAACGGGCGATCGCTGCGCAGGCTGCTGGCATGAATGGCGCGGGCGATGAGCTCTTTACCCGTCCCTGATTCGCCGCTGATCAACACGTTTGCATCAGTGGGGGCGACCAGTTCCAGTTGGCGGATCAGGTGCAGTACGACGGGGCTTTCACCGACAATATTGTGATGGTTACGCTCCGCTTTTATCTCTTCCTGAAGGTATTGGTTTTCAAGTTCCAGACGCTGTTTGAGCTGTTCCACCTCGTTGAGCGCCTCCAGCAATCTGCGCTCTGCCTGCTGACGCTCTCGAATGTCCCAAAACAGCACCACGGCACCGACCAGCCTTCCCATCTCGAAAATCGGTGTGCTGGTGTATTCGACGGCGATGGCTTCACCGTTCTTGTGCCAGAACACTTCGTTATCGACATGATGAACGTGACCGTCGCTGAACGAGGCATGGATAGGGCATTGCTGAACGGGATAGCGGCTGCCGTCGCCATGGGTGTGATGGAACAGCTGATGCGCGTCACGACCGATCATGTCACTGGAATTCCAGCCAAGAATGCGTTCGGCGGCCGGGTTCATGAAGGTCGTCTCTCCTTTGGTGTCGAGGCCATAAATCCCCTCGCCAACAGCGCCGAGAATCAGTCTGTTATGGCGTTCAATGCGCTCGAAAACCTGGGAAATCCGCTCCCAGCCTACGTGCCCAAGTCGATGCTGGCGGCGGGCCTCGGAACGATTGCGGCGCTTTTCCAGAATATCCCGCGCCTGAAGCAACAGCAGGATGCGACGGCCGTCGGGCAGTACGCTGGAGCTGACCTCCACAGCATGCTGACTTCGCGAGATATCCAACAGACTGAGGTCGTCCGACCATGCCGAGCCTTGGGTCAGCGTCTCGTCGGTAAAGGTGACCCAGTGCGGTAATCCATCGCCCAGAAAATGACTGAAACGTCTATCGCGCAGGTCCGTTTCAGCGCATCCCAGCAATGCCAGAGCGGCTCGATTTGCCCGGATAAGCCGGTCCGCTGGCGGATCAATGATCAGCATGGGGAGCGGTGCGTGTTCGAACGCCTCGTCTGCGATGTTCTGCGGCATTTCGTTGCCCTCTTCGAGCACGTATCAGCGGATCTGCAACGCTATTAAGTACGAGATATCGTGAAAATTTTCACTAAAAATCGCGATTTACGAGATTTCGCGAAACCGGGCTGAACATCGATTTCTGAAATTTCTATATTTTTCATATGGATAGGGATCAATCTGCGGGTGGCATGGATTTCGCTCTTGCTTCGTCAGACACGATGCGCGATGGCGCGTCGGATCAGAATCTTTCAGAGGAAGCAGAGCGATGAACAAAACAGAGATGCACCACCTGTTAATGGCTGCCAAGGCTCGCAAAGGTATGAGCTGGGATGAACTGGGTGAGGCGGTTGGAAAAGGTTCGGTATGGGTGGCGTCTGCGTGCTACGGCATGAACAGCGCTACGCCGGAAGTCGCCGCGCGGATTTGCGAAGTGCTGGGCGTGGATGAAGAAGTGGCTAGCGCACTGACCGTGTTCCCTAAAAAAACCTGGGATCAAACCATCCCGCAAGACCCAATGATCTACCGGTTGTATGAAATCGTCGGCGTTTATGGCGACACCCTCAAGGATGTGATTCAAGAGAAGTTCGGCGACGGGATCATGTCTGCCATCGACTTTTCAATGCATGTCGACAAGGTCGAAGACCCCAAAGGCGATCGGGTGCGTGTGACCCTCAACGGAAAATTCCTGCCTTACCGCGCCTGGTAACAGCGACACCCTCCACTGAGCCCACGCGCACTGCAAAGTACGCAAAAAGGAAAGCGCTAATGTCTTATTTGCTCCCCTCCGAATTCGTCACCAAGATGATTGATGCCGGTGAATCCAAGGTTCACATGGCAACGCGTGACACGCTGATCCGCGCGTTTATGGCGGGCGCAATACTGGCATTGGCGGCCGTATTCGCGGTGACGATTGCGGTTCAGACCGGCTCGCCGTTGCTGGGCGCAGTGCTCTTCCCCGTAGGATTCTCGATGCTCTATCTAATGGGCTTCGACTTGCTGACCGGTGTGTTCGTGCTGACGCCTCTGGCACTGCTCGACAAGCGTCCGGGTGTCAACATCAACGGTATCCTGCGCAACTGGGGTCTGGTGTTTTTGGGTAACTTCGCAGGCGCGCTGACAGTCGCATTCATAATGGCTTTCGTCTTTACCTACGGGTTCAATGCAGACCCTGGCGCTGTTGGTCACAAAATCGCCAGCATTGGCGAGTCCCGCACACTCGGTTATGCCGAGTACGGCACAGCGGGCTGGGTGACGATCTTTCTGCGTGGGGTGCTGTGCAACTGGATGGTCTCGATGGGCGTGGTGGGTGCCATGATTTCCACGTCTGTGAGCGGCAAGGTGATCGCTATGTGGATGCCGATCATGTTGTTCTTTTTCATGGGTTTCGAGCATTCGGTGGTCAACATGTTCCTGTTCCCATCGGCCATGATCATGGGCGGCGGATTCTCGATCATGGACTACCTGGTCTGGAATGAAATCCCGACGGTGCTCGGTAATCTAGCGGGTGGCCTGGCGTTTACCGGGCTTACGCTTTACTGCACTCACGCTAGGACCGCCCCCAAGCGCACGTTTTCCTGACGCCACGCTTCTCAAGCCGCATGGCCACTCAGCAGGGAGCCGAGTGGCCATGCGCTGGCGTTTTAGTGACCGGTGTTTTGCTCTTGTGAAGGCTGTGCTTCACCACGAGTAACCGCCTTGACCAACTTGCCAATACTCAACCCCTGCAACAGGATCGAGGACAGCACCACGATGTAGGTGATGCTCAGCAGCAAGTCGCGCTCCGGCCCCAGTGGCAAAGCCAGCGCCAGTGCCACGGAAACGCCGCCGCGCAAACCACCCCAGGTCAGGATGCGGATCGTACCTTTGGGCACGGTGCGCCAGCGACGCAGGAGCAGAATGGCCGGTGCAACGGTGACGAACCGTGACAGCAGAATCGCCACCGCCAGCAAGCCTGCTGCCAGCATGTGCGACCACGAGAACGGCAGCAGCAACAGTTCCATGCCGATCAACGCAAACAACAGCGCGTTGAGCATGTCATCGAGCAATTCCCAGAAGCCGTCCATGTAGCGACGGGTCATGTCGTTCATCGCCAGATTGCGCCCCAGGTTGCCGATGATCAAACCGGCGACAACCATCGCAATAGGACCTGAGACATGCAACTCGCTGGACATGGCCGACCCGCCAATCACCAGAGCAAGCGTCAGCATGACTTCGATCTGATACTGCTCGATGCTCTTGATCATCAGGTACACGGCATAGCCGATCAGGCCGCCGAACAGCACGCCACCGACCGCTTCGTGGACAAACAGCATGGCGGTTTCGCCCACTGTTGGTGTTTCACCCAGTTGCGCAATGCCCAGCAACACGGTGAACACCACAACGGCGGTGCCGTCGTTGAACAGCGACTCGCCGACAATAGTGGTTTTCAACGGCTTTGACGCATTGGCGGTCCGCAACACGCCGAGCACCGCAATAGGGTCGGTCGGGGAAATCAGTGCGCCGAACAGCAGGCAGTACAGGAAGCTGACGTGCCAGCCGAACCAGCCAAAGATCCAGTAGGCCAAGGTGCCGATCACGGTGGTGGCAATCAACACGCCGAAGGTTGCCAGCAAGCCGATGGGCCAGCGGTAACTTTTCAGGTCCGAAAGGTTGACGTGCAACGCCCCCGCAAACAACAGGAACGACAGCATCCAGTTCATCAGCAGATCGCCGAAATCGATCTGGCCGATCAACTGCTGGACGCGCTCTTCGAGACCGGGAAAGCCCATGAAACTCAGGCCTTGCAGGATCAGCGAAAACATCAACGCAGTGACCATGACGCCAATGGTGGGCGGCAGGCCGATGAAACGAAAGTTCACATAAGTGAGCAGCGAGGTGAGGCAGATAAAAGCAGCAACGAGTTCAAGCATCGGTCTTCCTGTTAATGCGATTCAAAGCGTGCCCGGAGTTGATTGAGGCGTGACGCGGGCAGGGGTTTGATGGGCCGCTGGCGCGTGCGGACACATATTTTTCCATATCCATGGGAGTGGCATGGACCACAGAAGGCCGACAGCGTTGCAAATGAGTGCCTGATAGTGGCGCATCGGCTATTATCGCGGCTCGTTAATGGGAATCATCCGCAAATGTGTTTACTCCACCAGGATGTCCACAACAATCTGAGCTGGAATGCTGTTTTTGTGGGATCGGTGCTTGCCCGCGATAAGGCAGATGCGATCTAAAGTGAACCGCGTCCAGCCTTATCGCGGGCAAGCACCGATCCACAGAGGTCCGTGTTTGCAGCTTGAGAACACCGCGTCAGCTCCAAGAGTGCACTATCAGGAACGAAATGAGCGCTGAACCCACCGCCAACCCTTCGCCGCCACGCATTCTGGTGGTCGACGATCACCGCAAGATCCGCGATCCGTTGGCGGTGTATCTGCGTCGTCATTCGTTTGATGTGCGCACTGCTGAAGATGCGGCCGGGATGTGGCAGTTGCTCAAGCAGCAGTCCTTTGATGTGGTGGTGCTGGACGTGATGCTGCCGGATGGCGACGGCTTTGAGCTGTGCGGGATGTTGCATCGCCGGGCCAACATTCCGGTGATCCTGCTGACCGCTCGGGACGCCTCGGCTGATCGGGTGAAAGGGCTGGATCTGGGCGCGGATGATTACGTGACCAAACCCTTCGAGCCGCGTGAACTGGTCGCACGGATCAACAGCGTATTGCGTCGGCGCGGTACGCCAGTGAGCGTCGATCAGGCGTTGAGTGCTTCATCGGCACAGCGCTACGAATTCGCTGGCCTGAGTTTCATCAGCTCGACCGAGCAATTGCTGCACGCTGACGGCAGCCAGGTCCAGCTCAGCACCGCCGAAAGCAGGCTACTGACGGTATTTCTGAAACATCCTAATCAGACCCTTGATCGCCAGCGTCTGCTGGACCTGACCGCGCGTCCTGGCAGTGATGTTTATGATCGCGCCATCGACCGCCAGATCAGTCGTCTGCGTCGCAAGCTGGTGGATGATCCCTTGCAACCGCAATTGCTGCGCACTGTCTGGGGCGGCGGTTACATGCTGGCGGCGGATGTCAGCGTGCAACACCTGTGAAGTGGCTGAGCCGGTGTTGGCCCAAGCGTATGACCCATCAATTGGGCCTGCTTCTGCTGCTGGCGCTGTTGGCATCCAACGGCATCGCGATGTTGTTTTTGCAGCGTACCGGCGCGCTGATTCATCCGCTATCCCGCACCCTGACGCTTGAGCGATTGACCACGGCGTACCACGTCGCCCATGAGCTGTCGGCGACTGATGCGTCCCGGGTGCTGGCAACCATGGAGACGCACGATGCGCGCTTCTGGATCGCCCGGCAGCCCGAGGTCAGCCCTTTTGATATGCACAAAGAAGAGCGGCGTCTGGCGCAGGAACTGCGCGCACGTCTGGCGCTGACGCCGGAGATGGCGGTGAATATCCAGCTGGAGCGAGTCACAGGTGGCCCGGCCCGGGAGGCGGTGTTTTTCCGTGCAGGCTGGGCACCGCTGCGGTTGCGCACCAGCATCGTTTTACCCGATGGCCAGATGTTAAATTCCTTGCAGCATCCGGCGGGTGCCTATGAGTGGAGCCGTTTGCTGGCCTACACCTTGCCGGTGACGACCATTCCGGTTCTGCTGATTGTGATTTTTTTCATGCGCCGGATCGTACAGCCGGTCAAGACGCTGGCCGAGGCGACCGAGCGAGTCAGCCGAGGCGAGTGGATTGCGCCGCTGCCGCTGTCTGGTCCACAGGAGGCCCGGGACCTGACTGTCGCATTCAACGTGATGCAGGAGCGCATCGCCCGCCATGTTGAAGGTCGTACCCGAATGCTGGCGGCGGTGAGTCATGACCTGAATACGCCGATCACTGAGCTGCGTCTGCAGGTTGAATTGATCGAAGACGGTCCTTTGCGCGATGACATGCTGGAAAGCCTTGATGAGCTGCGGGCCATGGTGCGCGAGACGCTGGATTTCGTGCGCGGCGATGCGGTTCAGGAAGCGACGGTGACGGTATCGCTGAACGAGATGCTCGACGATCTGGCGCGACGTTACCGGATCATGGAGCAGCCGGTGACGTGGGAGGGCGGTGAGCAGATCAGTTGCCGCTGTCGGCCGCTGGCGCTGAAGCGAGCGTTGACCAACCTCATCGATAACGCGTTGCGCCATGCCGGTGACGCACAGATCAGCCTGAGCCGTGATGGCGTCGGGATGATCCGTCTGGAGATTCTCGATCATGGGCCGGGGATTGAACCTGATTGGCTGACCCAAGTATTCGAACCGTTCGTGCAATTGGGGCGCGGCGGGGCGGATATCAGTCAGGGTGGCGGGCTTGGCCTGGGGTTGGCCATCGCCCGCGCCTGTATTCAGGCTCATGGTGGGGAACTGGTATTGGAAAACCGCCCACCTGCCGGGTTGTGCGCGGTGGTGCGATTGCCTGCTGCGGTTTGATGTGCTTTGGACATTTACAAATGCCCCAGCCTTGAAATGA
>NZ_JACONW010000195.1 GCF_014357575.1 Pseudomonas folii | reverse complement strand
CAGATGAACGACGAAACAAGGACCACCAAATGAGCAACACACCTCGCCAACTCAGCCTCGGCGCTTTTCTCATGGCCACCGGGCACCATGTGGCGGCCTGGCGGCATCCGGATGTACCGGCCAACGCCGGGCTGGATTTCAAGCATTACAGACATTTGGCCCAAGTGGCCGAAGCAGCAAAATTCGACGCGCTGTTCGTTGCTGACAGCGTGGCTGCTGCAACAGGTGAGAGCGCCAGTCACATGGCGCGCTCCGATCATTTCGAACCGCTGACCCTGATGTCAGCGCTCAGCGCAGTCACCGAACATATCGGCCTGATCTGCACTGCAACCACCAGTTACAACGAGCCGTATCACGTGGCGCGCAAGTTCGCGTCGCTGGATCATTTGTCCGGTGGCCGTGCGGGCTGGAACCTCGTGACTTCCGATGCCGCCGCCGAAGCACAGAACTTCGGTCGCGATGAACACATCGGTCACGCCGAACGCTACAGCCGCGCTCGCGAGTTTCATAAGGTCGTGACCGGGCTGTGGGACAGTTGGGAAGACGATGCCTTTCTGCGCGACAAAGCCAGCGGCGAATATTACGACCCGGCCAAGTTGCATGTGCTGGATCACCAGGGCGAACATTTCCGGGTCAAAGGCCCGCTGAACGTAGCCCGCTCACCTCAGGGTCAACCGGTGGTCGTGCAAGCGGGCTCTTCGGAAGTCGGCCGCGACCTGGCGGCTGAAACCGCTGAAGTGGTGTTCACCGCGCAAACCTCACTGGCCAATGCCCAAGCGTTCTATGCCGACATCAAAGGTCGCATGACGCGCTTCGGTCGCGATCCTGACAGCCTGAAAATCATGCCCGGCGTGCTCGTGGTGGTGGGCGACAGCGAAGCCCTGGCCCGGGAGAAGTTCGAAGCGTTTCAGGAACTGGTAGAACCCACAGTCGGCGTTGCCTTGCTGGGGCGGATGCTGGGCAATTTCGACCTGTCCGGTTACGCCCTAGACGAACCGCTGCCGCCTTTGCCATTGACCGATACCGGGCAGCAAAGTCGCCAGAAGCTGCTGACCCAACTGTCCCGAGATGAAAACCTGACCCTTGCCCAATTGGGCCGTCGCATTGCCGGAGGTCGCGGTCATTACAGCCTGATCGGCACTGCGCCGCAAATCGCTGATCAACTGCAAACCTGGTTCGAAGCACGCGCTGCCGACGGCTTCAATGTGCTAGTGCCGCACCTGCCCGGCGGTCTTGAAGACGTTGCTCGTTACGTGGTGCCTGAACTACAACGTCGTGGCCTGTTCCGCACGGAGTACACCGGCAGTACGTTGCGGGAAAACCTCGGCCTGCAACGGCCACGTCATCGTTTTGCCGGAGGATTCTGATGAATTACGGCCCCTTGAAAGTTGTCAGCCTGCTGCTGGTATGGAGCCTGTCGTGCAGCGCGCTCGCGCTCAATGGCGACCCGCGCCCGGATGCACCTGAACTGGCGGCACGCGGTGCTTATCAGGTAGGCGTGCGGACCGTTGACGTGATTCATCGAGATCAGCTCAATATCCTCGCGGCTACCAGTGCCGACAGCAATCCGCGCTATGACCGGCCGCTGCGTCTGGAAGTCTGGTATCCCGCACAACTGAAAACCGGGCAGGCCGAGCTGAGCACTTATACCGATGTGCTGGGTGCGGGCGCCAACAATCCGGCCCGGCCCAATACCGCGTTCACGTTCGAAGGCCGCGCTGCACGCGAGGCACAGCCGCTCAAGGACAAAGCGTTTCCGCTGGTGATCGTGTCCCACGGTTATCCGGGCTCACGCTTGCAGATGAGTTACCTGACCGAGTTCCTCGCCTCCCACGGCTATGTAGTCGTCGCCATCGATCACACGGAATCCACCCGCGCCGACCGGGCCGGTTTCGCCAGTACGCTGCTCAACCGTCCTCTGGATATTCTGTTCGTGCTGGACCAGGTCACGGAGTGGGCGAAGTCAGGCAGTGGCAATCCATTTGCCGGAAAGATTGACGTCAGCCACACCGCGCTGCTCGGTTACTCCATGGGCGGCTACGGCGTGTTGAACGCTGCAGGCGTCGGCACTGGCGCGGCGGCGTTACGCTTTGTCCCCGGCGCTGCCTTGCAGGCCAGACAAGCGGGCAACCCGGATTTCGAGGCTAAAAGAGACATACGCATCAAAGCGCTGATCGCCTTCGCCCCATGGGGAGGACAGCAAAACCTGTTCGATGAGAAAGGGCTGGCGGGATTGCGTGTACCCAGCCTGTTCATCGCCGGTGATCAGGACGATGTGGCCGGTTACGCTGATGGGGTCAGACGCCTGGCGGAGGGCGCAAAAAACGCGGACCGCTACCTGCTGGTTTACGAAAACGCCCGACATAACATTGCGCCTAATCCTCCGCCTGCAGCCGCGAGCAGCCACCCCGACGATTTTTCCGCCTATGCTGAGCCGGTCTGGGACAGCAGCCGCATCAACAACATCAATCAGCAATTTGTCCTGGCCTTTCTCGACCAACAACTCAAAAGCATTGATCGCCAGCCGTGGTTGACGCTTGTGCCACGGGCCGCCGACGGCAAATGGTCGAAAGACGAAACCGGACGCGAAAAACCTGATCACACTTACTGGAAGGGCTTCAAAAATCGCAGCGCTCTGGGCCTGGAGTTTTATCACTGGCCAGCGCAAGCGACTCCGTCTTCGACTACCCAACGAGACCCACAATGACTTATACCGCTGCCGAAAACCGCTACGAAAAAATCCCCTATCGCCGCACCGGCCGCAGTGGGCTGGTATTGCCTGCACTGTCGTTGGGCCTTTGGCACAACTTCGGCGACAGCACACCGCTCGACACCCAACGCGCCATGCTGCGTACGGCGTTCGACCTGGGCATCAATCACTTCGATCTGGCCAACAACTATGGCCCACCCTACGGCAGCGCCGAGAGCAACTTCGGCAAACTGTTCCGGGAGGACTTCAAGCAGTATCGCGATGAGCTGATCATCTCCACCAAAGCCGGCTGGGACATGTGGCCCGGCCCTTATGGGCAGGGCGGAGGCTCGCGCAAATACGTGCTGGCCAGCCTCGATCAGAGCTTGCAGCGCATGGGCCTGGATTACGTGGACATCTTCTACTCGCACCGCTTCGACCCGGACACGCCACTGGAAGAAACCGCCAGCGCCCTGGCCACTGCCGTGCAACAGGGCAAGGCGCTGTATATCGGTATCTCTTCTTACTCCGGCAGCAAAACCCGTGAAATCGCTGCGCTGCTGAAAGAGTGGAAAGTGCCATTGTTGATTCACCAGCCCGCCTACAACCTGCTTAATCGCTGGGTCGAAAAAGACCTGCTGGACACCACCGAGGAACTGGGCGCCGGGGTGATCGTCTTCACCGCACTGGCTCAAGGTTTGTTGACGGACAAATACCTCAACGGTGTGCCGCAGGATGCCCGGGTCAATCGCCCGGGGGGCGGTTCGTTGCAGGCGTCGCACTTGTCCGAAGCCAACATTGCTCACGTGCGGGCACTGAACGAAATCGCCAAACGTCGCGGCCAGAGCCTGGCGCAAATGGCGTTGGCCTGGACACTCCGTGATCCACGCGTGACCTCGGCCTTGATTGGTGCGAGCCGCCCTGAGCAAATCGTCGAGAACGTCGAAGCGCTGAAGAACCTTGAGTTCAGCCAGGAAGAACTGACCGAAATCGACCGCTTCGCCCAGGAAGGCGGTATCAACCTGTGGGAGAAGCCGTCGTTGGCGGAGTGAATCCAAAGCCAATAAATGCACCTCCCTGCGGAATGCAACCTCCCTTGTGGGAGCGGTGCTTGCCCGCGATAAACGATAACGCGGTATGTCGTCAATCCGCGTCTCATGTATCGTCGGAATGCCGCCCAGACCAAGCACCGCTCCCACAAGGGATCCTCATTAGCCTGACGATTTATTTGCAGTCAGAGATAAGCGAGCAAAAATGAAATCCATCGCATTACTCTTCGCAGGCCTGATTGGCCTTGCATCGGCCCACTCTGCCTTGGCGGCAGACCCGCAAACCCTGCGTGTCGGCTATCAGAAAGGCTCCATCGCTTTGGTAATTGCCAAGGAAAAAAGCCTGTTGGAAAAACGCTTTGCCGACACCAAAATACAGTGGATCGAATTTCCCGCCGGCCCTCAAATGCTTGAAGCGCTCAACATCGGCGCGCTGGATTTAGGTTCCACCGGCGATATCCCGCCGCTGTTTGCTCAGGCGGCCGGCGCCGATCTGGTTTACGTGGGTGCTGAACCCGCCAAGCCTGCCGCGGAAACCATCCTGGTGCGCAAGGACAGTCCGCTGCAAAGCGTTGTCGATTTGAAAGGCAAGAAAGTCGCCTTCCAGAAAGGCTCCAGTTCCAACAACGTCTTGTTGCGAGCACTGAACAAAGCCGGGTTGGGCTTCAAGGATATCCAACCGATCTACCTCACCCCCGCCGACGCCCGTGCCGCCTTCGAGCAAGGCAGCGTTGATGCCTGGGCAATCTGGGACCCGTATGCCTCGCTGGCGCTGATCGAAGGTCACAGCCGCCTGCTGGCCGACGGCACCGGACTGGACTTGTCCGGCCCGATCTACAGCGCACGTCGCGACTACGCCAATCAACACGCAGACTTTATTCACGCCGTGCTGGAAGAACTCACCGCTGCCGAAGCCCTGACCCGTAGCCAGCGCCAGCAGAGCATCGACATCCTGACCAACTCCATGGGCTTGCCAGAACCGGTGATCACCCGCTACCTGGACAACCGGCCACCGTCGCCGATCCTGCCAGTGGACGCAAAAATCATCGCCGCACAGCAGGCGACGGCGGATCTTTTTTTCCAGAACAAACTGCTTCCGAAGAAGATCAATGTCGAGGAAGCTGTCTGGAAATAAAGCTCTGATTCAGCAGAAGATCCATGAGCGATCTCTTAACGAAATCGCTCATAAGCTAATGCAAAAAGGTTATTTATTTAGAGTTTCTTAGATCATTTAGTCTCCTGCTTCAGCCAGTCCCCCCGGCCAGCCTGATTCGGAGCTTCATGATGAAACTGCACTTCCCTCTTCGCCTTCTGGTGGCGCTGTCGTTGACTGGCGCTTCGTGTCTGGCTCAAGCCGCGGACTTCACCGTCGCCTATCAAACCACCGTCGACCCGGCCAAAGTTGCTCAGGCCGATAACGCCTACGAAAAAGCCACCGACTCGAAAATCTCTTGGCGTAAATTCGAAAACGGTGCCGACGTCATCACTGCCATTGCCTCCGGTGATGTGCAGATCGGCTACCTCGGCTCCAGCCCTTTCACCGCAGCTGCGACCCGCAAGCTGCCGGTTGAAACCTTCCTGATCGCGACGCAGATTGGCGCCGCCGAAGCCTTGGTCGCACGCAACGGTTCGGGGATCAATTCCCCTCAGGATCTGATCGGCAAGAAAATCGCAGTACCGTTCGTGTCCACGGGTCACTACAGCCTGTTGGCTGCGTTGAAACACTGGAATATCGACCCGTCGAAAGTCACCATTCTCAACCTCGCGCCACCTGCGATCGCCGCCGCCTGGAAACGCGGCGACATCGACGCCACCTACGTTTGGGACCCGGCGCTGGGTGTTGCCAAGGAAACCGGCAAAGTGCTGATCACCTCCGGCGAACTGGCCAAGGTCGGCGCACCGACCTTCGACGCCTGGATCGTGCGCAAGGACTTCGCCGAAAAGCACCCCGAAATCGTCAAATCCTTCGCCAAAGTCACCCTCGACGCCTACGCCGACTACCGCAAGGATCCAGCCGCCTGGCTGGCCAAGTCCAGCAATGTCGACAAGCTGGTGAAACTCTCCGGCGCGAAAACCTCGGACATCCCTGGCCTGTTGCAAGGCAACGTCTACCCGCTGGCCGCAGACCAAAGCGCCCTGCTCGGCGCACCGACCATCGACGCCGTGACCAAGACGGCTGCGTTCCTCAAGGAGCAAGGCAAGGTCGATGCAGTACTGGCTGATTACGCGCCTTACGTCAGCAACCAATTCATCACTCAATAAGCGGAGTTCAACCCATGGCTTTGCTCAAACTGGAGCGCATCAGCGCACAGTATCCCGGCGCGCCCGAGCCGGTGCTGGCGGATATTTCCCTCAGCCTCGGTCCCCGGCAATTGCTGGTAGCGCTGGGGCCGTCGGGGAGCGGCAAAACCTCGCTGCTGAATCTGATTGCCGGTTTCGTGCCGCCCAGTGCTGGCAGCATCAGCCTCGACGGCGTCAGGGTCGAAGGCCCGAGTGCAGAGCGTGGCGTGGTGTTTCAGGACGATGCATTACTGCCCTGGCAGGACGTGCTGACCAACGTCGCCTTCGGCCTGCAGCTGGCTGGTGTACCCCGCGAGCAGCGTGAAGCAAAGGCCAGAGAAATGCTCGCACTGGTGGACCTGGCCGGTTTCGACCAGCGCCAGATATGGCAGCTCTCCGGCGGCCAGAAGCAACGTGTTGGCCTGGCGCGTGCGCTGGCGGCTGATCCCCGTGTGCTGCTGATGGACGAGCCGTTTGGCGCACTGGATGCGTTCACTCGCGAACAAATGCAAGAGCTGCTGCTGCAAGTCTGGCAGCGTACTGCCAAGCCGGTGTTTCTGATCACCCACGACATCGAAGAAGCCGTATTCCTCGCCACCGATCTGATTCTGCTGGCACCGAACCCGGGGCATATCGCCGAACGCCTGCAACTGGACTTCGGGCAGCGTTATGCAGCTGGAGAGTCGGCCCGCTCGATCAAATCTGACCCGCGGTTCATCGACACCCGGGAGCACGTGTTGGCCAGCGTGTTTTCCCAACGCGGCGTCTCTCGGGAGCAACACGCATGAGCAGTTATGAATTACAGAACACCGCGACTGAAACCGATAAACCAAGCGTCACGCCTGTGCGCTGGAACCTCAACACCCGCGCGATCAGTGTGCTGACGCTGGTGGTGCTGTTGGCCGCGTGGTGGGCAGTAACGGCCGCGGCGTTTATCGAACCGCTGTTTCTGCCGCCACCCTCGGCTGTGCTGGAAAAAGCCTGGCTACTGATGACCACCGGCTACATGGATTCCACCCTCTGGCAGCATTTGGGCGCGAGCTTGCAACGCATCGGCCTGGCGCTGTTGGTCGCCGTACTCACGGCTATTCCGGTGGGTATCGCCATTGGCCGCAACCGCATTGCCCGCGGCATCTTCGATCCGCTGATCGAGTTCTACCGCCCTATCCCGCCGCTGGCGTATTTGCCGCTGATCGTGATCTGGTGCGGCATCGGCGAATTCTCCAAAGTGCTGCTGATCTACCTGGCGATTTTCGCTCCCATCGCCATCTCCACCGCGACGGGCGTGCGCACCGTTGACCCGACCAGACTGCGCGCCGCGCAATCCCTGGGTGCGACTCGCTGGCAGTTGATTCGCCATGTGATCCTGCCCAGCGCCCTGCCGGAAATCCTCACCGGCGTGCGCATCGGACTGGGTGTCGGCTGGTCTACTTTGGTGGCTGCCGAACTGATCGCGGCAACCAGCGGTTTGGGCTTCATGGTCCAGTCAGCGGCGCAGTTTCTGGTGACCGATGTCGTGGTGCTGGGAATCCTCGTCATCGCCCTGATCGCCTTTGCCATGGAAATGGGTTTGCGCGCGCTGCAACGCAAGCTGGTGCCGTGGCATGGGCAGAGTCATTAATGATTCTGCCCCATAGATCTCCACAGACCTCGTAGGACCGGCTTTAGCCGGGAGGGGGCCGGTACATTCCATAAACTACTTCGTCAGGAATACTGTCCCCCTCCCGGCTAAAGCCGGTCCTACGACGAACTCCGCAGAAACCCGGATCTTATGATGAACTTCCAGATCTCCCCCCTAAGCCCTGCCCTCGGCGCACAGATCAGCGGCATTGATCTGAGCCAGGAGCTGAACCACGAGCAACGCGATGCCATCGAGCAGGCGCTGCTTGAACATCAGGTGCTGTTCTTTCGCAATCAGCCACTGACACCCAGACAACAGGCGCGGTTTGCCGCTGGTTTTGGGGATCTGCACATTCACCCGATCTACCCGAGTGTGCCGGAACAACCCGAGGTGTTGATCCTCGATACCGCCGTCACCGACGTACGCGATAACGCCATCTGGCACACCGACGTGACGTTCCTGCCGACGCCCGCGCTGGGCGCGGTGCTCAGCGCAAAACACTTGCCCGAATACGGTGGCGACACGTTGTGGGCCAGCGGCATTGCAGCCTACGAGGCGTTGTCACTGCCCTTGAAAACGCTTCTCGAGGGGCTGACTGCGACGCACGACTTCACCCGCTCGTTTCCCTTGGCGCGCTTCGGCACCACGCCTGAAGACATTGCCCGCTGGGAACAGACCCGCCGCCAATACCCGCCGATCTCGCACCCGGTGATCCGCACGCATCCGGTCAGTGGCCGCAAATCGCTGTTCGTCAACGACGGCTTCACATCGCGTATCAACGAGCTGAGTGAAACGGAAAGTGCGGCGATCCTGAGCTTTCTTTTCAGCCACGTGACCCGCCCTGAGTTCACCATTCGCTGGCGCTGGCAGGCTGATGACGTGGCCTTCTGGGACAACCGCGTCACTCAGCATTACGCCGTGGACGACTACCGGCCGCAGCGACGAGTCATGCACCGGGCGACGATTCTGGGGGATATGCCGGTTTGAAGATTTGAGCGTCAGGCTACAGAAAACGCATTTCCTGT
>NZ_JACONW010000194.1 GCF_014357575.1 Pseudomonas folii | reverse complement strand
ATCCAATGTTTGCTTCGCGACAGCGTGGCATCACGGACACCGGCGCCACTCATCTCAATCAGGCTTTCGGCTGGTAGCGCTCGGCGGCATTGGCCTGGCGGATATCCGAGAGCAATCCCTGACGCGCGGCATCCAGTGCATCCCAACGCTCTGCTACATGCAGTGGCGGGATGGTGACGAGTTCGCGCCGATCAAAGCCGACCAGCGCCGCGTCGACCAATTCTTCAACGTCCATCACATCAGCAATGGTGTTGACGTCGATTCCCGCCCTCTCCCATATTTCCGTGCGCGTCGCCGCAGGCAGCACGGCCTGGACGTATACGCCACTTGGCGACAATTCCAGATTCAGGCCTTGAGACAAGAACAGCACGAACGCCTTGGTAGCACCGTAAACCGTCATACCAAATTCCGGCGCGAAACCCACTACCGAGCCGATATTGACGATTGAGCCAGTACCCGACTGGGCAAAACGCGGGGCGACTGCGGCGGCCAAACGCGTCAGCGCGGTGATGTTCAAGGTGATCAGCTTTTCGATAGCGTCCGCCCCTTGCTGAACGAACCCGCCCGACTGAGCCATGCCAGCATTGTTGATGAGGATGCCGATTTGCGCGTCTTCGCGCAGACGGGTTTCCAGCGCGGTGAGGTCAGCCGGCTGGGTCAAGTCGGCCTGAAGCACCTCAACAGCAACCCCGCTCTCTTCGCGCAGTTGAGCGGCCAGGGCCTCAAGGCGTGCCTTGTCACGCGCAACCAGAACCAGATCGTGACCACGGCTGGCGAAACGTTTGGCATAAACAGCGCCGATGCCGCTGGAGGCACCAGTGATAAGTGCGGTTGCAGGCTTTGTCATAGGGAATTCCTTCAAATAATCGGGTTTTATGTGGGTTCAAAACTAGCGTTTCAGCCCGCAACAGTTGGGTTGGCCGGTATAACCGATGGCACAGCCGCCACAGAGCATGGCTGGATTGAGCTGCGCCAGAGGTGCTCTGGTTTTCTGAGGTTCGAAGAGCGTTTTGTCGGACATTGGGTCTGGTTCTGGTATGAAAACGAAGACAATGATTACGATCACAATCTAAAATGTCAACAGTTTGATGTCGAACGACATCAATGTATAGTGCGGGACTCATGTTGGACCAATCTGCTGGATGAGCGATGAAAGTCACCAAGCAACAGGCGCAGGCAAATCGCGCACATATCGTTGAAACCGCATCGGCCCTTTTTCGCGAGCGCGGTTATGACGGAGTTGGCATTGCCGATCTGATGGCGGCAGCAGGCTTCACTCAGGGCGGCTTCTACAAGCACTTCGGTTCGAAAGCCGATCTGATGGCGGAGGCGGCGGCCTGCGGGATCAAACAGTCTGCTGCGCTGACAGCCAGCGCGTCAGTGCAGGAGTTCGTGGAGGTTTATCTTTCCCGCGAGCATCGCGACAACCGCGCGACGGGTTGCACCATGGCCGCGTTGTGCGCAGATGCAGCCCGCAAGGAAGAAGAGGTCCGCGCCACGTTCGCTGCGGGCATCGAAACCCAGATGGCGGTGTTGCGAGATGCTGCTGGCTCGTCGGAAGATGCAGACTCTGCCCAGGTACGCGCCAGACGCCTTGCCATAATGGCGCAAGCATTGGGTGCAATCGTCTTGTCGCGGGCGTGTCCGGATGATTCACCACTGGCTGATGAAGTTCTGGCGGCGAGTCGCGAGGCTATTCTCGGGAAAAAGTTTTCCTGAATACTGCTTTCACTGCATGGCTTAATCCTGAGTGCAGCGCTTTGTCCGAGTCGAACAGGTTGGCTATGGTCTCCGGCTCATTAGCACTGGTGGGACCGAATTTATCCGGGAAAACGGTCGTTGAGTCGATACGAATGCTGCGTATGTACCGGCCACTTCGCGAATGAATTCGCTCCCACCAGGATCAACGCTTGCAGGCCAACATAGAATCTCTCACAGATACCGTTTCAGGCGGATCGCAAATCCCTGTGGGAACCGGGCTTGTCCGCGATATTGGCGACTCGGTTTCATCGCTATACCGCATCATCGTTCATCGCGGGCAAGCCTCGCTCCCACAGGTTTAAAGGTAAACATAGAATCTCCCGCAGGTTTGATACAGCACCCAGTGCGTGGGTCAGGCGCAAAACCTGTGGGAGCCGGGCTTGCCCGCGATACATGAGACGCGTCTGGAAGAGACACCGCGTTATCGTTTATCGTCCAGATCGGCGTGGCCGAGGCACCGCTCAAAAATACCTGTAGGAGTGAGCTTGCTCGCGATGAACGATGACATGGTCTAGCTGACAAACCGAGTCGTCTGCATCGCGGGCAAGCCTCCCACAGGTTTGCAGGCCAACATAGAATCTCTCACAGGGATTCTGGTCAGGAGCCAAAATGGAGTCGCCAGAGTTCGCTCAAAAACGGCACTGCATTAAAGTAATTAGAGCTAAGCGCAGCGAAGGCAGTCACGCCCTGCATGTTTGGCGGCATAAAGCGCTGCGTCGGCTGCACCGATCAAGGCACCGGCGCTGACCTGAGGCGCGGCTGCAGCCGCCACGCCGAGACTGATGCTGACCCGAGCACCTTCGCCCAGGACCGGGTGCGGTACATTGAGCGCAGCGACAGCCTCTCGTAGCGCCTCGGCCAACACACTGGCCTTGGCCAGATCAGCATTCATCATCAACACCAGAATCTCTTCGCCACCAAAACGGAACGTCAACGCTCCCTCTTTTTTAGCAATCTGCTGAATAGCGCCGCTCAACAGTCTCAGACAGGTATCGCCCTGAGGATGACCATAGCTGTCGTTATAGATTTTGAAGTGATCAATATCCAGAAGGATGACTGCAACGTTTTTGGGTGAACGCGACGCGTGCTCCCAGACCGAGGTCAGCACTTCGTCCTGATACCGGCGATTGAACAGTTGAGTCAGGGCATCCGTGCGGGCCATCTCCATCAATTGCACCTGCAGCAGACGTCCTTGCAAAGCGAACAGATAGCTCATCCGGCTACCTCGTTCAAGAAAGTACGATGCCATCAACAGCAGTGCCACGGTCGATACGAACAACAACGCATTGGCTTGCCAGATCAGAAAATCAGCGATGTCAGCCATGTACGTCGTCACGAGCTGGATGACCAGCATCAGGCTCATGGCCAGGGCGGCGTAACGCAGCGGCAGTTGCTGGATCATGGTGCAATAGACCATGAGCAGCAGCATGCCCAATTGATAATGAAGACGGTATGGGCTCTCGCTTTGGATCATCACGATCAGCGGCATCAAAGAAGCGACGACAGTGCCAGTTGCCGCAATGGTTTCCAGTGCCCAGCGCTTCTTCAGGCGCTGCGCCCACAACAGGAACACGATAAACATCGGGGTGATCAGGCACAGCCTGCCAAGTGCTACGTAGGTAAATACGTCACGCAGGGTCAACCAGTCGCTGATCAGGAACAGGTTATAAACCAGCCCTCCTCCAATGCCAACGATGGTGATGAATTGACGCCGCTGTTCCAGTGTCTCGGCCTCATAGCGCTGCTCAAGATCGTCGCTGAAGCGCAATGCACGCACACCTGACGCGATGGTCTGCTCGACCTCGATCAGGATTTGAGGATCTTTGGCGCTTGGGCGATCCAGGAGGGTATTGAGCATTGGGCACCGGAACAGCAAAAGAGAATTCAGTCGGGATAGCGCAATCAAGCCTGCTGCTGTCCAGATAACGGGAGCGACCGGCAAAGGCGATCGCTCCATTTACGTGTCATAAATGCCAGCGCTACGTTCTACATCTTGAAACGTGACACCACCATTCGTAACTCGCCCGCCAACGTCGACAGCTCGTTAGCGGTCACCGCGTTATCTTCGATCTCTTCCCTGAGTGCCTCGCTCCCGTTGCGAATTTCAGTGACGTTGCGATTGATGTCCTCAGATACCGCATGCTGTTGCACAGCTGCACTGGCGATCTGGGTGTTCATCCCGACAATCCGTTCAACACCATCGTTGATTTCATCAAGGCTGGCCGCCGCCTGATCTGCCGATGCAATACAATCCTGCGCCCGGTGTCTGCCAGCTTTCATTTGCTCCACCGCTGCCGTGGTTGCAGTTTGCAACTCCTGGATGATCCGGCGGATTTCCTCAGTGGAATTTTGCGTACGCGACGCCAGGGTCCGCACTTCATCAGCAACGACCGCAAAGCCACGGCCCTGCTCCCCTGCACGGGCAGCTTCGATGGCAGCATTGAGTGCCAACAGGTTGGTCTGATCGGCAATGTTGCGGATAACCTCGATAACGCCACCGATTTCCTGACTGTGCACAGCCAGCGCCGACACCTTCTCAGCGCTCATTTCAACTTCACTGGCCAGCTCTTCAACGGTCAGTCGAGTGTCGCGCATGACTGCCAGGCCAGTGCTTGACGCCTGGCTGGCTTGCTCGGCTGCACGTGCGGCACCCTCGGTATTCTGGGCAACATCCGCAACGCTCGCGGTCATTTCATTGATAGCCGTGGCAACCTGTTCGGTCTCACCCTGCTGCGAAGTCATTGAGTGCCTGGCACGTTCAATGGACAACCCCAGACGTTGAGCCGCGTCCGACACGGAATGTGAGCTCTGCTCAACCTGAGTCAGCGATGCGCTGAATGCTTGTGCCATATGGTTGAGGCCATTGCCGATGTCCGCCATCTCATCTTTACCCTGCACTTTTGCGCGGGCCGTGAGATCGCCTTGCGCAATCAGCTGGGTGGCACTCAGCACGCTATCAATCGCCCGACGCATCGAGCTGTAGATTCCGCTGAATCCGTAAATCAGCAGCAGCCCCATGAACGCCAAGGCGCCCAGAATGAACATTCTTTCGACTGACTTCTCTTCGATACGTTGATCCAGCAAAGCCGACAGTGATTCCTGGAGCATGTCCTGGGCCTTGTACAAATCGGCCACGACAGCGTTGCCTTTGGCTGGCAGGTCCTGCACACCACTGATCGTATCGCTGGTCGAAGCAATCAACCTGTCAAGATCAGTGCGGAAACTGTCCAGATTTGCCAATGCGTTGGTCACCGGCAGTTGAATCCGGTCCGCCAGAAGGGGCTCCTTGCGGCGCAACAGACTGATGCTCTGCTGGAGTTCTGTGCGGATCTGGGTTTCCAGCTTCAGCAGCGACTGTAATGTAGAACGTGTGCCGTCAGTCAACGGTTGCCCATTGCGCAGTCCACTGGATAAGCCTCGTAGCTGCCCCACGACGTTGATCTGGCGAGGAAGCCTGATCGTGCTCTGGTCGATCATGAACAGCGAAGCGTAATCTTCATCCAGCACCATGCCGGAAGTGGCGGAAACGAAATAGATGAAGTTCAGCGTCTGAACAAGCTGATCATTCCAGTCGTCGAACGCCTTCCCCTGGTTGGCACCGGGTTTGGCCTGATCGATAAGGCGCTGCGCCTCGGAGCGCAAACGCTGCACACGGTCGCCGGTTTCCAGCGCTACGTTGTATTGACGGTCAGTGGATTCAAGCTTTGAGTAAGCGTCCAGCAGCTTGGCCTGGTTGGCCGAAAAATCAGCCTGGACAGTCGGGTCACCACTCAGCAACCGATTGGTCAGCGCACGCTGCATCATCGACAGGCGAAGCACGGGCGTGACGTCCATCAAATAGCGCTGGCCCAACTGCTCGGAATGGACCGCATCAATGCTGGTATTGATCTGGCTGACAATTCGGCCACCCAATAGCGCTAAAGGAACGAGGACTATTAATGCAAGTAATGCGAATTTTGCGGGAAAACGTAAACGGCTGGACAGGTACACGGCAGGTGCAAGGATGTTCATGAAAATTCTCACAGCCCTAGTGGGCAATATTTTCTTGATGGGGGTGAGAACGATCCGTTTCTCTAAACAATCAGGGACTTCTTTGGCCCCTTGAAGCGCACTTCAAACGACGATTCCATAAGCTAACTCAAATAATGGCTATGAGACATCATTCAGGTTACAGCTCCGACTCATGGATTCTGCAAAAAGTTGCGCGACTAATTTATGTTTCGGCAGAATTTCGATTTTTATTGAGCTTTATCGACGAGTGGCGTTGTGCCACCTTTAAGGCCTCGCTGGGGAATCACGTACCCCTTGCGCGCAAGCGTTGGACATGGAAGGTTTGTAGCGAGCAAATAACTATCATTTAATTTTATTTATAAGGGATTAATGATGCAGATAAAGAATAATATCAATATTCCAAAATAGCATTTCCAACGCTTTTATTATGCAAATACTATCCATCGCAGACCACATCGTTCCAGCCATCAAACCTTTTTAATCAGGCCAACTCACCTGCACCCTCACCACGGGCCAGTGCCAGATCTATGGACACCGCCCGATATGACAACGACGCTAACTGCAAGCTCTGCCAAAACGTTTCCGCTTTCAACACTCGCCGCTGCTTTGTTGCTGGGGGCGTTCTCCCCCGTCACAGTGGCCGCGGACGACGAGTCCAGACTCGGTACAGTTACCGTCATCTCCACCGGCGTGCGCGGGCAACAACGAACAGTGGCGGACAGCCCGGCACCTATCGACATCATTAATAGCGAGCAACTACTCAAGACCGGTCGTGCAGAGCTTTCGGAGGCAATTGCGAAATTGCTGCCCTCTTTCAACTTCGGCACCAACATTGCGGGTTATAACTCGGTCACTCGGCCACTGAGCAACCGCAGCCTTGGGCCCGCCTATACACTGGTCCTGGTGAACGGCAAGCGCCGCCACAACGGCGCAGTGGGCCAGCGCGGTTCCATCGATAACAGCGGTGCCAATGCGGTGGATATCGACCTGATCCCGGTCAGCGCCGTAGATCACATCGAAGTGCTCAAGGATAGCGCCGCGGCTCAGTACGGCTCCGATGCCGTCGCCGGAGTGATCAACATCATTCTCAAATCCGCTGATTCTGGCGGACACTATGAAAGCACCTACGGCAAGCTGTTCTCCGGAGCCGGGGAAACCCTCAAGATTGCGGGGGACCAAGGCTTTACCCTTGGTGAAAAAGGCTTTTTCCACTTCTCTGCCGACGCACGCAAACGTGGCGAGGCTTCCTGGAACAACAAGGCTGACAGCAGCGTTCGTGCGTTCAGCGATCCGGTAAAAGAAGCCGCCTGGGATCGGGTCGCGATCAAGAACGGCGATCCGGACCTTAAAGCCTTTAACCTCGCTTATAACGCCGAATTGCCCCTGGAGGATCTGACGCTGTACTCCTTCACCACCTATGGCGAGCGCGACGCCGAGGCGGCTAACTATTTTCGCCTGCCTACAGGCACCGCAGCAGTACCGGAAGTATTCCCCGACGGTTACTACCCGCTGAACAACATCAAGGACACGGATTATCAGTTCCTGTTTGGTGGCAAGGGCGAAGTGGCTGACTGGAACTGGGACTTGAGCACCACTTACGGGCGCAACAACGTTCATCACTCCAGCGACCTGAATATCAACCCGTCACTGGGCACCGCGTCGCCCACCAGATTCGACAACCTGGCGACGTTTCGCTTTGAACAGTGGGTCAACAATCTGGACTTCACGCGTCGCTATGACAGTCTGTTTCAGTTGACGCCTCCGGTTCAGGTATCAGCGGGGCTGGAACATCGCTGGGAACGTTTCAGTACATTTGCAGGCGATCCCGAGGCTTATGTCACCGGCACCTATCCGGCCGCATCGGGCGCCCAGGCGGCAGTCACCATACGCCCTGAGGATGAGGTCAACCTGATTCGCAATAACCATGCGGGCTATCTGGATCTGGGCTTTGATCTGACCGATCGCTGGTTTCTCGACATCGCGGGCCGGGTTGAGCATTACGATGATGACTCAGGCAATACCTTCGGCCTGAAGGTGAACTCCCGCTATGAGCTCACCGACACAGTCGCCGTACGCGGCACCGTGGGCACCGGCTTCAGGGCGCCCTCCCTGACCCAGATCGGTTATACGGTTGCGGACAATCGGGTTGCCGTCGATGTGAACGGAAACGTGGTGCCTGCCGTGACCCGGCTGACCCCGTCAGGCAGCAACCTCGCCGCAGCATTGGGCGGCGATGATCTGAAACCTGAAAAGTCGCGCAACCTCGGACTGGGTTTGACCTGGCAACCGGCACCGCGCACCAGCGTGACCGCCGACGCCTATATGATCGACATTGATGACCGCATTGCACTGACCAGTAACATCTACGATCAGGGTAATGGCGTTATCAATAGCATCCTTGCCGCTCAAGGCGTTCCCTCGGGAACGTGGGTCAACTATTACACCAACGCCTTCGACACACGCACACGCGGACTGGATATCGTTGCCGACCACACCACGCCACTGAATGCCTGGGGTGATGTGCGCTGGAGCCTGGGTTTCAACTGGAACAAGACCACTATCGAAGGCGTGACCGACACCCCCGCCGCCTTGGCCAGTTCCGGGGTAACCCTTGTAGGCCGGGACCGCGAAGGCGACCTGACCGAAGCCTCACCGAAAACCAAATGGATTCTGGGCGCCAACTGGAAAGTCGAAGACCTGGCAGTAAACCTGCAGACCAGCCGCTATGGAGCAGTCAAGACACTGGCTGTTAACCCAGGCGGCGACCGCAGTTTCGGCGCCAAATGGATTACTGATCTGGATATCAGCTACACCTTTATTGATCAACTGACGGTGAGTATTGGCGGCACCAACATCTTTGATGTGCGGCCTTCCAAAAACGCTGTCTACAGCAACCTTGGCCTGGCACCGTACGGCAACCCGCCGTTCTACCCAGGTGGCGGGTACTGGTACACCAAACTGGCTTATGATTTCTGATTTGATGGGCTGACAACGGCCTGCGAATACTTTTCCATGTGG
>NZ_JACONW010000193.1 GCF_014357575.1 Pseudomonas folii | reverse complement strand
TGAACTATCGATTTGAGCTTTCCTATTCTTCTCGCTCATCACGCCCACCTAAGATCAGGCCGCGCCACTTGCTTGAGCAATCTTTTGAGGTCGATCGATGAAGCTGGAAATATTCCGCACCCTCTGGGGCTATACCGCGAGCAGGACTCAGGCTCTGGAAGAACTGCTCGAAGCCGGGTTCGACGGGATGGAGGCTCGACTGCCACTAAGCGCGGCAGAGCGTGCTGAGTTCGCGGCGTTCCTGCGGGCCAATCAGGTGGGCTATATCAGCACCGTCTTCACCGCTTACGACGTGCTGCCGGAACAATCCGCCACGGTCGCCGAACACCTCACCGATCTGGACAAAAAACTGGGCTGGGCCAGTGAGCTGTCGCCGCGCTTCGTCAACGTGCTGGCCGGTAATGACCGCTGGCAGTTGCCGCAACAAGTGGAGTTCTTCGGTCAGGCTCTGGAACTGGCGCGCAAGCACGGTCAGTTATGCACCTTCGAAACTCATCGTTCGCGCTCGCTGTTCAATCCGTGGGTGACGCTTGAACTGATTCGGCAATTGCCGGACCTGCGTTTCACCAGCGACATCAGCCACTGGATCGTGACCTGCGAGCGCTTGCTCAATGATCCGGAAGACGACCTGAGCGCTTTCGTTGAACGCGTCCATCACATTCAGGCCCGGGTCGGCTATGACCAGGGCCCGCAAGTACCGCATCCCGCCGCACCGGAATACGCAAAAGAACTGGCCTTCCATCAGCAACACTGGGAAGCGATCTGGCGCTCGCAACAGGAGCGCGGCTATCAAGTCACCACGCTAACGCCAGAGTTCGGCGCCGATGGCTACTTGCATCACCTGCCCTTCACCAATGTCCCGGTGGCCGATTTGTGGTCGTTGAACACCTGGATGGGCAAAACCGAACGCGAACACTTCCAGCGCTTCACCCAATCCACCCGCCGCTAATGGAGCCTGT
This sequence comes from Pseudomonas folii, assembly GCF_014357575.1. Taxonomy (GTDB): domain Bacteria; phylum Pseudomonadota; class Gammaproteobacteria; order Pseudomonadales; family Pseudomonadaceae; genus Aquipseudomonas; species Aquipseudomonas folii. The sequence continues at coordinate 7,851 of NZ_JACONW010000193.1, read as the reverse complement.
TGTCATGCCGGATCACTCTCAAGCCATCGCCAACTTCAACAGCATTCCGGTTGTGGATATCGCCGGGCTGTTCAGTCCCGATATTGCCCAGCGTCAGGCGGTGGCCGAAGAGCTCGGCAAAGCGGCGCGGGAAGTGGGCTTTCTGTACATCAAGAATCACGGCATTGATCAGCAGTTGATCGATGGCTTGCGTCAGGCGGCCAAGGATCTTTTCGCCCAGTCGCTGGATTACAAGATGCAGCATTACATCGGCACGTCGCGCAGCCATAAAGGCTTCGTGCCGGAAGGCGAAGAGGTGTATGCCAAAGGCAAACCGGATCATAAAGAAGCCTTCGATATCGGCTTTGAAGTGGGTGATGAAGACCCGCTGGTGATCGCTAAAACTCCTCTGATCGGCGCCAACGAATGGCCGGACCTGCCGGGTTTCAAGCCCGCCGTGCAAGCCTATTACGCGGCGGTGTTCGCCCTGGGTCGGCGTCTGTTCGATGGCTTCGCACTGGCACTCGGGCTGGAGGAAGGTTACTTCGACGCGATGGTCACCCGCCCGCCTTCCAAGCTGCGCCTGATCCACTACCCCTTTGATGACGCCGCACAGGACGCGCCCGGTATTGGTGCACACACCGATTACGAGTGCTTCACGATCTTGCTGGCCGACAAACCCGGCCTGGAAGTGATGAACGATCTGGGCCAATGGATCGACGCACCGCCTGTGGATGATGCATTTGTGGTGAATATCGGCGATATGCTGGAGGTGATGACCGCTGGTACGTTCGTTGCAACGGCCCATCGGGTCAGAACCGTCAGCGAAGAACGCTATTCATTTCCACTGTTCTACGCCTGCGATTTTCATACGCAAATCAAACCGTTGCCGCAATTCGCCAAGGCAGGCGCACAGGATTACGAGGAGATCACCATCGGCGAACACATGTTCGGCCAGGCACTGCAAACCTATCAGTACCTGCGCAGAAAAGTGGAGAACGGCGAATTGAAGCTTTATGAAAAAGCCCGCAAGCCTTCGAGCTTTGGCCATTTGAAAAACCAGGCATCAGAACCGCTCTGACTGGCCCGAATATCCTTTTCACAACCCTGACGTGCCTTACCTTTCTCTACTTTGGAGTCCTCGACGATGCGCAATAAAAAGAACATTGCTGTCCGCTTGACCGTGCTTGCCGCCGCCGTGTTCGGCGCGACGCTGGCGCACGCCGCCACTACCGTTACACCGGGCGTGTTCAAAGTGGGGATGGAGATCACCTATCCACCGTTCGAATCCTATGACGAGAAGAAAAATGTCGTCGGCTCCGATCCCGAACTGGCGCACATGCTCGCCAAGCACATGAACCTCAAGGCGGAATTCGTCGACACCAAGTTCTCCAGCCTGATCCTCAGCCTGAACTCGGGTCACTACGACGCAATCATTTCTGGCATGTACATCACGCCAGAACGTCAGACTCAGGCACAAACCATTGCCTACGCCAAAACCGGCGCAGCAATCATGGTCCTCAAGGACAGCAAGGTTAAACCCAAGGTGCCGGAAGACCTCTGCGGCCTGAAAGTCGGACTGGAGAAAGGCACGACCTGGGTTGCCCAGTTCAACAAGCTGTCAGTGGATTACTGCGTGCCGAACAACAAAGGCGCAATCTCGGTCAGCGAGTTCCCGTCGGCCCCTGAAGTCACTCAGGCGCTGCTGTCGGGCAACGTTCAGGCACAAGTGGAAATCGACGGCGCGGCCGGCATGATCGCCGAACGCACCAAAGGCCGCGTGGTGGTCAGCACTGAGCATTCGATCTATCAGCAGACCTTGGGCATCTACGTGAAGAAGGGCAACGAGGAGCTGTATCAAGCGCTGCTCAAAGCCTTCGACGAAACCAAGAAATCCGGTGAATACGACGCGCTGTTGAAGAAATACAACCTGGAAGCGCCGGGTAATTAATTCACAGCATAACCCTGTGGGAGCGATGACGTGGGACCGGCTTTAGCCGGGAGAGGCCAGTACATTCAAGACATCTGCATCGCCAGGAATGCCGCTTTCCCGGCTAAAGCCGGTCCCACGTCAGCTTGCAGGCAAACATAGAATCTCCCACAGCGATCTGCGCTAATCAGGATGCGGTGTACATGCAATTCGAATGGGCTTACTTTTTTTCTCTGTTCTCGATGGTGGACTTCTGGAAGTCCTGCATCACCGTTATTCAGCTCAGTGCTCTGGGCTGGTTTATCGGCATGCTGCTGGGATTTCTGCTGGCTTCGGCCAAGCTGTCGGCGTCGCGCTGGATCCGTATTCCGGCGTCGATTTATATCTGGTTCTTCCGCAGCGTCCCGCTATTGGTGCTGGTGGTGTTCATCTACAACCTGCCGCAGATGCTGCCGTTTACTCGCGACCTGTTCTCCGACCCGTTTTATTCAGGCCTGTTTGCGCTGGTGGTCACGGAAGCGGCGTACATGGCGGAGATCCATCGCGGCGGGCTGATTTCCGTGGCCAAAGGTCAGAAGGAAGCCGGACGTGCGCTGGGTATTGGTGTGCTGGGCATGCAGCGTTTGATCGTAATTCCGCAGGCATTCCGTATCTCGCTGCCAACGCTGATCAACGAATACATCACCGTGGTCAAACTCACTTCGATCATCTCGGTCATTTCCCTGACCGAACTGCTGACCGTAGGGCAACGACTGTACGCACAGAACTTTCTGGTCATGGAAACGCTGTCAGCCGTGGCGGTGTATTACGTGATGATCGTCACCGTGTTCGGTTGGCTTTTTCACTGGCTGGAACAGCATCTGGAACTGAACAACCGCAAGCCGCAAACCCTGGACGACGCCAGCGTGCAACAACTGCGCGCCAGTCTCCCGGCCGTCGTTTCGAAAGCAGCTGCACCTGTTGAAAGCGGTCTTGCGCCAGCGCTGCAACTGCACACGATTCATAAAAGTTACGGCAAACATGAAGTGCTCAAGGGCATCAATCTGGACGTGGCTGTCGGTCAGGTGATTTCCATCATAGGCCCGTCAGGCTCGGGCAAGACTTCGTTGATTCGCACCGTCAACGGGTTGGAAAGTATTGATGACGGCGAGATCATTCTGTTCGGCGAAAGCTTCATTCACGCGGGTGACAAGCCGAACAATCCGCAGATTCGGCGCGGGGTACAGCGCATCGGCATGGTGTTCCAGAACTTCAATCTGTTCCCGCACCGGACGATCCTCGACAACGTCACCCTCGCCCCGCGTTATCACGACCGTGACCGGGTGATCAGCGAGCAGCGCGCCTACGCATTGCTGGACAAGGTTGGCCTGTTGGCTCATGCACACAAGTATCCGCATCAGTTATCCGGCGGTCAGCAACAACGCGTCGCCATCGCCCGCGCTCTGGCGATGGACCCGCAGATCATGCTGTTCGACGAACCGACTTCAGCACTGGACCCGGAGCTGGTGGGAGACGTGTTGAAGGTCATCAGCGACCTGGCGAAGGAAGGCATGACCATGTTGATCGTCACCCATGAGATGGACTTCGCCATGTCCATTTCAGACCGGGTGATTTTCATGGAGAACGGCGTGGTCCAGGCCGATGCCGGACCGCAGACCATTCGTGCGGGACAGGCGGGGGAACGGGTGATGCAGTTTATGGGGCTGGATCGTTAATACACTCCCCGTTGATATGACGACGTGGGACCGGCTTTAGCCGGGAAGCTGCCTATCTGACGCCACACATTCAGCGGCTGTCCCAGCCTCTTCCCGGCTAAAGCCGGTCCCACGTCAACAGTAGTTTCTGCAGAAGCGAGGATGATGCAATCAGGCCTTCAGCAACTTCGCAGGCGCTTCGCCCAGATCCCAGAACAACCCGGTCGCGGCTTTCAGGCCTTGCTCCACAACACTCTCAAGCAGGTGTTCATCCGGTGCGTGCTGTTTGCAGGATGGATAGGAGTGGGGTAGCCAGACCGTCGGCAAGCCCAATACATCAGCGAAGCAGTGGTTGGGAATCGTCCCGCCCAGGTTTGGCAAAATGCTCACCGGTTCACCCAGACTCTGACTCACCGACTGCTGCACAAAGCCGACCCAGGGGTGACGCGGATCAAGACGCGTCGCCGCATAACCACCCTCGATATTGATCTGCACGCTTTCAAAGCCATGCTGATCCAGATGCTCGCGCAGGTTGCTCTCCAGCGATTGCCAGTCAGTGCCGTCGACAAAACGTAACTGGCACACCGCTTCGGCCCGCCCTGGAATTGCCCCGATCACCTTGACCGTGCTGCCGGAAGACAAACCAACGATCTCAAGGGTGTTGCAGCCGAACAGTTTTTCGCCCGTGGTCAGGCCCGGTTCGCCCCAGTTCGGGTTGAGCTGCGGGTCAAAGCTTTCGCCACCCACCGGCAGATCACGAATCAGCGCCGATACGTATTCCGGCATGGGTGCCGGACGCAGGCATCCCGCGAGTAAATCGCCCTGAGCAGAAACCAGCGATGACAACGCGTGACCCAACACGATGGCCGGGTTGGTAATAATCCCGCCCCAGTTGCCCGAATGGCGGCTGCCGTTACCGGTGTCCAGCGTCAGGCGGAACTGGCAGACGCCACGGGAGCCGAGGAACAATGTCGGCAGATCGTGTCGTACACGCGGGCCATCGGAGGCCAGAAACAGGTCGGCGGCCAGCTCTTTTGCGTTGTCACGGCAGGCTTGTTCAAGCCCCGGCGAACCGACTTCTTCACTCATCTCGAAAATGATTTTCAGGTTGTAGCCGAGCTTGCCTTCGCGCGCCTGCAAAACCGCTTCGAGCGCGGCCAGATTGATGCTGTGCTGGCCCTTGTTGTCTGCCGTACCGCGACCATAGATGCGCCCTTCCTTGATGCTCAATTGCCAAGGGGCGGTGCCTTCCTGCCAGAGTTCGTCCTGGCCGCTGGTGACGTCGCCATGGCCGTAAGTCAGCAAGGTCAGCAAGGCCGAGTCTTCAATTCGCTGGGCGAACATCAACGGTGGCTTGCCGCTGTGCGGGTTTTCGACAAAGCGGCAGGCGAAACCCAGCCGAACCAGCAACGGTTGCAGCTCGATCAGTAAATAATCACGCAACGGTTGCGCACACTCTGGGTTCTGGCTCTCGGTACGTTGCGCGACGCGGCGGCTTAGGGTCTGAATAAACGCGCCGGAATTCAGGGTGTGAACGGCAAGCTCAATGGCGTGCTCTCGGGTGTGCAGAGGGGTTGAAGACATCAGGATTACCTTTCACGGGGCCGTTCAGTCGCGCTGAAATCAGCTCGACCAGCAATGAAATCAAGGGTAACGTTGCCGCCTGACTTGCAACAATTATCAAGTTTGCAAGCTATCCTTGCCTTTGGAACAAACCAGATCTGCACAGCGATGAAGCAGGAATGGGGAGCTGATATGCATGATCTGCCGCTGCGTTATTTCCACAGTGTGGCCCGGACCGGTTCGTTATCGGCAGCGGCCGAAGAGCTTCACGTCGCGGTGTCTGCGGTCAGCCGCCAGATCAGCAACCTTGAAGAAAACCTCGGTCTGCAGTTGTTCGAACGCAAGCCACGCGGCATGCAACTGACCGAGCCTGGTGAGTTACTGCTGGCCTATGCCACGCGCAACATGCTGGAAGTGAAGAACGTAATCGCCGAAATGCGCGGCGTGAACACCTTGCAGCAGCACCGGATTGTGCTGGCCTGCCCGGAAGGAATGGCGTGGGAATTTTTGCCGAAGGTCACCGCAGAGTTTCGTAACTTCCACCCTGGCGCGAGTTTCGATGTCCACGTGGTGGACGCGGCCCGCGCATCGCAACTGGTCAAGGAAGGTTCGGTGGACATCGCCCTGACCTTCAGCCTGACACCGACTCAAGGCGTTGAAATCTTCCTGAGTTGCGACTCACCCATCAGCGCGCTCATGCCCGCCAGCCACCCGCTCGCTACCCGTGAATCCCTTGAGGTGAAGGACCTGCGAGATTGTCCGCTGGCCCTGCCCTACACCGGCTCGACCCTGCGCTATCTGTTCGATATCGCCTGTCACTTGCAGGGCATCAACATCGTGCCCGCCTACACCAGTCAGTCGTTGGGCACGATCTATAGCGTGGTTCGTTACTCCCGGGATGTAATTGCGCTGTGCGGCACTGTTACCGTCAGTGGCTCCACAACTCGTGACAATCTGGTGCTGGTGCCCATGAGCGACCCGCAGTTGCGCCAGCGCAGCCTGCAAGTGCAGATTATGGCCGGGCGCAAACTGCCGGTGTTGGTGCGTTACTTTCTGAGTTTTCTGGAAGAGCAACTGGTGACGGCGAGCAATATCACGAACAGTTGATCCCCCCTCTGTAGGAGCTGCCGAAGGCTGCGAAGCATTTTTCCTGACACACCGCCATCGCAGCCTTCGGCAGCTCCTACAAGTCCTGTGTTTGACGTGCTGTCAGGCCAGCTTCAGCTGTCGACGGATTGCGAACAGGGTGACCAGACTGACCATGCCGGTGACGAGCAGGTAATAGCTCGGCGCGAGGTTGTTGCCGCTGGCACTGATCAGCCACGCGACGATGAAGGGCGTGAAGCTGCCGAACACCGTAGTGCCGATGTTGTAGCTCAAGGCCATGCCCGTGGCGCGCACCTGGGTAGGAAACAACTCGGACATCAAGGCAGGCAGGCCACCGAAGTAGATCGCCTTGAGGATGCTCATCCAGAACAGTACCGCCAACAACACCAGCAACGTCGGGTTGGCTGCCAGCCAGGAAAACGCCGGATAGATGCTGAGGATGAAGATCACCGATGCGCCGAGCATGATCCGGGTACGACCCAACACGTCGGACAGATGACCAATGAACGGCGTCAGGATGGTCAGCACCAGCCCGCTGAGCAGCGTGCCCGCGAAACCGATGGATGCGCTCAGGCCCAGCTGTTTGACGGCATAGGTCGGCATATAAATGATCACGTACGTGGCCGACGTCGACAGCACCAGCGCGCCTACGGCGAGCAGCATGCGGTACTTGTGCGCCTTGAACAGCTCGCCCACAGGCGCATGACTGCGCTCGCTTTCCTTGAACTCCCCGGCCTCTTCGATGTGACGGCGGATGTACAGACCGACCGGACCGATCATCAAGCCGAACAGAAATGGAATGCGCCAGCCCCAGGATTCAAGCTGGTCCACCGTCAACGTCGTAGTGAGCAACAAGCCGAAGCCTGAGGCGAGCAAACCACTGATGCCCTGGCTGGCAAACATGAAACTGGAAAGCAGCCCTTTGCGCTCCGGAGCATGTTCCACCAGCAAAGCCGTGGCGCTGCCAAATTCACCGCCCGCAGAAAAGCCCTGAATCAGGCGTGCCAGGAATATCCCGATCGGCGCCCAGATGCCGATAGCCGAGTAAGTCGGCATGATCGCAATCAACAGCGTGCCGAGCATCATCAGCCAGATCGATACCAGCATCGCTGACTTACGCCCGACACGGTCGGCATAGGAGCCCAACACGGCTGCGCCCAAGGGCCGAATCAGGTAGGAGAGTGCGAAAGTCCCCAGCGCCAACAGCAACGAGACCGTCTCGTCAGCGGTGGGGAAAAACAGTTTGGAAATGGTGATAGCGAAGAAACCGTAGACGATCAGGTCGAACCATTCCAGAGCATTGCCAATCGACGAGGCGATCACCAGTTTGTACAGCTTCCCCCTGGACATCGGCAGTGTCGCGGGAGGCTGGGCCGCTACGTGCGCAGTTGTCATGCATGGTTCTCCAACTCGTCAAAGAATGGGTCTATCCCCCCTGACGAGGTGGCTGACCTTTGACGTGATGGTAGGGGCGCACCACCTTTCCCACAATTATGCATTTCAGAACATTTCATTGCCTTGGGCGCAAAGCTTGGGTGCAACATTTTGGCTTTTTTGAGCGTTATTGGTGCTCTGAAT
>NZ_JACONW010000192.1 GCF_014357575.1 Pseudomonas folii | reverse complement strand
TAACCACCAAACAACTGATTTCGAGAAAGACCACTAGCCATGAACGACTCAGACAACAGCAACGCACCACAATCCGTACAACGCCGTCGTGTGCTGTTCGGCCTTGGTGCTGCGGGCGCGGCTTTGGCCGGCAGCAGCCTGAGTGGCAACGTATTGGCAGCCGCTCCGGCACAGGTGACTGAAGCGCCGAATAGCGAAAAGACCGCTGACCACAACGAATTCCACGGCATCCACCAGACCGGGATCGTCAACCCGCGTCCGGCGTCTGGCATGCTGGTGGCGTTCGATGTATTGGCTGCCGACCGGGAAGACCTGGAGCGTCTGTTTCGAACGCTGAACGAGCGCATCACGTTCCTGATGACCGGCGGAACAGTGCCGCAGATTGATCCGAAGTTGCCGCCTGTGGACTCTGGCATCCTCGGCCCGGTCGTCACGCCGGATAACCTGACCATCACCGTTTCGGTGGGCGACTCGCTGTTCGACGAGCGCTTCGGCCTCGAAAGCGTCAAGCCCAAGCGTCTAAGCCGCATGGTCGGCTTCCCCAACGATGCGCTGGAAGCGGACAGCTGCCATGGCGACTTGAGCATTCAGTTCTGCGCCAACAGCGCCGACAGCAACATCCACGCCCTGCGCGACATCGTGAAAAACCTGCCGGACCTGCTACTGGTGCGCTGGAAGCAGGAAGGCACGGTGCCGCCGCAAGCGCCGAAGAAACCCGGCCAGCCACCGGAAAGCGCCCGTAACTTCCTCGGTTTCCGCGACGGCTCGGCCAACCCGGACTCCAATAACCAGAAGACCATGAACGAGCTGGTCTGGGTGCAACCGGGCAGCGACGAACCGGACTGGGCCGTCAATGGCAGCTATCAGGCGGTGCGGGTCATCCGCAACTTTGTTGAGCGCTGGGACCGCACGCCATTGCAGGAACAGGAAGCGATTTTCGGCCGGGTCAAAACCACCGGCGCGCCCATGGATGGCAAGGTAGAAACCGATGTGCCGGACTACGCCGCCGACCCTCACGGCAAGAAAACCAGACTGGATTCCCATATCCGTCTGGCCAACCCGCGCACGGCTGAAAGCCAGCGCAACCTGATCCTGCGTCGCCCGTTCAACTACTCCAACGGCGTCAACAAGAATGGCCAGCTCGACATGGGCCTGCTGTTCATCTGCTACCAGTCCGACCTCGAAAAAGGCTTCATCACCGTGCAGACCCGCCTCAATGGCGAACCACTGGAGGAATACCTAAAGCCGGTGGGCGGTGGGTACTTCTTCACCCTGCCCGGCGTGATCAACGACCAGGACTTCATTGGTCGCTCACTGCTTCAGGCTTCGGCCAAAGCCGACACCAAAACTGCGTAATGACTACCCCTTAAGCCACCTCAACAGGAAGAGTCCCATGAAGAAGTTGCCTTTTGCTTTGCTGCTCACCGCCGGTCTGCTGCAGACCCCGGTCTTCGCCGCCACTGCGCCGCTGGACCTGGTAGGGCCGGTTTCGGACTACAAAATCTACGTCACCGAACAGATCGGCGAGCTGGTCAGCCACACCCAGAAGTTCACTGACGCAGTGAAGAAAGGCGACCTGGCCACCGCTAAAAAACTGTACGCGCCGACCCGCGTGTTCTATGAAGAAATCGAGCCAATGGCTGAGCTGTTCAGCGACCTGGACGCCTCCATTGACTCCCGTGTTGATGACCACGAGGCTGGCGTGAACGCCGAAGACTTCACCGGCTTCCACCGCCTGGAATACGCGCTGTTCTCGCAGAACAGCACCAAAGACCAAGGCCCGATTGCTGACAAGTTGATGGCTGACGTGAAAGATCTGGAAAACCGCGTTGCCGGTCTGACTTTCCCGCCTGAAAAGGTTGTAGGCGGTGCAGCTGCACTTTTGGAAGAAGTCGCTGCAACGAAGATCTCCGGTGAGGAAGACCGCTACAGCCACACTGACCTGTATGACTTCCAGGGCAACATCGACGGCGCGAAGAAAATCGTCGACCTGTTCCGCCCGCAAATCGAGAAGTCCGACAAGGTGTTCGCTGCCAAGGTCGACAAGAATTTCGCCACCGTGGACAAGATCCTGGCCAAGTACAAGACCAAAGATGGCGGTTTCGAAACTTACGACAAAGTGAAAGAAAACGACCGCAAAGCGCTGGTCGGCCCGGTTAACACCCTGGCTGAAGACCTGTCGACCTTGCGTGGGAAGTTAGGATTGAATTGATTTAACCCGATCTGTGAGGTTGGGTGGGGAATTGATCTAATCCATCCTGTAGGAGCGGCGTGGGACCGGCTTTAGCCGGGAAGGCGTTATTCCTCACACTGCATATCTGTCGACTGCACTGGCCTCTTCCCGGCTAAAGCCGGTCCCACGTCAACTTGCGGATATCCCACAGGGGTTATGCATCGCCTGTGGGATATCCACCAAGCCTGCCCTCACGCCTTCTTGTCGTGATTGATGATCAACTTGTAAAACGTTGCAGCCCCGCCTTCGGTGGCATACCCGGTGTTGTCCTGGGTATACACACCCGCCTTGAAGTACAGCAACTTGTCTTTCCACGTAGCATCCAGCTTGGCACCCCAAGCAAAGTCAGCCGCATTCACTGTCAGATTACCTGCAGGCGTCAGGTGGATGCTGTAGCTGAACCGCACGTTCAACGGTACGCCGGAAGCGATGTTGATGACTTCGATTTCAGCGTCCGGGCTACGGCGGAATTTAGCGACGATATTGCCGGTCTGCAGTTTTTCCTTGAACTGATACTCGACCTTGAGCAACGGCTCGGTGCTCTGGAAAGCGTGAATCTGGCCGATGACGATTTTGCCGGTTGAAGGCACTTGATTGACCGTGAGTGCAGCGCGCAGGAAATTGTCTGCCTGGGAGTAAGTCCAGTTGTAGACCTTGCCGTCCGCTGTCGTCTCTCGCAGTTCCGTCCGCGGGAATTTAGCGTTCTCCGTTTTGGACCCGGTTACCGGAGCCCAGAAGAACAATGTATTGCCAGAACGAAAATAACCATCCTGATAACCCTGAACCAGTTTAGGGGTATCAATAATCACGGATGGAGTGCCTACAGGAATGGAAAGGTTCCAGGTGGCGAGGTCGATCATCGCATGCTCACAAGGTGCGGCCAGCGCACCGACAAAGGTCTCTAAACCGGGCGCTTGAGCTACCGGATGGCTTCGTCTGGCGTATCGGCTGAATCGATTTTTTTGTGAGCAACAGGCGACACTGAATTGGCGTCAATAAAACAGCGCGCCGCACTAAAGGCCACTATTTCGATATCAACGCTCGAATCAGGGCTGATGTCCTCCCCTGCCCTGCAAGCATCATCAAATATGGAAACTGCGAAATGAGAACCACGTCAGTTTTTTGGACGTGCGTTCTGTAATGGCTGCTTTACGGTTAAAAAAACATAAATAAATGCCGACCAACGGTATGAAAATAATCAAATCGAACGGCACTTTTTTGATTTAACCCTGTCCGCCGACTGATTTTTTCACGAGTGTTAGTGCATCCGCTCATCAAGCCGATTGGCGATTCGGACTTGACTGTAAGACTTTGTTACAGGATTATAGTTAGCAAGCTAATTATGTTGTCACGAACAATATCCTCGCTAACTAATTTCCCGGTTCTTTTATGTCCCTCGATTCACTGCAGATGAGCATCAGCAGCGGCATGGTCGCTTCGTCCCGACAATGGCGCCGCATCTGCCACAACACGCTGGTGCGCTATGGCGTTTCCGAAGCCTGTGCTGCGCCGTTGTTGATGATTCTGCGCCTGGGCGATGGAGTGAATCAGGTCACGGTGGCCCACGCAGCAGGCATGGAAAGCCCGACGCTGGTCCGCCTGCTCGACCAACTGTGCAATGCCGACATCGTGTGCCGCACCGAAGACCCGTCTGATCGCCGGGCCAAATCCCTGAGCCTTACCGAAAATGGCCGGGTGGTCGCGCTGGCCATCGAAGACGAGTTGCTGCGCTTGCGCCGCGAGGTACTTAAAGGTGTGGCCAAGGAAGACCTCGAAGCGACTTTGCGAGTGTTCAAGGCGTTCAGTGATGCGGCCAATCAAGACAGCGCGGGGTCGCTTTGAAAGACTTCTTCGCAGGCGTGCCACCGGCCCGGGACTGGTTCTATGGCGTCCGCACCTTCGGCGCGTCAATGCTGGCGCTGTATATCGCACTGCTCATGGAAATGCCGCGGCCCTACTGGGCGATGGCGACGGTATATATCGTCTCCAGTCCGTTCGTGGGTCCGACCAGCTCCAAGGCGCTGTACCGGGCAATCGGTACGCTGACCGGCGCAGCGGCGTCAGTGTTAATCGTGCCGATGTTCGTCCAGACACCATTTCTGCTCGCCATCGTGATTGCCCTCTGGACCGGCACGCTGCTGTTTCTGTCGCTGCATCTGCGCACTGCCAACAGCTACGCCTTGATGCTGGCCGGTTACACCATGCCGCTGATCTCCTTCCCGGTGGTGGACAATCCGCAAGCGGTGTTCGAGATCGCCGTATCCCGAACCGAAGAGATCTTTCTCGGCATCGTCTGCGCCGCCGTGGTCGGCAGCATTTTCTGGCCGCGCCGCCTGGCGCCGGTCATGCAAGGCTCGGCAGATAAATGGTTTAGCGATGCCTCGGCCTACTGCGACCGCTTTCTGTCACGCAGCGCCAACGCTGAAGAAGTCGGCACCCTGCGCAGCTCGATGGTCGGCACCTTCAATACCCTCGAACTGATGATCGGCCAGTTACCTCATGAAGGCGCCCGCAAACAAACGGTGCGCAACGCCAAAGAGCTGCGGGGCCGCATGATCCACCTGCTGCCGGTGATCGACGCCCTGGACGATGCTTTATGGGCATTGGAGCGACGCACGCCGGAACTGGTCGCCAATCTCGCGCCGCTGTTGATCGAGACGCGCGCCTGGCTGGAAAACACCGCCAGTGGCCTGCAGACAAAACAATGGGAGACGCTGCATGGCGAACTGGATCGCCTGCAACCCAGCGCGGCGCAGCTTGATGATCGCCGTCAGTTGTTGCTGTCGAACGCGCTTTACCGCCTGGGTGAATTCATCGATCTGTGGCAGGACTGCCGAACCTTGCAGCACGCCATCAAGACTGACGACCAGACCCCGTGGCGCGCCGTTTACCGGCATTGGCGGCTGGCGCGCATCACGCCGTTTCTGGACCGCGGGCTGATGCTCTATTCGGTGATGACTTCGGTGTTGGCGATCATCGTTGCTTCGGTGCTGTGGATTCTGCTCGGCTGGACGGATGGCGCGGCCGCCGTGGCATTGGCCGCCGTGTCGTGCAGCTTCTTTGCGGCCATGGACGATCCGGCCCCACAGATTTACCGGTTCTTCTTCTGGACCATGCTGTCAGTCGTTTTCGCCAGCCTGTACCTGTTCGTGGTCCTGCCCAACCTGCATGACTTCCCGATGCTGGTGCTGGCCTTCGCGGTGCCGTTTATTTGTGTCGGCACCCTGACCGTGCAGCCACGCTTCTACCTGGGCACCTTGCTGACAATCGTCAACACCTCGTCCTTTGTCAGCATTCAGAGCGCCTACGACGCGGACTTTCTGAACTTCATCAACTCCAACCTGGCCGGTCCGGTGGGCTTGCTGTTCGCGTTCATCTGGACACTGGTCATGCGTCCGTTTGGCGTCGAACTGGCAGCCAAACGCCTGACCCGCTTCAGCTGGCGCGACATTGTTGCCCTGACCGAACCCGCGACACTGGCTGAACATCGGGCCATGGGCGCACAAATGCTCGACCGTCTGATGCAACAACTGCCGCGTCTGACCATCACCGCGCAAGACACCGGCATTGCCCTGCGCGACCTGCGCGTGGCTCTGAATCTACTGGACATGCTGGCCTGGTTGCCGAGGGCGCACGCGGGGCAACAGCTGTTGCTGCGCCAGGTCGTCGAAGAAGTCGGCAGCCACTTCCAGGCCTGTCTGAAAGCCGGTGAACGCCTGCCTGCGCCCAAAGGCATGTTGATGACCATGGACCGCGCACGCCGCGCCCTGACCGTTGAAATGCTGGGCGAAGAACCGGCCCGCCTGCATCTGCTGCATGCCTTGAGCGGCCTGCGTCTGGCCCTGTTGCCGGGCGTGGAAGTCGTCAATGCCGCGACCGAAACCGAAGAATTACCGCCCCATGGCCTCGACGGAGCGTCCCTATGATTGGCGATCTGGACATCAGCGGGGTCTTCGTACCCACGTTTCTCGCGCTGATGGGCATCACCTATTTACTGTTTCTCGGGGTCCACGCGGTGTTATCGCGTACCCATTTCTACCGTCTGGTCTGGCACCGGGCATTGTTCAACGTAGGTCTATACGCTTTGTTGCTCGGCGCCGTGGATACTCTCAGTCGATACCTGATGAAATGAAAAAACCTCTGCTTACTTTGGGCCGCGTGGTCCTGACTCTGCTGATCGTGACCTTCGCTGCCATCGTCGTGTGGCGCATGGTCATGTATTACATGTACGCACCCTGGACCCGGGACGGTCACATCCGCGCCGACATCGTCCAGATCGCGCCGGACGTCTCGGGGCTGATCGAGAAAGTCGACGTCGGTGATAACCAGTTGGTCAGCAAAGGCCAGGTGCTGTTCACCATCGACCAGGACCGCTTCCGTCTCGCCTTGCGCCAGACCAAGGCGACGGTTGCCGAGCGTCAGGAAACCTGGGAACAGGCCCGCCGCGAGAACAAGCGTAACCGTGGCCTCGGCAATCTGGTGGCCCGTGAGCAACTGGAAGAAAGCCAGTCCCGGGAAGCTCGCGCGCTGTCGGCGTTACAGGAATCACAAGTCGCGGTGGATGCCGCGCAACTGAACCTGGATCGCTCGGTGATCCGCAGCCCGGTAGACGGCTACCTCAACGACCGCGCGCCCCGCGCCCACGAGTTCGTTACCGCGGGTCGACCTGTGTTGTCGGTTGTCGACGGCGCTTCATTCCACATCGATGGCTACTTCGAAGAAACCAAGCTCGACGGTATTCATATCGGACAAAGCGTGGACATCCGGGTGATCGGCGACAACGCCCGTCTGCGGGGCCACGTCGTGAGCATCGTCGCCGGTATCGAAGACCGCGACCGCACCAGCGGCTCCAACCTGCTGCCCAACGTCAATCCGGCGTTCAGCTGGGTGCGCCTGGCCCAGCGTATTCCGGTGCGCATCGCCTTCGACGAGGTGCCGGACAACTTCCGCATGATCGCCGGGCGCACCGCCACGGTGTCGATCATTGAAGACGGTCAGGCCTCGGACAGCAAGGAGACCGGCCAATGACACACCTCACGCGCCTGACGGCAACGGTCGGGCTTGGCTTGCTGCTGTCGGCGTGTCAGATGGTTGGCCCTGACTACCAACTGCCCAAGGACGCTGCGATCAACCGTCCGGACCTGCAAGGCGAATTGGCCGGAGAGTCGGTCAATACCGTTTCCGCACCGGTCCCTGCTGACTGGTGGCGTCTGTATCAGGACCCGCGTCTGAATCAACTGGTGCAACAGGCCATGGCCTCCAATACCGACCTGCGCATCGCCGCCGCCAACCTGCAACGCGCCCGCTACCAGAGTTCCGAGGCCGAAGCGGCAGGCGGTTTTACCACCAGCGCCAAAGCCGGTGCGCAGCGCCTTCAAGAGTCTGGCGAAGCGTTTTTGCTGTCCGAGAAAGTCCCGGTGGGTAACGTCGGCGATGTGGGCATTACTACGTCATATCAGTTCGATTTGTTCGGCACCCTGCAACGAGGCATTGAAGCCGCCAACGCCAACGTTGATGCTGCGCAAGCCGCCGCCGAAACCGCACGCATCACCTTGGTGGCTGACGTGGTTCGCGCTTACACCCAAGTCTGCGCCGCCAACGAAGAACACGACATCGCCATGGAATCGCTGAGCCTGCAAAAGCAGAGCGTCAGCCTGACCCAGCGTCTGCGTGACGCCGGGCGTGGCGACGAAACTCAAGTGACGCGCTCGGAAACCCAGTTCAAATCCTTGAGCGCGGAACTGCCGCGTTACGAGGCCTTGCGTCAGACCGGTCTGTACCGTTTGTCGATGCTGCTGGCCAAACCGCTGGATCAATTGCCGGCGGGCGTGAGCACGTGTAATGAGTTGCCGCATATTGCTCAGGTGATGCCGGTGGGCGATGGGGCAGCGCTGCTCAAGCGCCGCCCGGATGTGCGTCAGGCAGAACGGCGTCTGGCTGCTTCGACTGCTGAAATCGGCGTGGCGACGGGTGAGTTGTACCCGGACATCAGCATCGGTGCGACCGTCGGCACCGTGGGCCTGCTGGAAAATCTGGGCAAGCCGGTGGCTAACCGTTGGGGTTTTGGTCCGTTGATTAACTGGACCGTGCCGTCGAACGGCGCTCGCGCCCGGATTCATGAGGCCGAGGCGTCGAGCCAGGCGGCATTGGCGCGATTTGATGGTGTGGTGCTGAACGCCATACGGGAAACCCAGACGGGTCTGGCGCAGTATACGGCGCTGTTGCAACGCCGTGACGCGCTGACCGATGCCGCGCAATCGGCTGAGCAGGCGGCGGATCAGACGCATCGTTTCTTCCAGGCTGGACGGGCTTCGTTTCTGGCTGATTTGCAGGCGACCCGGACTTATACGGATGTGCGGGCGCAGTTGGCGACGGCCAATACGCAGGTGGCGATGGGGCAGATTGATCTGTTTCTGGCGTTGGGTGGAGGTTGGGAGAGTAGCGGCTCGGCGCCTAAGCCCTAAGTGTTGCGGCTAGTGTACATATCCGTTTTCCCGTGAAGGCTTACATTGGTTGCGCTTTTACAGCGCCTCACTTTTGAACAGCGCAAAAGTAAGCAAAACGCTCATGCCCCACCACTTGGTGCCTCGCCTAG
>NZ_JACONW010000191.1 GCF_014357575.1 Pseudomonas folii | reverse complement strand
TCCTAAGGCAATTGATCATCCAGATGCTTGTTCTTCCACCCATCGTTGCCCGGTAACAGCAGGTTCAATGCGATAGCCGTCACGGCGCACAGGGCAATACCTTTCAGGCCGAAATCGTCCGGGCCGTTGCCGGTGCCGATCAACACGCCGCCGATACCAAACACCAGTGTCACCGAGACGATCACCAGGTTGCGGGCTTCGGCCAGGTCGACCTTGTGGCGGATCAGGGTGTTCATGCCTACCGCCGCAATCGAACCGAACAGCAGGCAGAGAATGCCGCCCATCACCGGCACCGGGATGCTTTGCAGCAGCGCGCCGAACTTGCCGATGAATGCCAGGGTGATCGCAAACAGCGCCGCCCAGGTCATGATCTTCGGGTTGTAGTTCTTGGTCAGCATCACCGCGCCCGTCACTTCGGCGTAGGTGGTGTTGGGTGGACCGCCGAAGAGGCCCGCTGCGGTGGTGGCAATGCCATCACCAAACAGTGTGCGGTGCAGGCCTGGTTTCTTCAGGTAATCACGACCCGTCACGCTGCCCACTGCGATCACGCCGCCGATGTGCTCAATGGCGGGCGCCAGTGCTACAGGGACGATGAACAGAATCGCCTGCCAGTTGAACTCCGGCGCGGTAAACGCAGGCAACGCCAGCCAGGGCGCCCCGGCGATTTTTGCGGTGTCGACGACGCCAAAGTAAAACGACAGGGCAAAGCCCACCAGTACGCCGGAGATAATCGGCACCAGACGGAAAATGCCTTTGCCGAATACGGCCACGACCAACGTGGTCAGCAGCGCAGGCATCGAGATCAGCATCGCGGTGCTGTACGGAATCAGTTCCGCGCCGTCACCACTTTTGCCCATGGCCATGTTCGCGGCAATCGGTGCCATTGCCAGGCCGATGGAGATGATCACCGGACCGATAACCACCGGCGGCAGCAGTCGGTCAATGAAGCCAGTGCCTTTGATCTTCACGGCCAGGCCGAGGAAGGTGTAGACGAAACCCGCCGCCATGACCCCACCCATGGTCGCTGCAAGACCGAACTGGCCTTTGGCAAGAATAATGGGGGTGATGAACGCGAAGCTCGACGCCAGGAACACCGGCACCTGACGGCCAGTGACGATTTGAAACAGCAAAGTACCCAGGCCAGCGGTAAACAGTGCGACGTTAGGATCCAGCCCTGTAATCAGCGGCATCAATACCAGTGCGCCGAATGCGACGAAGAGCATCTGCGCCCCGGACAGCACGGTGCGCCACAGTGGATCGTTGAACTCGTCCTGCCTCATCACGCGTCCTTTTGCTTGGTGCCGAAAATCTTGTCACCGGCATCGCCCAGGCCCGGGATGATATAGCCATGCTCATTGAGGCGTTCATCGATGGAGGCGGTGTAGATCATGACGTCCGGGTGAGCCGCTTCAACCACTGCGATACCTTCCGGCGCAGCAACCAGCACCATGGCGCGGATTTCCTTGCAGCCGGCTTTTTTCAGCAGGTTGATCGTGGCAACCATCGAACCGCCGGTGGCGAGCATCGGGTCGATGATCATGGCCAGACGTTCATCGATCTCCGGAACCAGTTTCTCCAGGTACGTATGGGCTTCGAGGGTTTCCTCGTTGCGGGCCACACCCACGGCGCTGACTTTGGCACCCGGAATCAGGCTGAGAACGCCGTCGAGCATGCCGATACCAGCGCGCAGAATCGGTACGACGGTGATCTTCTTGCCTGCGATCTTTTCGACCGGGACAGTACCGGCCCAACCCTGGATATCGTAGGTCTCCAGCGGCAGATCGGAGGTGGCTTCATAGGTGAGCAGGGCACCGACTTCCTGAGCCAGCTCACGGAAGTTCTTGGTGCTGATATCGGCGCGGCGCATCAGGCCGAGCTTGTGGCGGATCAGCGGATGGCGGATCTCACGAATAGGCATAGGAAAAAGCTCCGGCGTGGGCAAAAAAACGGCCTAGGTTAATCTATTCAGCTGTTACTGTCCTACGTGCCTTGCGGTGTTTTCAGACAATTCCTGACACGTTAGTCCAGAATTGCTTGCCCTGACTGGAGCGGATGCGTACCTTTGCCCGCTTTTCTTACACTGCCCCCCAGGAGAGCGTCATGTCCGCTGATCTCGAGCATATCCGTCAAATCATGCGCGAAGCCGACTGCCTGTACACAGAAGCTGAAGTCGAGGCGGCCATCGCTCGCGTTGGTGCGCATATCAATGCCGAGCTGGCTGAGCGCAATCCAGTCGTATTCTGCGTGATGAACGGCGGTCTGATCTTCTCCGGCAAGCTGCTGACGCACCTGAACTTCCCATTGGAAGCGTCTTACCTGCACGCCACCCGCTACCGCAACGAAACCAGCGGCGGCGATCTGTTCTGGAAAGCCAAGCCCGAAGTCTCGTTCATCGACCGTGACGTGCTGATCATCGACGACATCCTCGACGAAGGTCACACCCTGGGCGCGATCATCGACTTCTGCAAACACGCGGGCGCTCGTGCCGTTCACACCGTGGTATTAATCGACAAAGACCATGACCGCAAAGCGCGTCCGGACCTGAAAGCCGACTTTGTAGGCCTGCCATGCGTTGACCGCTACATCTTCGGTTATGGCATGGATTACAAGGGTTACTGGCGCAACGCTGCCGGGATTTATGCGGTTAAAGGGATGTAATCAGAGTAGGTGGGGTTCTGTTGGAGCGAGGCTTGCCCGCGAATCAGGCGCTGCGGTGTGTTAGTTGCACCGATTCATTGTTCTTCGCGGGCAAGCCTCGCTCCAACAGACCTTAGTATCTCCTCGGGAACAGTCTTGGCCCGCATGCTAAAGTGCCAGCCCTGTCCTTGCGGGAAGTCGAAATGAAGCTTTTGATCCGTAGCGCTGCCATGGCCTTGCTGTGCAGCTTGCCCGTTGTGATGCCTGTCTCAGCCGAACCCATGCACGCCCAATACCTGCCGCCAGATGACCTGAATCTGCGCGAAGGCGAACCCGAGCAGCAGCAATTGCTGCAGATCACCGAGTATTCGGTCGTGGTGGGCAATCAGCGGCAGTCCAATCAGGCACCGATCCCCGTGACTGCGCCGGTACTGCTGCGCCTCAAAGGCAAGCCAATGAACAAAGGCGCCACGATTAACGAGGTGCTGATTCATTTCGACAGCGAAAGCAAAAGCCTGAAAAAGCCGGTCTTTGATGACAAGAGTCGAGTGCTGAATCTGTATTACCCGGTCGCGCAATACCGAACGTTGATGGATCTGCTGCGCAACGAAAAGCTTTACTGCCAGTTCCTCAGTTACGCCAACGGCCATGTCTGGGCCGATTTGCACACCGGGGCCGTTCGTACTCGTTGAGCCTTTTGCCGAGCCGAGGGTAAACTGCCCGCCGGTTAACAAGTCAGCGATCCAGTTGGAGCACGCAATGCGTAAAGATAAAAAGCAGTTGATTGGTGACGAAATCGGCGATGAGCAGGTTAAAGCGTTCTTGCTCTTCGAGCCGGTGGACGCTACATCGCCATCGCTGCACAAGCTGATCAAGGCTTACCGTGGCTTGCGGGTGAATGATTTCGAGCGCTTTCTGGTGTTCTTCCTCGAAGCCGGTTACGACCTGGATGGCAAGGATGAGCATGGCAATGACTTCATTGCAACGATCAAGGATCAGCGCAACGCTGATGAATACATCGAGCTGATCGAGAAAGCTCGCGTGTGAGGGCTGACAGGACAGGCATCCGAATGGAGTCTGTCCTGTGTTGATCTGTTGTGTGGATAATAGCTACGAAGTTGTTAGATTTTTCCTACCGATATAATCGTTGTTTTTTCATGCGCGAGTGAGAATTCAAGCCATACTGCTTAGGCGGCATTGTGTTTGATGCAATGAATTAATATTTTTCGAAATGGATTTCGATGATGAACAGATATATATCGTTGTTAAGTGTTTTACTTGGCTCTCATTTTCTCGTGATGACCACGCCTGCTCTGGCTGCCAAGAAATTTGATATTTCGGTAGATAACGAAGCTCGATCAGATCTCTCCTTGAACCGGGCTACATGGCATCTGGGTAACTATGAGGCGGTGGATTATCAAATTCCTCAGCATTATAAGGGAGAGTTTTCTATCTCGGTAGCGGGTAATAAGAGTGGTTCGCTGTCCTTCACTTATGCCGCAGGGGCCACCGCTTGTAACTACCAGGCTAAATACGGCCAGGAACGTGTTGCCGGTTGGTTGTGGCCTTCTTACAGGGATGTTGCTGAGGTGCGGGGTATTTCTGTCGGGCAGTTCGGTGCCTTTTGCCAAGCCACGGTAGTGGAAAAGCCATCGGGTGATGGTTATATCCTTCGCGTCAGTATCAAGTGATATCAGCACTCATCGGTACGGTGCCTGCTTTACAGCGGCGGTCGTGCCTCTGTGCATCATTGGAAAGGGATTTCAATATTATGTACCGTTTAAAATTAATTGCTGTTTTGAGTGCTTTATCCATGGTGGGGTTCGCTCAGGCCGAGACGCTCACCAATTACCACGCTGAAATACGGAACATGACGGCTGAAGATATTTATCTCATCAATCAAAGCTGGGACTTGGGTGGTCAGGATCCTCAAACTTACAGAATCAAGCCCGGCGATACTGGCGGATTCAATATCCGGGTTACCAATGACATTGGCGAGGTCAACTTCATGATGGGTACTGATGGAGGCAAACGCTGTAACTTTGTTGTGAAGTACGGCCCTGTCAAACGGGTTAAAGGCCCCATGACACTCACTGGGCCTGGCCACTGGAAGGTGACTAAAAGTTTTGGCAGTGTGCCTGCTACTTGCGAGTTGAAAGTGGATGAGTGGGTCTACAAGGAAAGTTTTGATGTTCGCTATCGTATGAAGTGAATGAGGATCTTGTCGCTGGATTTATGGAGTCGTGAAATGGATGTTCATTGGAAGTTAAATAAAGCAGGTCCGCAGGTGCTGCTGTGCCTGGTATTACTGGCTGCAAGTGTTGCCCCCTATGCCCGTGCTGCCGGGAGTTTTCAAGCGAACGTCAAGGTTGTTAACGAGACGGCGACACCCTTGGTGTTAAGCGCCGCCAACTGGGTATTGGGCGGGGTAGGGGTTGATAATTACGCGATACCTGGCCATCGCACGGGAGACATCAGCTTGATGTTCGCCTCGAAAAAACGAGGGGCACTCAGCTTCACGTATACCGCCGGAGATAAATCCTGCACGTTCAAGGCGGGTCACGATATAAGGACAAGCTTTGGTTGGTTCCGACCTGCAGAAGAGCCCTATCAATGGACTAATGCGCAATCAGATGGCGCCTCTAAGGCTATTTGTAAGGCTCAACTGGTCAGTCATGATCCCGATAAAAGCTATAGCGTCCGAGTCAGTATCGAATAGCCCGGACCTGCGTTATTGCGTTACTGATGAGTTCGCAACGCGTTAAGTTAAACAAAAAAAACGCCCGGCTCTTTCGACGCCGGGCGTTCTCGTGTGTCGCTCGTGAATCAGGCGAGGCTGTGTGCTTCGCTGTGGTTCTCGACCAGTTCCAGGCGCTCGTTGTTCTGGGTACTGACCCGCTCATACAGCTGCGCGTCGGTTTCCAGTTCTTTCTCCCGAGCCGGGAAGATCTCGTTGAGCTTGGCTGCCCATTCACCTCGTGCTTTTTCCGGGAAGCAGCGCTCGATCAGGTCCAGCATGATCGAAACGGTGACCGAAGCACCTGGCGATGCACCCAGCAGGGCGGCGAGAGAGCCGTCTTTGGCCGAGACCAGTTCAGTACCGAATTGCAGGACGCCGCCTTTCTTGGGGTCCTTCTTGATGATCTGCACCCGTTGGCCCGCAATTTCCAGACGCCAGTCTTCAGCTTTAGCTTCTGGATAGAAGCGGCGCAGTGACTCAAGACGCTGCTCCATGGACTGCATGACTTCGCTGACCAGGTATTTGGTCAGGTCCATGTTGTCGCGGGCCACAGCCAGCATCGGTTTGATGTTGGCGATACGTACCGACAGCGGCAGGTCAAGGAACGAGCCGTGTTTGAGGAACTTGGTGGTGAAACCGGCGTAAGGTCCGAACAGCAGGGACTTCTTGCCGTCGACGACGCGGGTGTCCAGGTGCGGCACAGACATTGGCGGCGAACCGACCGCTGCCTGACTGTAGACCTTGGCCTGGTGATGTTTGACCACTTCAGGATTGTCGCAGCGTAGCCACTGGCCGCTGACCGGGAAGCCGCCAAAGCCTTTGCTTTCTTCGATGCCTGACATCTGCAGCAATGGCAACGCCGCACCACCTGCGCCGAGGAACACGAATTTCGCGTCGATCTCACGCGTGCTGCCGCTGTTCACGTCCTTGATGCTGACGCTCCAGCCAGCGCCTTTGCGGCTCAGGCCTGTGACCCGCTTGCTGTACTTGACCTGAGCATCCGGACCGCTGCTCAGGTGTTTGAGCAGTTGATTGGTCAGGTTGCCGAAATTGACGTCAGTGCCGTTCATGACTCGCGTCGCGGCGATCTGCTCATCGGCCGGGCGGCCGGGCATCATCAGCGGCATCCACTCGGCAAGGGTCGCCTTGTCCTCGGTGTATTCCATGGACGAGAACGCATGGTGCGTGCGCATGGCTTCAAAGCGGGTCTTGAGGAAGGCAATGCCTTTCTCGCCCTGCACGAAGCTCAGGTGCGGAACTGCACTGATGAAGCTCTTCGACGAGCCGAAAGTGCCTTTTTGCGTCAGGTAAGCCCAGAACTGTTTGGAAACCTCGAACTGGGTATTGATTTGCACGGCTTTCTTGATGTCGATGGAGCCATCAGCTGCCGGCGGGGTGTAATTGAGTTCGCACAGACCCGCATGGCCGGTACCGGCGTTGTTCCACGGGTTTGAACTCTCCGCAGCGCCAGAGTCCATCAGCTCAACGACTTCCAGCTTGAGGCCGGGGTCGAGCTCCTTGAGCAGTACGGCGAGGGTGGCACTCATGATGCCCGCTCCAACCAATACCACATCGACTGCTTCGTTATGCGCCATTAACGCGTCTCCAAAATCTGCAGCACCAAATTGACGGCATACGATCCTGAGGTCAGATGCCTGGTAGCGGGACTTTGTTCAAAGTTGTGTCCCGATAACCCTGGCCAGGATCTGCATGTCCGATTCTTCGCAATTTTTCGCATCATCAACGGAGGCCATCAAACGGACTTGAATGATTGATTCATCAAGGCAGCATGAACGCATTTTTCAGCCCGGTCAGCCATTCGACCATCGTCAAGGCATCCGTTGTGCAACCAAATCCGTAGCGGACAGGCTTCAGACTCCAGTCGAGGAGGCTGCGTAGCAGCAATCGATCCTGTTCAAAATGGTTGGGTCAGATGCTAATGGTGCATTTACAAACGCGTACCTGTTCATTTGCTCGCCACACTCTTGTGAAGTAGTGAAACCCGTTTTTTCGCGTTCTTTTGGAGACGCGAACCTCAACCTCAAAAGGGCTGCGCGATGGCAGCACCGGCAGATCAGGGGCATGCATTCCGGCGTGTTGGCGAGCGATACGGGTTCAAAATATTCGAGCCCGTCAGCACCGATCAACACGCAAATCTGCGTGATCGTGACCTGTGTGGGCGGCTCTCTGTGGGCATTACGAAGGCGCTAATCAGGAGATTAGCCATGCTGCGAGGCCCGATCAGGAGACGTCCTTATAATCGGGGGAAGATTATAGCGATGAAACGACAGGAATTGATCGTATTAAGTGACTTTTATTCGGTTCGCAGTCAGGCCATGCGCAACTGACGCGCTGCAGGTTGCCCGGCGCGGCGAGTGATACGGGCATTGAGGGGCAGTGGCTGGTTCAACCAGGACAGATTCTGTTCGGAAACCTCAACCCAACCCTGACCCACGGGAGGCTGAGTGCACTGTTTGAACGCGCAGCAAACACCGCTTTTATCAATGCGCGCGTAGTGGCGGTACTTGGGACGAGCAGTAAAGAGTGACCAGATAAAGTCCATGGGGTGGCTCCCGATTGGTTTAGGCGCAATTCTGCACACCGCACATGACATCATCGTGACGTGGGTGTTGCTGAACCATTGCATCTCTGGCGCGGTCCGATTTTCACTGGTTGGCGGTGCTGGGAGGCCGCTATACTGCGGCACATTTAGTGCCTGGCCCATTGGAGAGAGATGAGCATGCTGCGTCGCATTTTGTTTGGTTTGCTTGCTGTAACGAGTCTGACTCTGGTTGGCTGTGCCCACAGCCCTCAACAACTTAGCCCGCAGCCCAAGCTGAATGCCCAGCTGGCGCCGGTAGGCCGTGGTCAGCCGGTAATGGTGCGTGTCGTCGACGGTCGCCCAAGCCCGACGCTGGGTACCCGTGGTGGCATGTATCCGGAAACCAGCGCGGTCAGCGTTTCCAGTGCTGACGTACTGCCCAAGTTGCAGGCTCAGGCAGAAGCTGCTGTGCGTCTGCTGGGCTTTACCCCATCGCCTAACGGCGGCGGTCCACAGCTGACCATTACCCTGGCGGACCTGAAGTATCAATCGCCGAAAGAAGGCCTGTACGTGACTGAAGCGACCATCAGCACCACGTTCCGCGCCGAAGTGAAGAACAACGGCCGTAACTACGCCGGTCGTTATGCCGCTTCGCTGGATCAGCGCTTTGGTATGGCACCGAATCAGGAAACCAACACTCGTCTGGTGAGCGACGTGTTGAGCGACGCCCTGACGCGTCTGTTCCAGGATCAGACCATTGGCAACACGCTGGCTCAATAAAACCAGCGCTGCTGTAAAAAAGCCCGGCTCTCTTGCGAGATGCCGGGCTTTTTTGTGCCAATACTTTTACTTGTGGGGGGTTCCAGGTTTGCCCGCAAGCTGACATGGGACCGGCTTTAGCCGGGAAGGCGGCATGTCTGGCGATAAA
>NZ_JACONW010000190.1 GCF_014357575.1 Pseudomonas folii | reverse complement strand
GGCAATAAATGCCTCAGGACAGGAAGCTGGCGCTGACTCACCCATCCAGCAAATGCTCCAACAATAGCCCCGCCGCGCTCGACAGCCCTGCACGCGACCGGACGCAAACCATCAACTCCCGCTCTGCCCACGGCTCATTGAGCACAACCGTTCGCACACCTTCCAGCCTGTAGATCCCGACGCTGCCCTGCGGCAGGATGCCAATACCGACGCCCGCCTGAACCATCAGGCAGAGCGCGTCGTAGCTGGACACTTCCATGCGAATTTTCAGCGAGCGGCCTACATCGTTGGCGGCTTTGATCAACTGGAAATTCAGATGAGTACCGCTGCGCAGCGCTACGTAAGGATGATCGAGGGTTTCACTGAACGTGACGCTCTCCCGACTGGCCAGTGGATGGGTGTCGGGCACCAGCAATACCAGCCGATCCTTACGAAACGGGAAGACTTCAACATCGGTACCATGGGGCAAGCGGGTAAAAATACCGATATCCGCGCGATTCTCGGCCACGGCTTTGGTGATGGCCAGGCTTTCCTTTTCTTCAAGCTTGATATCGATCAGCGGATTCATATCCATGAACGACTTGATCAGCCCCGGCATGAACTGGCTGATGGCCGAAATGTTGGCCAGCACATGCACCGAGCCGCGTCGGCCATGGCCGTATTCGCGCATTTGCACGACGATTTCATTGAGATTGTTCAGGGCACTGCGGGCCATATACAGCAGGGAAATGCCCGCCGCTGTCGGCGTAACGCCCTTGTTGCTGCGCACCAGCAAGGGTGCGTCGAGCAACTCCTCCAGCTCACTGAGCCGCTTGCTGACCGCCGCCGCGGCAATATGCTCGCGCTCGGCGGCGGCAGCGATGGTGCCTTCTTCGATAACACTGACGAACAGGCGCAGCGAAACAGGATCGAGCTTCATGGTAAGTACCGGACGTGAAGTCCGGTCATAGTACGCGCTCAATCAGACTCTCAGAACGCACCCGACAACAGATGACCGGCGTTTGGCACTTTAGCTTCCAGGCCCAGGGTTTTCAGGATCTGATAAACAGTAGCGACCGAAGCGGACAACACGGGTTTGTCGAGACGATCCTGCACGACCTGAATCGCGGGCAATGACGGCATCTGCACGCAGCATGACAACACCACGCCATCCGCCTGACCGATATTCAAACGATCAGCATGCGCCACCAGGTTCATCGGATCGAGACGTCCCACCGCCAGATTGTCGGCCACCTCCAGGCTGATGGAGTCCGTCACTTCGATCCCTGCCGCTTCGATGTAATCGATCACTTGTTGCGTCAGTGGCTTCATATACGGCGTGATGATGGCGACTTTTTTGTAGCCGAGCACGTTCAGGCTGTCGATCAGCGCGCCTGCCGAACTCAGCACCGGGGTTGGCGCTTCGTTACCGGCAACCACGTTGCCAAGGCGTTCCTGAGACACTTTGTGATAACCCGCGCCTTGGCACATGATCGCCACCAGACAGGCGTAAGCCATGACGTCTACGCGCGCATCGCTCAGTTCCAGCGCGCAACGGTCACTGTCGACGTCCATCTTTTTCAGCTCTTCCGGGCTGACCTTCATCATGCGCATACGCGCCGAATGAAAGGTGAAGTGCTCTTCGGGGAACAGCGAGTAACGCGAAGTCAGCATCGCCGGAATTTCGGTTTCCATCGTGGTGTTGGAGCTGGGGACGATTTGCCCGATACGGAAATTTTTCATTGTTCTGCCCTCGACAAAGCAAACGATCCGAAGATCACAGACTTGCGATGCTAGAAGCGCTTTCCAGGCGCGTACATCAGGCATTGATGAGGTCGCCCTCGCGGTTGGCGTTGGCGACCTGACGGATGAGCGGTGTGACAAACCGCCGTTTATCCGGTTCGAACAGCTATTTTGAGGGCCGCCCAATTTGCCCAGAAGCCCTCGCTCTGCTAGTGTCGCGCCGGTTTAACCTCTACCGGAATAGCCCCCATGGCCCGCAAGAAAGCTGCACTGGATTTCGAACAATCACTCGCTGATCTGCAAACGCTGGTAGAGCGTCTGGAGAACGGCGAGCTGTCGTTGGAAGACTCGCTGACTGCCTTCGAGCAAGGTATTCGCCTGACCCGCGACTGCCAGGGCGCGCTGGCGCAAGCCGAACAGAAGGTTCAGGTGCTGCTGGAACGCGACGGCGAATTGGCCGAAGAGCCATTCGACGCGGAACAGCCTGAATGATCGCGACTTATCAGGCACTGAGTCAGACCCGCGTCAACGCGGCGCTGGAAGGTCTGTTTGCAGCACCTGCTCCAGAATTGACCCGCCTGTACGCCGCCATGCGCTATAGCGTGATGAACGGCGGTAAACGCGTGCGCCCGCTGCTGGCCTACGCCGCCTGCGAAGCGCTGGGCGGTAACGCTGAAGACGCCAACGGCGCAGCCTGCGCAGTTGAACTGATCCACGCGTATTCGCTGGTTCATGACGATTTACCGGCAATGGACGATGACGATCTGCGTCGCGGCCAGCCAACGACTCACAAAGCGTTCGACGAAGCCTGCGCGATTCTGGCCGGTGATGGCCTGCAAAGCCTGGCCTTCACCGCCCTGCTCGACCCAAGCCTGACCTCCCGAGACGCCGAAGCCCGCCTGCAAATGGTCAGTGCCTTGGCATTGGCGGCTGGCCCTGCCGGTATGGTTGGCGGTCAGGCCATCGACCTCGGTTCGGTAGGCCTCAAGCTGGATCAGGCTGCACTGGAATTCATGCACCGGCACAAGACCGGCGCGCTGATCGAAGCCAGCGTAAAGCTCGGCGCACTGGCCAGCGGTAATGCCGATCAGGCCCGGCTCGCTGCGTTGCAAGTCTATGCCAGGGCCGTTGGTCTGGCATTCCAGGTGCAGGACGACATCCTCGACGTTGAAAGCGATACCGAAACCCTCGGTAAACGCCAAGGCGCAGACATCGCCCGCGACAAGCCAACTTACCCGGCGCTGCTGGGCCTGGAACCTGCCCGGCTCTATGCCTTGCAACTGCGTGACCAGGCCATCGACGCCCTGCGACCTTTCGACGCGTCGGCTGATCCGTTGCGTGAACTGGCTCGTTTCATCGTCGAACGCCGCAACTGATCCCGATTACACGACTGCAAATATCCCGAACCGGCCGTGTCTGGCCGGGTCAGAGACTTGTGTTTGACAGGTTTGCCTGCGCATCAAAGGCTGCACTTCATGGGCAGCATGCGATGCATCAGGTAAACTGCCGCCTCTTTTACTTATAACGATTCGCCTGATGCCCACGACGTTTAAAGAGATTCCCCGCGTGCGCCCTACCACGCCGCTGCTCGACCGCGCTGAAACGCCGGACGGCTTGCGTCGCCTGGGCGAAGCCGAGCTGGAAGACCTGGCCGATGAACTGCGCCTGGAGCTCCTCTATTCCGTTGGCCAGACCGGCGGGCACTTCGGTGCCGGGCTCGGTGTTATCGAGCTGACCATCGCCCTCCATTATGTCTTCGATACCCCAGACGACCGTTTGGTCTGGGACGTGGGTCATCAAGCGTATCCGCACAAGATCCTTACCGGTCGTCGTCAGCGCATGAACACCCTGCGCCAGAAAGACGGAGTTGCCGCTTTCCCGCGTCGCAGCGAGAGCGAGTACGACACCTTTGGCGTTGGTCACTCCAGCACATCGATCAGTGCAGCGCTGGGCATGGCCATTGCCGCCCGCCTGCAAGGCAGCGACCGCAAGTCCATCGCCGTGATCGGTGATGGCGCGTTGACCGCTGGCATGGCGTTCGAAGCGCTGAACCACGCGCCTGAAGTCGCCGCCAACATGCTCGTCATCCTCAACGACAACGACATGTCGATCTCGCGCAACGTGGGCGGGTTGTCGAATTATCTGGCCAAGATCCTATCCAGCCGCACTTACAGCAGCATGCGTGAGGGCAGCAAAAAGGTTCTGTCGCGTTTGCCAGGTGCGTGGGAAATTGCCCGCCGCACCGAGGAATACGCGAAAGGCATGCTGGTTCCCGGCACCCTGTTCGAAGAACTGGGCTGGAACTACATCGGTCCTATCGACGGCCACGACCTGCCAACCCTGATTGCAACGCTGCGCAACATGCGTGACCTTAAAGGTCCGCAATTCCTGCATGTTGTGACCAAGAAAGGCAAAGGCTTCGCACCTGCTGAAGTCGACCCGATCGGCTACCACGCCATCACCAAACTGGAGCCACTCAATGCCCCAGCCGCTGCCCCGAAAAAGGCCAGCGGACCGAAGTATTCCGGTGTGTTTGGTCAGTGGATCTGCGACATGGCCGATGCTGATTCACGTCTGGTGGGTATTACCCCGGCGATGAAGGAAGGCTCGGACATGGTCGAGTTCAGCGAGCGCTTCCCTGAGCGCTACTTCGACGTGGCGATTGCCGAGCAGCACGCTGTGACGCTGGCTGCAGGCATGGCCTGTGAAGGCTCAAAGCCGGTTGTCGCGATCTACTCCACCTTCCTGCAACGCGGCTATGACCAGTTGGTGCATGACGTGGCGGTGCAGAACCTCGACGTTCTGTTCGCCATTGATCGCGCAGGTCTGGTGGGCGAAGACGGCCCGACCCACGCGGGCAGCTTCGATCTGTCGTACCTGCGTTGCATCCCCGGCATCGTGGTCATGACGCCGAGCGACGAAAACGAACTGCGCTCGATGCTCAGCACCGGTTATCTGCATAACGGCCCCGCCGCTGTGCGCTACCCGCGTGGCACCGGGCCGAATGCAGTCATCGAGAGCGGCCTCGCACCTATCGAGATTGGCAAAGGCATTGTTCGCCGTAATGGTCAGGGCGTTGCCATTCTGGTGTTTGGCGTGCAATTGGCTGACGCGCTGAGAGTGGCGGAAAAGATCGATGCGACCGTGATCGACATGCGCTTCGTCAAGCCGATTGATGAAGCGCTGATCCGCGATGCAGCCGCCAACCATGAGTTGCTGGTGACCGTCGAAGAAAACGCCATCATGGGCGGTGCCGGTGCTGCCGTCAGCGAGTTCCTGGCACGGGAAAATATCCTCAAATCCGTACTGCATCTCGGCTTGCCGGACGTCTACGTCGAACACGCCAAGCCTGCGCAAATGCTGGCCGAGTGTGGATTGGATGAGGCGGGTATTGAAGCGGCGATCAACGAGCGACTGATGTTGATTGGCTGATCGTTGAAAGCATCAAAAAGAAAGGCGCTCATTGAGCGCCTTTTTTGTGCAGTTTGGTTGATGACTGGCAGCGGATGGCACTGTGTCCCTGACAATGCTCTGTCGCTAAGCAAACACGGCCCTGTAGGAGTGAGCTTGCTCGCGATTCGATTTTTCTGTTTATGAATCATTGACTGGCCTGACGCTATCGCGAGCAAGCTCACTCCTACAGGGGTATGCAGACTATGCGTCCCCTGACATTGCGCTGTCGCGCAGCAAACACGGATCTGTAGCAGCGCGAGGCCGCGATGGCGGCTTGTCTGATACACCGCCATCGCTGGCCTCGTAACCTCGGTGAGCCCCCACAGAAAATGTGCGCGTCTTTACGCTAAACCGCTGTCTGTAACGCCTCGATATCACCTGAAACAATCACCTGCAGATTCCGGGTAATTTTCTCTATTGGCCAGTCCCACCAGGCAATGGCCAAAAGTCGCTCGCTGACTTCAGCGGGGAAGCGGTGTTTCAGGACTTTGGCCGGGTTGCCGCCGACGACGCTGTACGCCGGGACATCTGCGACCACAACCGAACGCGCAGAGATGATCGCCCCGTCGCCGATCTTCACACCGGGCATGACCAGCACGTCGTACCCCATCCAGACATCGTTACCCACCACGGTATCGCCTTTGTAGGGCAAGTCACCCGGCTCAGGCATTACCTTCTCCCAGCCGTTGCCGAAGATCTGAAACGGATACGTCGAGATGCCACTCAGCTTGTGATTGGCACCGTTCATGATGAATTTAGTGCCCCGCGCCAGTGCGCAGAATTTGCCGATGATCAGTTTGTCGCCAATGAACGGGAAGTGATAAAGGACGTTGCGCTCGAAGTTTTCCGAGTCTTCGGGATCATCGTAGTAGGTGTAGTCGCCAACGATGATGTTTGGATTGCTCACGGTGTTTTTAATGAAACACACCTGCGGAAAGCCATTCATTGGGTGGGGATTTTTCGGGTCGGGTCCGTTCATGGAAAGCTCCTTTTTATGCAGTGACTCCGTCCGTAGGACCGGCTTTAGCCGGGAGCGCATTGTTTCTGGCGAAAGAGATTTGAAGGATGTGCCAAAGCCCTCCCGGCTAAAGGCGGTCCTACGGATAGTGTTCAGTCAGGAATTACAGGATGCCTTTCAAACCAGTTGCCGCGGTATCCGGTAGAGATACGGCAGCACCACACTGGAAGACGCCAAAAGCAACCCAACGACGAAAACAGGCATCGTCAGCACGGGGAGAATGGCGTCTTTGCCATCGAACGCGCCGCTGATCACAAACAGCGGCGCCAGGGTCAACACCCGTTGCCACCACCACGCGAGAGCGAAGCGGCGTCTGGTGTTTTACGCCTCAAGCGCGATCTGCTTCACCCTGATGTTCGTTGCCCATCATGTGGCCGAGCTTGCCAGCCTTGGTCGCCAGATAGAGTTTGTTATGCGGGTTATGGCCGGTGTGCAGCGGTACACGCTCGGCAACGTTGATGCCCATCTCGGTCAAGGCTTTGACCTTGCGCGGGTTATTGGTCATCAAGCGCAGCGCGTCGACACCCAGGTGCTGCAGCATCGGCAGGCAAATGGCGTAGTCGCGTTGGTCAGCGGCAAAACCCAGACGCTCGTTGGCTTCAACGGTATCAGCGCCGCCATCCTGCAGTTCATAAGCGCGGACCTTGTTCAGCAGACCAATGCCCCGGCCTTCCTGACGCAAGTACAGCAAAACACCACGACCTTCAGAAGCGATGGCACGCAAGGCGGCTTCGAGCTGGGAGCCGCAATCGCAACGCTGACTGAACAGCGCGTCGCCGGTCAGGCATTCGGAATGGACGCGCCCCAGCACTGGGGCGCCATCGGATACGTCGCCCAGACTCAACACAAGATGTTCGCGACCGGTCGCATGCTCAAGAAAGCCATGCATGGTGAATTCGGCAAAAGGGGTAGGCAGCTTGGAAGCGGCTACAAATACGACGGGCACCGTGTGCTCCTGATCAGTATGGGACTGGAAATTCGCAAGGCACGCATTGTAGCAGCACGCCTCGGCAGACGCTTATGCCGAATTGTCGACCATACAGATCGGGAAGTTAGATTGATGCTTTATAGATCGCCGGTAGGAGCGAACTTGTTCGCGAGGCATTTTTTTCAGAAAATCCCGCCTCGCGAACAAGTTCGCTCCTACCCAGAGAGGTGCATCTCAATCTAGATCCACGCCCAAACCCACACAATCCCCTGCATCGCAGCCCAGGCGAATACGCCCGCCAGCACGTCATCGAGCATGATCCCGACGCCGCCGTGCACCTTGCGGTCAATCCAGTGAATCGGCCATGGCTTGAGAATGTCGAAAAAGCGGAACACCAGGAAACCCACCAGCAGCCAGACCCAACCCTCGGGCACCAGCCACAAGGTGATCCACATGCCGACCATTTCGTCCCAGACGATGCCTTCGTGATCGTGTACGCCCAGATCATCCGCAACTTTGCCGCACAACCAGAAGCCGAACAACATGGTGATGCCGAGCATCAGCCAGTAGCCCCAGTCCGGAAGCATTTGCCACAGCGGGATGAACGGCACGGCAACCATGGAGCCCCAGGTGCCCGGTGCTTTGGGCAGCGTGCCGGAACCGAAACCGAATGCCAGGAAGTGCCACGGATTGGTCCAGACCGAAGGTGGAACGAATTCCGCCGGGACCTGCTTTGGATGATCTGTCACGGTGTCTCCCGAAAATGTTGGTAGCCGCGTGCCAGGACAGGAATGTCGTGACCCTTGGTGTCGATCAGCGCGACGCCTTCGCCCGCCTCGACTCGCCCGATGACATGGATGGGCAATCCTTCGTCGAGCAAATCCTGTAAGTGTTCAGGCGGCAACGTGAACGCCAGCAAATAATCATCACCACCACTCAACGCTGCCTCTGTTGCGCCTTGCTGACCGATGAAGGCCAGTAAATGCTCGGACATCGGCAGTTTTTCCTGCTCTACCAACAGCCGGACTTTAGATGCTAGCGCGATATGTCCGCAGTCGGCCAACAGGCCGTCGGAGATATCCAGAGCAGCGCTGGCCTTGCCGCGTAGCGCACGACCCAGTGCAAATTGCGGTTGTGGCGACCAGTACCGCGCCAGCAAAGCCTCTGCGGTAGACGCCTCAGTAGTACGCTGGTTCAACACAAGGGGCAATGCACCTGCCGCATCGCCCAACGGTCCCCCGACGCACAGCAGATCGCCCGGCCGGGCGCCGCTGCGAGTCAACGCCTGACCAGCTGGCACCCGGCCGAATACTGTAACCGTCAGGCTCAATGGCCCACGAGTCGTATCGCCGCCCACCAGTTGCAAGCCGCAACCCTGCGCCATGAGGTTCAGGCCTTGGGCGAAAGCCTGTAGCCAAGTGGCAGACACTTCAGGAAGGGTTAACGCGAGGGTAAATGCAACGGGCGTGGCGCCCATGGCAGCAAGATCACTGGCCGACACGCCAAGCGCACGCTGGCCGAGCAGGAACGGATCGCAGACGTCAGGGAAATGCACGCCGCTGACCAGCGTATCGGTAGAGATTGCCAACTGCTCACCGGGCGGTAGCGTCAGCAAAGCGCAGTCATCACCAATCCCCAGCGCCACACCTTCACCCGCTTGCGCACAAGGCGCAGCGGCGAAGTAATTGCGGATCAGCTCAAACTCGCCCATCAGGATCTCGTTGTTGTGCTATTAGCCTGTGTAACGAAGA
>NZ_JACONW010000019.1 GCF_014357575.1 Pseudomonas folii | reverse complement strand
CCTACAGGTGATGCCCGTTAAGCAGCTTGCTGAAACTGCTGCCGATACTGATTCGGCGACAGCTCCGTATGTTGGCGAAACAGTCGGGCGAAGAAGCTGGCGTCGTCGTAGCCCACTTCGTAGCTGATGGTCTTGATGCTTTTGCGCGTGCCGGACAACAGGCCTTTGGCGGTTTCGATGCGTAGCCGTTGCAGGTAGTGCAGCGGCTTGTCGCCGGTGGCGGTCTGGAAGCGGCGCATGAAGTTGCGGATGCTCATGCCATGATTGCGGGCGACATCTTCAAAGCGGAATTTGTCGGCGAAATGCTCTTCCAGCCAGTGCTGGATTTGCAGGATCACGACATCCTGATGCAGTTTCTGCCCGCCAAAACCCATGCGACCCGGTGCATAGTTGCGTTGTACTTCGTACAAAATGTCCCGGGCAACGGCTTGCGCAACGTTGGCGCCGCAGAAGCGCTCAATCAAATAGATGTACAAGTCACAGGCTGACGTCGTGCCACCTGCGCAGTACAGATTGTCGGCGTCTGTCAGATGTTTCTCCTGATTCAACAGAACTTTCGGAAATCGCTCACCGAAGTCGTTGAAAAATCGCCAGTAGGTCGTCGCTTCCTTGCCGTCCAGCAGGCCGGATTCTGCCAGCCAGAATACGCCACTGGCTTCACCGCACAGCACCGCGCCGCTGGCATGTTGTTCGCGCAGCCATGGAATGACTTGGGGATAGCGCAGGCGCAGGGCGTCGAAGTCATCCCAGAATGCCGGGATCACGATGACATCGCTCTGGCCGAGGTCGCCATCGACGGGCAGTACCACGTCGCTGAAACTGCGCACGGGCTTGCCGTCCGGGCTGACCATGCGTGTCTCGAAGGCGGGGACTCTGCCCAGGCCCAGCTGTTTGCTGTAGCGCAGTGCAGCGAGGTGAAAGAAATCCTTGGCTTGCATCAATGTGGAAGCGAACACCCCGTCAATAGCCAGGATGCTGACGCGCCGCAGGGGCGCGGAGGCGTGAGTCGACATATTCTTTTATTCTTATATGGGGAAGTGGTCAGTTTACGGCTGGATCGTCTTATTTTTTGGCGAGTGTGTCCAGTTCTGGAATGTTGAGCAGGCTACTGGAGATTTTCATCCGGGTTTACTCGGTTTTTGTGGGAGCGGTGCATGCCCGCGATAAGGCTGGACGCGATTTACTTTAGATCGCGTCCAGCCTTACCGTCGGAATGCCGCCAAGACCAAGCACCGCTCCCCAGAGCCGCATTTCAATTTTGAGATGGGCAAGTCAAGGCGCAGGATTCGGATGATCCTTGTGAATCGCCTCAATACCCGCCAATACCTCGTCGGACAACTCCAGCCCGAAACTGGCAATGTTGCTGTCCAGTTGTTCGAGGGTGGTCGCGCCAATGATATTGCTGGTCACGAACGGTTGGCGAGTCACGAAGGCCAGTGCCATTTGTGTCGGCTCCAGGCCGTGCTCGCGGGCAAGTGCCACATAGCGGCTGCAAGCTGCTTCCGATTGCGGATTGAAGTAGCGGGTGAAGCGACTGTAGAGGCTCAGGCGACCTTTGGCCGGGCGAGCGCCTCCTTCGTATTTGCCTGAAAGCATGCCGAACGCCAGAGGTGAGTAAGCCAGCAGCCCACATTGTTCGCGAATGGCGACTTCGGCCAGACCCACTTCAAAGCTTCGGTTGAGTAGGTTGTAAGGGTTCTGGATTGACACCGCCCGCGGCCAGCCACGGCTTTCGGCCAGTTGCAGGAATTTCATGGTGCCCCACGGCGTCTCGTTGGACAGGCCAATGTGGCGAATCTTGCCCGCCTTGACCTGCTCGTCCAGTGCTTCGAGGGTCTCTTCCAGCGGGGTGAAGTCTTCTTCTTTGTGGGTGTAACCCAATTTGCCGAAGAAGTTGGTACTGCGCTCGGGCCAATGCAATTGATAAAGATCGAGGTAGTCGGTCTGCAGGCGCGCCAGGCTGGCATCGAGTGCCGCCACGATGTGTTCGCGGTTGTGCTTGAGGCTGCCGCCGCGAATATGATCAATGGCATTGCCTGGGCCCGCGATCTTGCTGGCCAGGATCCAGTCGGCGCGGTCACCTTGCTGCTTGAACCAGTTGCCGATGATTGTCTCGGTGGCGGTGTAGGTTTCTGCTTTTGGCGGAACCGGGTACATCTCGGCGGTATCAAGGAAATTGATACCGGCTTCTTTGGCGCGCTCGATCTGGGCAAAGGCTTCAGACTGGCTGTTTTGCTCGCCCCAAGTCATGGTGCCGAGGCAGATTGCGCTGACTTTCAGGTCGGTCCGGCCAAGTTGGCGGTAGTCCATTTGCTTCTCCTCAAGTAAAGAACCATAAAAGCAGGTTGATATTTATTTCGCAATCCGCATAATCCCGCGGCTCTTTGCAGTGGAAGTGATGCGCCATTTGCCAGAGAGACATGTTTGCCGTACCACAGATGCGCCGACCCGAGCCCTCGGCAGCGTCTGTATAACGGCTGCCTTTGACATGCTGCTTGTCAAAGTACGATCTATTCAGTAAGATCAGCCGTCTCAATTTATCAGGGCGGCCCCTGAGGCTAAATAATGAAAACTTATACTGCTAAACCGGAAACAGTTAAGCGCGAATGGTTCGTAGTCGATGCTGCTGGTCAGACCCTCGGTCGTCTGGCTACAGAAATCGCTAGCCGTCTGCGTGGCAAGCACAAAGCGGAATACACCCCGCACGTTGACACTGGTGACTACATCGTTGTTATCAACGCTGAGCAAATCCGTGTTACCGGTGCTAAAACCACCGACAAAATCTACTACTCTCACTCCGGTTTTCCGGGCGGGATCAAGTCGATCAACTTTGAAAAGCTGATCGCCAAAGCTCCTGAGCGTGTGCTCGAGACCGCGGTTAAAGGCATGCTGCCTAAGAACCCGCTGGGTCGCGACATGTACCGTAAGCTGAAAGTCTATGCGGGCACTGCACACCCTCATACTGCTCAGCAGCCCCAAGAACTGAAGTTTTAACGGAATAGTTGATTATGTCGGCGACTCAAAATTACGGCACTGGCCGTCGCAAGACCGCTACCGCTCGCGTTTTCCTGCGTCCAGGTACCGGTAACATCTCCATCAACAACCGTTCGCTGGATAATTTCTTCGGTCGTGAAACTGCCCGCATGGTAGTTCGTCAGCCGCTGGAATTGACTGAGACTGTCGAGAAGTTCGACATCTACGTCACCGTGATTGGCGGTGGTGTAAGTGGTCAAGCTGGCGCAATCCGCCACGGTATCACTCGCGCTCTGATGCAGTATGACGAAACCCTGCGCGGCGCTCTGCGCAAAGCTGGCTTCGTTACCCGCGACGCCCGTGAAGTTGAACGTAAGAAAGTTGGTCTGCGTAAAGCGCGTAAGCGTCCGCAGTACTCGAAGCGTTAATTCGCACTTCGTTCAAGAAGAACGCCCAGCCTCCTCACGGAGCTGGGCGTTTTTTTATGCGTGCCTTATACGTGTGACAACATGACTCATTTGACGCAGGCCCCGTATTACAAGGCTTTCGGCTTTTAGTGAAAAGTAATTCCCTTGTGGTTTGAAGGGTTTTTATCTACCATCCGGCAAAATTTAGATACATGGATTTTTAAATTAGACGCCTGATCGAACAGGCCATATAGCTGATGGGAGAGGACGGAATGAGCAATGACGGCGTGAATGCAGGCCGGCGTCGCTTCCTCGTGGCGGCCACATCTGTGGTTGGTGCAGCAGGAGCGGTGGGGGCGGCGGTCCCGTTCGTAGGGTCATGGTTTCCTAGTGCCAAGGCGAAAGCCGCAGGCGCACCGGTAAAGGTGAACATCAGCAAGATCGAAGCAGGGCAGCAGATGATCGCCGAGTGGCGCGGTCAGCCGGTTTTCATTGTCCGTAGAACCGATGAGATATTGGGCAACCTCGGCAAAATCACTGGCCAGTTGTCAGACCCGGAATCCAGGAGCTCAGTCCAGCCTGCTTACGTTGACCCTGTTGTACGATCCATCAAACCTGAAATCCTGCTGTTGATTGGTATCTGCACCCACTTGGGTTGCTCCCCGACTTACCGTCCTGAAGTAGCGCCAGTCGATCTGGGCAAGGATTGGGTCGGTGGTTACTTCTGCCCTTGTCACGGCTCACATTACGACCTCGCTGGCCGCGTCTATAAATCTCAACCTGCACCTTTGAATCTGCCAGTGCCGCCGCATTTCTATGAGTCGGACAACATTATCGTCATTGGCGTCGATCAGGAGAGCGTGTAATGAGCAAGTTCATGGATTGGATTGATGCTCGCTTCCCCGCTACCAAGATGTGGGAAGACCACCTCAGCAAGTATTACGCGCCCAAAAACTTCAACTTCTTTTACTTCTTCGGCTCTCTGGCCTTGTTGGTGCTGGTCAATCAGATCCTGACCGGGGTCTGGCTCACAATGAGCTACACGCCGACGGCTGAGGAGGCGTTTGCGTCCGTTGAAGGCATCATGCGTGATGTGCCTTACGGCTCGATCTTGCGTTTGCTGCACTCCACCGGTGCTTCGGCATTCTTCATCGTCGTGTACATGCACATGTTCCGCGGCCTATTGTACGGCTCATATCAAAAGCCTCGTGAACTGGTGTGGATCTTCGGCATGCTGATTTATCTGGCGCTGATGGCTGAGGCGTTCATGGGGTATTTGCTGCCCTGGGGGCAGATGTCTTACTGGGGTGCGCAGGTGATCATCTCGTTGTTCGGCGCCATTCCGGTTATCGGTGATGACCTGACGCAATGGATTCGCGGTGACTACCTGATCTCAGGAATCACACTCAACCGTTTTTTTGCGCTCCATGTGGTTGCGCTGCCGATCGTGGTCCTGGGCTTGGTCGTCCTGCATATTCTGGCGTTGCATGAAGTGGGATCGAACAACCCCGATGGCGTCGATATCAAAAAGCACAAAGACGAAAACGGCATTCCTCTGGATGGAATTCCCTTCCACCCGTATTACACCGTGAAAGATATCGTCGGGGTTGTCGTCTTCCTGTTTGTGTTCTGTTTTATCGTGTTTTTCTTCCCAGAAATGGGTGGCTACTTCCTCGAAAAGCCTAATTTCGAGATGGCAAACCCGTTCAAGACACCCGAACATATTGCACCTGTCTGGTACTTCACACCGTTCTACGCAATTCTGCGTGCCGTTCCAGACAAGCTGATGGGAGTCATGGCGATGGGCGCCGCCATCGCGGTCCTCTTCGTGTTGCCATGGCTGGATCGCAGTCCAGTCAAATCAATGCGCTACAAAGGCTGGTTGAGCAAAATCTGGCTGCTGGTGTTCTGTGTGTCCTTCGTGATCCTCGGTGTGTTGGGTGTCATGGCTCCAACGCCAGAACGCACGTTGCTGTCGCAGGTCTGCACTTTCCTGTACTTCGCCTACTTCATTCTGATGCCGTTCTATACCCGGCTCGAGAAGACCAAACCGGTTCCAGAAAGGGTGACTGGCTGATGAAAAAGCTATTTGCTGTATTGATGCTTGCGGCTCTGCCAATGCTGTCGTTCGCAGTCGAGCACGGCGGTCCTGAGCTGGAAAGTATCGACATCGATGTGTCGGACAAGGCCGCGATGCAGGATGGGGCGCGGACGTTCGTCAACTACTGCATGGGCTGTCATAGCGCTAAATTCCAGCGTTACGAGCGTGTTGCGGATGATTTGGGCATTCCTCATGAGCTCATGCTGGAGAAGCTGGTGTTTACCGGCGCCAAGATCGGCGATCACATGAACATCGGCATGCAATCAGCTGACGCGAAGGCCTGGTTCGGCGCTGCTCCGCCGGATCTGACGCTGGTGGCACGGGTGCGCGGTACAGACTGGCTGTATGGCTACCTGCGCTCGTTCTATGAGGATCCGGCACGTCCATGGGGTGTGAACAACACCGTCTTCCCGAATGTCGGGATGCCCAACGTGCTGGCCGGTTTGCAAGGTCGTCAGATCATGGGCTGCAAGCAGATTCAGGTGGTCGAGGAGGGCAAGAAACAGTATGACCCGTTGACGGGCGCACCACTGACGCACGAAGCATGCGATCAACTGACGATTGTCCCCAATACGGGCAGCCTGAACCCGGAACAATTCGATGAAAAGATCAAGAATCTGGTGACCTTCCTCGCTTATTCGGCGAACCCGACGAAGCTCCAGCATCAGCGGATCGGGACGTATGTGTTGCTGTAC
The DNA here is from genome assembly GCF_014357575.1 of Pseudomonas folii. Lineage (GTDB taxonomy): Bacteria > Pseudomonadota > Gammaproteobacteria > Pseudomonadales > Pseudomonadaceae > Aquipseudomonas > Aquipseudomonas folii. The sequence goes on along the minus strand of NZ_JACONW010000019.1, from coordinate 48,328 downwards.
CTGGCCTTCTTCTTTGTCTTTGCTTATCTGCTCAAGCGTGAATACTGGAAGGACATTCGCTGATTGTTTGTAACGCTGAAGTAACACTTGCGCCCTCGGGCGTCTCTTTTAGGCAATAAAAGCAGGGCAAATGTGGTTGTGACGACAAGATTGCAGAATTTGCTGCGCGTAAATGAGCTATCTTGTCGCCCGCGATGACCACTGCCTCAATGCGGTTGTTGTCGGAGGCGTCCGAGGGCGCGTCCGTTTTTGTGTATTCGATAAATTCAACAAGCGAGGAGGATCGCCATGGGCGTGACCAACCGGTTGGCCTGTTACTCCGACCCCGCCGACCACTATTCCCACCGCGTGCGCATCGTGCTCGCCGAGAAAGGTGTCAGCGCCGAGATCATTGATGTTGTGACGGGTACCCACCCGCCCAAGTTGATCGAGGTGAATCCATACGGCAGCGTACCCACCCTGGTCGATCGTGATCTGGCGTTGTACGAGTCGACTGTGGTGATGGAATATCTGGATGAGCGTTATCCGCACCCGCCGTTGCTGCCGGTGTATCCGGTCGCACGCGCCAATAGCCGCCTGCTGATCCACCGGATTCAGCGCGACTGGTGCGCTCAGGTGGACCTGATTCTGGATCCGCGCAGCAAGGAATCTGCTCGTGCGGTAGCTCGCAAGGAGCTGCGTGAAAGTCTGACCGGCGTTTCGCCATTGTTTGCCGAGAAAGCTTTTTTCCTCAGTGACGAGCAAAGTCTGGTTGACTGCTGTCTATTGCCCATACTCTGGCGTTTGCCTGTTTTGGGTATCGAATTGCCGCGGCCTGCCAAGCCGTTGCTTGATTATATGGAGCGCCAGTTTGCGCGTGAGGCATTCCAGGCAAGTCTGTCTGCTGCCGAACGTGACATGCGCTAAGGCCTAAGGAGCCGTTGATGAACTCCAGTCGCCCTTATCTGATTCGTGCTCTCTATGAGTGGATCGTCGATAACGATTGCACCCCGCATATGCTGGTCAATGCGGAATATCCGTCGGTGCAGGTCCCGCAAGGGTTTGCCAACGATGGGCAGATTGTCCTGAACGTTTCTCCGTCTGCTGTGCGTCATTTGCACATGGACAACGATGCAGTCAGTTTTGAAGGCCGCTTTGGCGGTGTCCCGCATACCCTGTACGTCCCTGTAGGGGCGATTCTGGGCATTTATGCCCGGGAGAATGGCCAGGGTATGGTTTTCGATCTGGAGCCTCCTTTCGAGGATGATGACACCATCGATGGGGATGATGATCTTCCACCACCGGATACCGAGCCACCGCGTCCGAGCGGTCGGCCGAGTCTTAAAGTGGTCAAGTAATAAGCTTCACACGCGTAACAAAAAAGGCGACCTCAGGGTCGCCTTTTTCATGTGCATGAAGTGGAAGTCAGTCGATGTACTCGAACAGCTTCACGATCTTCTGCACGCCGGAAACGCTCTGTACCAGATTGGTTGCACGCGTAGCTTCCTGCTGCGTCACCAGGCCTAGCAGAAAAACGATGCCGTTCTCGGTCACGACTTTGATGCGCGAGCCGGGGATTGCACTGTCGGTCAGCATCTGGCTTTTGATCTTGGTGGTCAGCCAGGCGTCATTGTTGCGGGCCAGCAAAGAGGAAGGCGCCATAACCTGTAGCTCGTTGTTGACCTTCTTCACCCGTTGTACGCCGCTGGCTTCTTTTTCGGCCAGGGCTTTGAGGTCTGCACGGGGAGTCTGGCCAGCCAGCAGCACAATGCCGTTGTAGCTGGTGACAACGATGTGCGAGTTCTGATCCAGATCAGGGCTCGCCTTGGCGATGTTCACGGCTGCCTTGGTTTCAATCAGCGAGTCATCGATTTTGCTGCCGAAGGTCCGCGTCCCGCGATCGTCTTCAATCGGGTTGTCGCGGGTAGCAGTCAGCACCGAGCTGCATCCGCTGATGCTTACGCACAGGGTCAGGGCCAGCAGGCTGAGACGATTAACGGTCATTCTTCACTCCCGAACAGTTGGCTGTCGATCAAATCGCACAAGCAATGAATCGCCAGCAGGTGGACTTCTTGAATTCGTGCGGTGACTTTCGCCGGTACGCGGATTTCCACGTCTTCAGGCAGGAGCAGCGAGGCCATGCCGCCGCCGTCACGTCCGGTCAATGCTACGACAATCATTTCGCGGTCATGTGCGGCCTGGATCGCTTGAATTATGTTCGCCGAGTTGCCGCTGGTGGATATGGCCAGCAGCACATCGCCCGGCTGGCCCAGTGCGCGGATCTGCTTGGAGAAGATCTCGTTGTAACTGTAGTCGTTGGCAATCGAGGTGATCGTCGAGCTGTCGGTTGTCAGCGCAATGGCCGGCAGGCTAGGGCGCTCACGTTCGAAGCGGTTGAGCAGCTCCGATGAAAAGTGCTGAGCATCGCCAGCCGAACCGCCGTTGCCACACGCGAGCATTTTGCCCTCGTTGAGCAGCGCATTGACCATGACCTGGCTGGCTTGCTCGATGTGGGGGGCAAGGACTTCCATTGCTTGCTGCTTGGTGTCGATGCTGGCCTGAAAAAGCTGGCGAATTCGGGATTGCATGTCCATCTGGGGTGACCTTAATTAGAACGTATCGCGGCTGATCGGCTGACACGGAGGGGGAAGCCCTCGGCGCAACGCGGTACAGCCCGCAGAGCGAAAAGCGAAATCTGTGTTGGGTGGCGTATTGCGTGAGTCGACGTTTCGGTTCCGGGTTCTGCCCGCATGGCCTGCATACCCGTGATATCAGCTCTCGAATGCATGCTTTATCCAGTTCAAAGGCGGGCCGCCACGGGGATCACCCTCAATGGCTATCACATCGAAACGGCATGCAGCATCTGCCCATCGTGTGTCGCTCTGCAGGAACAATTGTGCTGCCAGAACGAGCTTTTGCTGCTTGCGAAAATCAACGCTTTCCAGCGCTCCGCCCCATCCTGAATGGCGTCGGTAGCGAACTTCGACGAATACTACTGTATCCCCGTCGAGCATGACCAGATCAAGCTCGCCGCGTTTGCATAACCAGTTTTGTGCAATGAGCTGCAAACCTTGCTGCTGTAAATGCTGCAGGGCGCGGGTTTCAGCCTCGCGCCCTGCAGTCTGGCGGGTGTTGCCGGGCATTTACTGAGCGGTATCCGGCAGGCGCTGAATCTTGCCGTCAACGAATTCGGCCCATGGCAATTGACGTTCCACGCGGCGAGCCGGGTTGATGCTCAAGCTGCCGGACAGGCCGTCGATACGGCTTTCAGGCATGGTTTTGAGCTGGCCCAGACGCGGAGCGAGGCGATAGGCATCAACGCCCATTGCGTAGAGGCGGCCCAGGCTGCCAGACGCTTGTGGCCACTGGGTAACGACCTGCTGACGCAGCGGGTCATTGGCATTGAGCAACCACGGGGTTTCGCAGAAGCGTACGCCGTTGAGGTCCATGTATTGCGCGTGATCGTTGCTGTTTGTGAACAGGTGCGACGTGGCATAGACCGGAACATCACCTGCGTACTGGAAAACCATGGTTGGCTTGATCTGCTGCGCCTGTTGCGGCGTCGCGGCCAGGAACATGAAGTCAATGTCCTGACGACGTGTCGGTTGGGCAGCCACTTGAGTTCCTACGGTGCTCTGCAGGCGTTGCGCGCGGCCTTCGCTGTTGCGCAACTGGAACAGATCGGCAACCTGTTGCGCCAGTGCAACGGGTTGGTCAACGTGTTCAGCCGCGATCAACGTACCGCCTTTGGCTTGCCAGCTTTGACGGAAAGCGTCGAGAACGCGGTCGCCCCATTCACCTTTAGGCACCATCGCAACAGCGCTGCGCTTGCCGTCGGCCCAGGCACGGCGTGCTACTTCGCGGGCTTCGTCTTCAGCGGATAGACCGAACTGGAACAGTTGCTGCGGGCCTGCCGGGCCTGCGTCACTGTAGTTCAGCGCCAATGTAGTGATAGGCAGTTGCGGGCGGGTGCTCAGCTGTTTGACCAGTGGTTTTTCCAGTGGGCCGACAACCAGTTGCACGCCTGCGGCTTGAGCTTCGCGGTAAAACTCGTCCATCGAGGTCAGGCGCGAGCTATCGAATACCTGAATGGCTGGAGGATTCTGACCGGCCTGTTGCGCCTGATAGTGCGCGGCCATGAAGCCTTCACGCAGTGCCTTGGCGACCGCAGCGAGCGGACCTTCCTGTGGCAGCAGCAGTGCGATTTTGGTCAGCGGTTCGCTGGTCAGTGCACGCAGTTGGGCCAGTGTCGTGGGCAGTTGGATAGCGGCGGGGTGCTTTGGATTCTGTGCTTTCCAGGTGTCGATAGCTGCTTGCTGCTGTTCCAGTGTGCCAGCGCCTTTGATGCTGCGCGCGAGGCTTAGCCAGCCGCCCAGATCATCTGTCGCGTTGCTTTGCAGTTGCTCCGGAGGCAGTGCCGCAACGAGTTTCCAGATAGCTTCGTTGTTGGCGCTCAGGTCATTGCCTTGCAGCAATGGACCCACGAAGACTCGCTCGCTGATTGCAGGGAGGATCTGGCCATCAGCTTCGAGTGCGCGAGCACGAACGGTGTGGGTCCGAATCTGTTGTTCAACGGACAGCTCGCTCAGGCGTTGCAGGCTTGGATGGCTCAGTGCCGTCAGGGCTGCTTTTGGCTGATTGCGGCCCATCGCCAGTTCAGCGTCGAGGGTGGCTGCAAACACCTGCTGACCAGGCTTGAGCAATTCAATCTGCACTTGCGTGAGGATTTGCGCAGCGCGGCCGGGATTGTTCTGCCGATTGGCCAGGTCCGCGGCGCTGAGTCGGAGCAGGGAGGCCTGTTCCGGGGTTTTCGCGGCGACTGCCTGATCGAGTAACTGCTCGATGCTGGCGTCAGGGGTGCGTGGAAGTTCGCCAAGGCTGGACGAAGGCGAGCTGGCGCAAGCCGCCAACAGGGCAGCAAGGCAGAGGGCAGAGAACAGCCGCAGGCAAGCGATCATGTTTATGTTCCTGATACTCGAGCAAATTAGCGGGGAATTGTACCCAAGCACTGGCATGGGTGCGACGTCGTTAACATTTAAAGCAGTGATATAAGTCGCATTGCCTGATTACGCGGGGTAATACGGCGGTTACGAGGTGTTGCGCTGGCAGGTATCGGGCGCCAATCATGACTTTTCCTCCCTTTTTCAGGTCTTCCTTGAGTCTGCGAGTCATTGGTCGCGGTCGTAGTCTGTACAATGATGACCTTCACCCTTAAGGGTAACAAATCATGAGGTCTGCGCTTTGACTGCTCCAGTTGCTTTGAATTCCGCCGCGGGCTCGCTTTATGTAGTGGCCACGCCAATCGGCAATCTGGATGACATGAGCGTGCGTGCATTGAAGGTTTTGCGTGAGGTGGCGCTGATCGCCGCCGAGGATACTCGTCACTCGTCACGATTGATGCAGCATTTCGGCATCCCTACGCCTCTGGCTGCGTGTCACGAGCATAACGAGCGCGAAGAAGGCAGTCGGTTTATCACTCGTTTGCTGGCGGGCGATGACGTTGCGCTGATCTCCGATGCGGGCACGCCACTGATCTCTGATCCGGGATATCACTTGGTGCGTCAGGCTCGCGCGGCGGGTATTGCGGTGGTTCCGGTGCCAGGCGCATGCGCATTGATCGCTGCGCTTTCAGCAGCCGGTTTGCCATCTGACCGCTTTATCTTTGAGGGCTTCTTGCCGGCCAAGGCTGTAGGTCGTCGCGCTCGCCTGGAGTTGCTCAAGGAAGAACCACGGACACTGATCTTCTATGAAGCGCCGCATCGTATTCTCGAATGTCTGCAGGATCTGGAACTGGTCTTCGGTGCCCAGCGGCCTGCGCTGCTTGCCCGTGAGCTGACTAAAACCTTCGAAACCCTCAAAGGGTTGCCGCTCGCTGAGCTGCGTGAGTTCGTCGAAAGCGACAGCAACCAGCAGCGCGGCGAGTGTGTGGTGTTGGTGGCGGGCTGGACCGAGCCTGAAGATGAAGACGTTATTGGTAGCGAAGCACGACGGATTCTGGATTTGCTGCTTGGAGAAATGCCGCTCAAGCGCGCCGCAGCCCTGGCGGCAGAGATTACCGGCGTGCGTAAAAATCTGCTTTATCAAGTGGCTCTGGACAAGCAAAAGGGCGAATAAATCCCTGAGCTGAGAGTCTGCGGCGTATTAAAGCTTGTTCTGAGGGGGCTGTGCCGCTAACCTTGTCGGCGGAGAGTCGATTGGACAGTCGCTGCCTCTTATTGTTCGCAATTAAGGGGGGGAGGAAAGTCCGGGCTCCATAGGGCGGAGTGCCAGGTAACGCCTGGGAGGCGTGAGCCTACGGAAAGTGCCACAGAAAATAACCGCCTAAGCGCTTCGGCGCCGGTAAGGGTGAAAAGGTGCGGTAAGAGCGCACCGCGCGTCTGGCAACAGTTCGTGGTCAAGGTAAACCCCACTCGGAGCAAGACCAAATAGGGTTCCTAGGCGTGGCCCGCGCTGGAACCGGGTAGGTTGCTAAAGACGTCCAGTGATGGCCGTCGTAGAGGAATGACTGTCCTCGACAGAACCCGGCTTACAGATCGACTCTCCACCTTTTTTCCCCTCTCGTTTCAACAGCATTGCCCCCTCCGTAATATCAAAAAAATCTTAAACCTCACAAATCACTTTAAGTTCGCGCTGCAGCGTTTTGAGCTGTGTCGGAATTTTCCGTAAGACCCCTCCTGAAATTCGCGCTAACCGTCCGATATCGCTCCTAAATCCCAGTTATGTAAGGGTTTTCCTTAAGACCGTGCCTTGACTGTGTGGTGGGCGGGTTCCTATAGTGTGCGCAAGTGGCAGAAAGTGGCGCGAAGTGGGTTTTTTTAACGCAAAAAGTTAGAATTCGGAGAAAGCGCCTGTGTTTCGTGGTGCAAACGCTATCAATCTCGACGCAAAGGGCCGTCTCGCTATGCCGAGCCGGTACCGTGACGAGTTGGATTCGCGTAGCGCCGGGCAATTGATCGTGACCATTGACGCCGTTGACCCTTGCTTATGCCTTTATCCGCTCTCCGAATGGGAGCTGATTGAGGCGAAATTGCGTGAGCTTGCAACCTTCCGTGAAGAAAACCGCCGCCTGCAGCGTTTGCTGATCGGTAATGCGGTTGATCTGGAGCTGGATGGCAGCGGGCGTTTTCTGGTTCCGCCGCGCCTCCGTGAATATGCCAAGTTGGACAAGCGCGTGATGTTAGTGGGCCAGCTCAACAAGTTTCAACTGTGGGACGAGGACGCCTGGAACGCTCTTGCTGATGCGGATCTGGCGGCCATTCAACAACCGGGCGCGATGCCTGATGAATTACGTGATCTGATCCTGTGACTATGAATAGCGGCTTTACCCACATCACCGTACTGCTCGACGAAGCCGTAGAGGCTCTCGCGGTGCGTGCTGATGGCTGCTATATGGATGGCACATTCGGGCGCGGTGGGCATAGCCGACTCGTACTGCAGAAGCTCGGCCCTGATGGCCGATTGCTGGGATTCGACAAAGATCCTCAAGCAATTGCCACCGGGCAAGCGCTAGCGGCCGAAGACGGCCGCTTTGTCATTGTGCAGCGCAGCTTCGCTGAATTGGGCTCGGAGGCTCAAGCACGCGGCATTGCGGGCAAGGTCAGCGGAATTCTGCTGGACCTTGGCGTCTCCTCGCCGCAGCTTGATGACCCGGAGCGCGGCTTCAGCTTCATGAATGATGGTCCGCTGGACATGCGTATGGACCCGACCCGTGGCGTCAGTGCTGCGGAGTTCATCGCCACCGCACCCGTCGAAGAAATTGCCCGCGTGTTCAAGGAATACGGCGAAGAGCGTTTCGCCAAGCGTATGGCCGGTGCCGTGGTTGCCCGCCGTGAAGTGCAGCCTTTCGAGCGCACGGCAGATCTGGCCGAGGTGCTCAAGGTCGCCAATCCTGCCTGGGAAAAAGGCAAGAACCCCGCCACTCGTGCTTTCCAGGGCTTGCGCATTCACGTCAATAACGAGTTGGGCGATCTGGAAGCGGGTCTTGACGCTGCGCTTGACGCGCTGGAAGTAGGCGGGCGTCTGGTTGTCATCAGCTTCCATTCCCTTGAAGACCGCATCGTCAAGCTGTTCATGCGCAAACTCGTCAAGGGTGAAGCGGATAACATGCCGCGCAACCTGCCGATCCAGTACAAGGCCTTCGAGCCGAAGATCAAACTCATCGGCAAAGCTCAATTCGCCTCGGACGAAGAAACCAAAGCCAACCCACGCTCGCGCAGCGCTGTCATGCGTGTCGCGGAGAAGCTCAGGTGAGCCGTCTGTTCCTCAAGCCTTTGCCAGGCGGCAGCTTCTTCATGCTGCTGCTGTTCCTTGCCGTCCTCGTTTCGGCCATCGGTGTTTCCTACAGTGCTCACTGGAACCGTCAGTTGCTCAACTCGCTTTACTCCGAGCTGAGTATTCGTGACAAGGCGCAGGCTGAATGGGGTCGTCTGATTCTCGAGCAGAGCACCTGGACAGCCCATAGCCGCATCGAAACCCTCGCCACTGAACAACTGAAGATGCGCATCCCGAGCGCTGCTGAAGTGCGGATGGTGGCGCCATGATGAAGCTCGACGGCGCACTTTATCCATGGCGCTTTCGCGTCGTTGTCGGCCTGTTGCTGGCACTGGTCGCGGCTATCTGCTGGCGCATCATCGACCTGCAAGTGGTTGATCACACGTTCCTCAAGGAGCAGGGTGACGCGCGCAGTCTTCGGCATATTCCTATTCCGGCACACCGTGGCTTGATCACCGATCGTAATGGCGAGCCTTTGGCTGTCAGTACACCGGTAACGACCTTGTGGGCCAACCCGAAAGAAATGCAGCTGGACAAGAGCAAGTGGGCTGTTCTGGCGACTGCATTGGGGCAGGATCCCAAGGCGCTGACCGAGCGCCTCGACGCCCAGGCCGGTAAAGAATTCATCTACCTGGTTCGCGGCCTGACGCCTGAGCATGGTCAGGCTGTGCTTGATCTGAAAGTGCCAGGCGTTTACGGCATTGAAGAGTTCCGCCGCTTTTACCCGGCAGGCGACGTGACCGCCCACATGGTTGGCTTTACTGACCTTGACGACCACGGTCGCGAAGGCGTTGAGTTGGCCTACGACGACTGGCTCGCTGGTGTGCCCGGCAAACGGCAGGTCATCAAGGACAGGCGCGGACGACTCATCAAAGACGTTCAGGTCACCAAAAACGCCAAGGCTGGAAAGACCGTGGCGTTGTCTATTGATCTGCGTCTGCAATACCTCGCCACTCGCGAGCTGCGTAACGCAATTGTCGAGAACGAAGCCAAGGCAGGCAGCATGGTGATCATGGACGTGAAGACCGGCGAAGTGTTGGCCATGGTCAACTCCCCGACTTACAACCCGAACAACCGTCGCACCATGGTTCCGGCAGCCATGCGTAACCGGGCGATCATTGACGTGTTCGAGCCTGGTTCGACCATGAAACCGATCTCCATGACCGCCGCGCTGGACAGTGGTCGCTGGAAACCTACTGACAAGGTTGAGGTTTATCCAGGCACGTTGCAGATCGGCAAATACACGATCCGCGACGTGACCAAAACCGAAGGCCCGGTTCTCGACTTGACCGGCATTCTGATCAACTCCAGTAACGTCGGCATGAGCAAGGTCGCGTTCGATGTGGGTGGCGAAGCGATCTTCCAGGCCATGCAGCGCGTCGGTCTGGGGCAGTACACCGGTCTGGGCTTCCCGGGTGAACGTGTCGGTAACTTGCCGAATTATCGTGAGTGGCGCAAGGCGGAAACTGCAACGCTATCTTACGGCTACGGTTTGTCCGTGACGGCGCTGCAACTGGTGCACGCCTATGCGGCCATCGCTAACAACGGCCGCATCGTGCCGTTGACCATTCTGAAAAGCGACAAACCGCCGGTGGCAACTCAGGCAATTCCGGAGCAGACCGCCAAGACCCTGCAAACCATGCTGCAGGCCGTGATTGAAGATTCTCGTGGTGTTTATCGCGCACGCGTTCCTTCGTATCACGTGGCAGGCAAGAGTGGTACGGCACGTAAAACATCGGTTGGCACCAAGGGCTACGCAGAAAACTCCTATCGCTCGCTGTTCGCGGGCTTCGGTCCGATGAGCAACCCACGCTACGCCGTGGTTGTGGTCATTGATGAGCCAAGCAAGGGCGGCTACTACGGCGGTCTGGTATCGGCACCTGTGTTCAGCAAGGTCATGTCCGGCACCCTGCGTCTGATGAACGTGACACCTGACAACCTCGCTCCGATTCCCGCCGAGCAGGTCAATGCAGCTCCAGTCGTTAAAGGAGGGCGTGGTTGATGTCGTCCAGCCTGAACAAGATTTTCGCCCATGCCTCCAGCGATCTGATGATTCGCGAGTTGACGCTGGACAGCCGTAACGTCCGCGGTGGCGACCTGTTTCTTGCGGTTCCCGGTGGCAACTTCGATGGTCGCGATCACATCGCCGATGCATTGAAGCGTGGCGCTGCGGCCGTAGCTTATGAAGTTGAAGGCGCGAAAGTGCTGCCGATCACCGATGTACCGCTGATCCCGGTCAAAGGCCTGGCTGCGCAGTTGTCGGATATCGCCGGGCGTTTTTATGGTGATCCGAGTCGCAGCCTGAATCTGGTTGGCGTAACCGGCACCAACGGTAAAACCAGCGTCACCCAATTGGTCGCGCAAGCAATGGACCTGCTGGGTCAGCATTGCGGCATCGTCGGCACTTTGGGCACTGGTTTTTACGGTTCATTGCAGAGCGGCCGGCACACCACGCCAGACCCTATCGCGGTGCAGGCAACGCTTTCGGATCTGAGAAAAGCCGGCGCGCGTGCAGTGGCAATGGAAGTGTCTTCCCACGGTCTGGATCAAGGCCGCGCAACCGCGTTGGCCTTTGATGTTGCAGTGCTCACCAATTTGTCCCGTGACCATCTGGACTACCACGGCACCATGGAAGCTTACGGCGCGGCCAAAGCCAAGCTGTTCGCCTGGTCCGATCTGCGTTGCCGCGTGATTAATATCGACGATGACTTCGGTCGTACGCTGGCGGCTGAAAAGCGCGAGTCCCGGCTCATTACTTATAGCCTGGAAGACTCCAGGGCTTATTTGTATTGCCGCGATGCAAAATTCGATGATGAAGGTGTTCGCGCCACACTGGTCACGCCGCAGGGTCAACACCTGTTGCGCAGCAGTCTGCTGGGCCGTTTCAACCTGAGCAACGTACTTGGCGCAGTGGGCGCATTGCTGGGGCTGGATTACGCCCTGGACGAAATTCTCAAGGTCCTGCCAAAGCTGGAAGGCCCGGTAGGGCGCATGCAGCGTCTGGGTGGCGGTGAGAAGCCGCTGGTGGTGGTCGATTATGCCCACACCCCGGATGCTCTGGAAAAAGTGCTGACCGCTTTGCGTCCGCACGCCAAAGGCCGCTTGCTGTGCCTGTTCGGCTGCGGTGGTGATCGTGATCGCGGCAAGCGTCCGCTGATGGCTGAAGTCGTTGAGCGTCTGGCTGATGGTGTCCTTGTCACTGATGACAACCCTCGCACTGAAGCGCCAGCGCAGATATTCGACGACATTCGTCAAGGTTTCAGCGCCGCGCAAAACGTTCGTTTCGTTGAAGGTCGTGGTCAGGCAATTGCCGAAATGATCGCCAGCGCCGCGGCCACTGATGTGATTGTGCTCGCAGGTAAAGGCCACGAGGACTATCAGGAAATCAACGGTCAGCGCCAGCCATTCTCCGACCTGGAAGAAGCGGCCAAGGCGTTGGACGCGTGGGAGGTGACGAATGCTTAAGCCGCTATCTCTCAGTGAATTGACCACGGTGCTTGATGCGCGTCTTGTGGGCGATGACCGTACATTCGATGGCGTGAGCATCGACAGCCGCGCTATTAGTCCAGGTCAGCTGTTCGTAGCGCTGACCGGCCCGCGTTTTGACGGTCATGACTACCTCGATCAAGTTGCAGCCAAAGGCGCGGTAGGTGCATTGGTCGAGCACGAAATCCCGGGCGCCGTATTGCCGCAACTGGTGGTGCTCGATTCCCGCAAGGCGCTCGCCCAGTTGGGTGCGCTCAATCGCAATGCGTTTGTCGACAGGCCAGTTGCAGCCATTACCGGTTCCAGCGGCAAAACCACTGTTAAAGAAATGCTCGCCAGCGTCATGCGCACACGCGGTCCGGTTCTGGCCACCCGTGGCAACCTGAACAACGAGCTGGGCGTTCCGCTGACCCTCCTTGAACTGGCGCCTGAGTACTCGGCTGCCGTCATCGAAATGGGCGCGTCTCGTGTGGGTGAAATCGCTTTCACGGTCAGCCTGACCAAGCCTCACGTAGCGCTGATTACCAATGCGGGTACTGCCCACGTCGGCGAGTTTGGCGGACCTGAAAAAATAGTCGAAGCCAAAGGCGAAATCCTTGAAGGCCTCGATAGCTTTGGCGTCGCCGTTCTTAATAAAGAAGACAAGGCTTTCCCGATCTGGGCAGCCCGTGCAGGTGATCGCCGGATCGTGAGCTTCGCGATTGCCGATCAAAGCGCCGATTTTCATGCGCAGGAACTGAGCCTTGATGCTCGGGGTTGCCCTGGCTTCCTGCTGAACAGCCCACTGGGCTCGGCGCCGGTGCAGCTCAATCTGCTGGGTACGCATAATGTGGCCAATGCGTTGGCTGCGGCCGCTGCGGGTCATGCGATGGGTGTCGATCTGAACGGCATCGTTGCCGGGCTCAATGCTGTGCAGCCGGTCAAAGGCCGCACTGTTGCGCAAATCGGGCTCAATGGCGTGCGCGTCATCGATGACACCTACAACGCGAATCCGAGCTCCATCAATGCTGCCGTAGACATTCTCACCGGTTTCTCCGGCCGTACCGTGCTGGTCCTCGGTGACATCGGCGAGTTGGGCGATTGGGCCGAACAAGGTCATCGCGACGTCGGTGCCTATGCCTCTGGCAAGGTCTCGGCGCTGTACGCCGTTGGTCCATTGATGGCCCACGCTGTCAGTGCCTTCGGCGAGCATGCGCGGCATTTTGCCAATCAGACTGACCTGATCGCTGCGCTGGGCGCCGAACAGGATCCTCAAACCACTATTTTGATTAAGGGCTCGCGGAGCGCTGCGATGGAAAACGTCGTTGCTGCTCTCTGCGGTTCTAGCCTGGAGACACATTAATGCTGCTGCTGCTGGCCGAGTTTCTGCAACAGTTCCACAAAGGCTTCGCGGTCTTCCAATACCTGACCCTGCGCGGGATTCTCGGCGTGCTCACCGCATTGTCGCTCTCGCTGTGCCTGGGCCCATGGATGATCCGTGCATTGCAGATGCGCCAGATCGGTCAATCCGTTCGTAATGACGGGCCACAGTCTCACCTGTCCAAATCCGGTACGCCGACCATGGGCGGCGCGTTGATTCTTTCTTCCATCGGCATCAGCACCTTGCTCTGGGCTGACCTGAGCAATCGCTATGTCTGGGTGGTGCTGCTGGTGACCTTGTTGTTCGGCGGCATTGGCTGGGTGGACGATTACCGCAAAGTTATCGAAAAGAACTCGAAAGGCCTGCCGAGCCGCTGGAAGTATTTCTGGCAGTCGGTGTTTGGCTTGTGCGCGGCGATCTTCCTCTATGTAACAGCGCCTTCAGCGGTAGAAACCACGCTGATCATTCCGATGTTCAAAGACGCCAGTATTGCGCTGGGCATCGGTTTTATCGTGCTGACCTATTTCGTGATCGTGGGCTCCAGCAACGCGGTCAACCTGACCGACGGCCTGGACGGTCTGGCGATTCTGCCAACCGTGCTCGTCGGCGGCGCGCTGGGCATCTTCTGCTACCTGTCGGGTAACGTGAAGTTCGCCGAGTACCTGCTGATTCCTTATGTACCGGGCGCAGGCGAGTTGATTGTGTTCTGCGGGGCATTGATCGGTGCCGGGCTTGGTTTTCTCTGGTTCAACACTTACCCGGCCCAGGTTTTCATGGGCGATGTAGGCGCGCTGGCACTCGGTGCAGCGCTGGGCACTATTGCCGTCATCGTTCGTCAGGAAATCGTCCTGTTCATCATGGGCGGCGTGTTCGTGATGGAAACCCTGTCAGTCGTCATTCAGGTTGCATCCTTTAAATTGACCGGCCGCCGGGTTTTCCGCATGGCACCGATCCACCACCACTTTGAACTCAAGGGCTGGCCCGAGCCGCGTGTGATCGTCCGTTTCTGGATCATTACCGTGATTCTCGTGTTGATCGGCCTCGCCACGCTGAAACTGAGGTAGAACGAGTGTCTCTTATCGCTTCAGACCATTTCCGCATCATTGTCGGCCTCGGCAAGAGCGGCATGTCCCTGGTTCGCTTTCTGGCGAGCCGGGGCGTGTCGTTTGCCGTGGCCGATACGCGGGAAAATCCACCGGAGCTGGCGACCTTGCGTCGTGACTATCCGCAGGTGGATGTGCGTTGTGGCGAACTGGACGTTGAATTCCTGTGCCGTGCCAACGAGCTTTACGTGAGCCCGGGTCTCGCACTGGCGACACCGGCGTTGCAGCAAGCAGCTGCGCGTGGCGTGAAGCTGTCCGGCGACATCGAGCTGTTTGCCCGTAACGCCAAGGCCCCGATCATTGCGATCACTGGCTCCAACGCCAAAAGCACTGTTACCACGCTGGTTGGCGAGATGGCTGCAGCGGCGGGCAAGCGCGTTGCGGTCGGCGGCAATCTGGGTACGCCCGCGCTGGATTTGCTCAGCGACGATGTCGAACTCTATGTGATGGAGCTTTCCAGCTTTCAACTGGAAACCACTGATCAACTCGGCGCAGAAGTGGCGACCGTGTTGAACATCAGTGAAGACCACATGGACCGCTACAGCGGTTTGCCTGCTTACCACCTGGCCAAGCACCGGGTATTCCGTGGTGCTCGTCAGGTAGTGGTCAACCGTCAGGACGTTCTGACCCGGCCGTTGATTGGTGAAGGTCTGCCGTGCTGGACCTTTGGCCTGAACAAACCCGATTTCCATGGCTTTGGTTTGCGCGAAGAAGACGGCGAAAAATATCTCGCCTTCCAATTCGACAACCTGATGCCTGTACGCGAATTGAAAATCCGTGGCGCTCATAATCAGGCCAACGCTCTGGCTGCGCTTGCGCTGGGCCACGCTGTCGGTTTGCCGATGGACGCGATGCTTTCCAGTCTGCGCACGTTTGGCGGCCTTGAGCATCGCTGCCAATGGCTGCGTGAGCGCAATGGCGTGAGCTATTACGACGACTCCAAGGCCACCAACGTTGGCGCCGCACTGGCCGCCATCGAAGGCCTGGGCGCAGACATCGAAGGCAAACTGGTGTTGATCGCCGGTGGTGATGGCAAGGGTGCCGACTTCAGTGGTCTGCGTGCTCCGGTTGCTGCCAACTGCCGCGCTGTGGTGCTGATCGGCCGCGACGCCGAACTGATCGCTCAGGCGTTGGGCGATGGCGTGGAACTGGTCCGGGTTGCGACGCTTGAAGAGGCTGTGTTGCGTTGCGCCGAGATCGCGCAGGCGGGTGACGCCGTGTTGTTGTCCCCGGCATGCGCGAGTTTTGACATGTTCAAGAACTACGAAGAGCGCGGTCGTCTGTTCGCGCAAGCCGTGGGGGAATTGTCATGATCTTCGGCGTAATCAAGCCGTTCCCGTCCCCGATAATCAGCGGTCGTGGCGTTGATGTCGACTTCCCCATGCTGGCCGGCTGCCTGGCCCTGCTGGGCCTGGGGCTGGTGATGATCACCTCTGCTTCCTCGGAAGTGGCGGCCGTGAACTCCGGCAACACCCTCTACATGATGACTCGCCATTTGATCTACATGATCATCGGCATCTTCGCCTGCGGCTTGACCATGATGATTCCGGTTGCCACCTGGCAGCGTTTGGGCTGGATGATGCTGTTGGGCGCATTCGGTCTGCTGGTCATGGTGCTGGTTCCAGGGGTTGGCCGTGAGGTAAACGGCTCGATGCGCTGGATCGGCTTCGGCATGTTCAACGTTCAGCCGTCGGAGATTGCCAAAGTCTTCGTGGTGATTTTCCTTGCCGGTTATCTGATTCGTCGCCAGCAGGAAGTTCGCGAGAGCTGGATGGGCTTCTTCAAGCCATTTATCGTCCTGCTGCCAATGGCCGGTCTGTTGCTCATGGAGCCCGACTTCGGTGCCACCGTCGTGATGATGGGCGCCGCGGCCGCCATGTTGTTCCTCGGTGGCGTAGGGCTGTTCCGTTTCAGTCTGATGGTGGCTTTGGCGGTCGGCGCGGTGTTCGTGCTGGTTCAGGCGCAACCGTATCGGATGGCACGTCTGATTACCTTTACCGACCCGTGGTCCGATCAATTCGGTTCCGGCTACCAGTTGACTCAGGCATTGATCGCGTTTGGGCGCGGAGAGTGGCTGGGCGTTGGTCTGGGTAACAGCGTACAGAAGCAGTTCTATCTGCCAGAGGCCCACACTGACTTCGTGTTCTCGGTACTCGCCGAAGAGCTGGGCGTTGTGGGTTCACTGTTGACCGTCGCGCTGTTCGTGTTCGTCAGTATCCGCGCCATGTACATCGGCATGTGGGCCGAGCGCGCCAAGCAGTTCTTCGGCGCTTACGTGGCTTACGGTCTGGCCTTCCTGTGGATCGGCCAGTTCCTGATCAACATCGGTGTGAACGTCGGCCTGTTGCCAACCAAAGGTCTGACCCTGCCGTTCCTCAGCTACGGCGGCAGCTCGTTGGTGATCTGCTGCGCAAGCCTGGGCCTGCTGCTGCGGATCGAGTGGGAATCGCGCAACAACATGGGCAGCGAAGAAGCGGAATTCAATGAAAGTGACTTCGCCGAGGAGCCTAACCATGGACGCTAACGTGCTGATCATGGCAGGTGGCACCGGCGGCCACGTATTCCCGGCGCTGGCATGCGCGCGCGAGTTTCAGGCCCGTGGTTACAAGGTTCACTGGCTGGGGACGCCCCGCGGAATTGAGAACGAACTGGTGCCACAGGCCGGGTTTGCCCTGCACCTGATCAACGTCACCGGTTTGCGTGGCAAGGGCCGGTTGTCCTTGCTAAAGGCGCCGCTGATGCTGCTCAAGGCATTGATGCAGGCCCGCAAAGTCGTGCGTGAGCTCAAGCCGGTTTGCGTGGTGGGCTTTGGTGGTTACGTCACCGGCCCGGGCGGCCTTGCCGCGAAGCTGGGCAAAGTCCCTCTGATCATTCATGAGCAGAACGCGGTTGCGGGTACTGCCAATCGCAGTCTGGCCTCGTTCGCCAGCCGTGTATGTGAGGCGTTCCCGAATACCTTCGCGGCTTCCGAAAAACGCCGCACCACGGGTAACCCGGTGCGTGTCGAGCTGTTTCTGGAAACCCCGCGTCAGGCACTGGCCGGGCGCAAAGCACGCTTGCTGGTACTGGGCGGTAGCCTGGGTGCCGAGCCGCTGAACAAATTATTGCCGGAGGCGCTTTCGCTGGTGCCTGTCGAGCTGCGGCCTGAAGTGTTTCATCAGGCTGGCAAGAATCACGACGAAATCACCTCAGAGCGTTATCGCACTGCCGGTGTCGAGGCGCAGGTCGCCCCGTTCATCAAAGACATGGCCCAAGCCTATGGCTGGGCCGACCTGGTGGTCTGTCGCGCAGGCGCGCTGACCATCAGTGAATTGGCGGCGGCCGGACTGCCCTCGCTGTTGGTGCCGTTGCCCCATGCGATCGACGACCACCAGTCCCGTAACGCCGACTATCTGGCCCACGAAGGCGCAGCCTTCGTCATGCCACAAGCGACAACTGGTGCAGCCGATATGGCGGCGCGCCTGAAAGAGGTTTTGATGCAACCCGAACAACTCACCACCATGGCGCGTACCGCCCGCCGGCTGGCCAAGCCTGATGCGACCAATACCGTTGTAGATATCTGTCTGGAGGTGGCTCATGGTTGAGAATCAACGCGCGATGCCACAGCCGGAAATGCGCCGTATTCGTCGCATCCACTTCGTCGGTATCGGCGGCGTTGGCATGTGCGGGATTGCCGAGGTTTTGCTGAACCTGGGCTATGAAGTCTCCGGTTCCGATCTGAAGGCCTCTCCGGTGACCGAGCGTCTGGAGTCCTTTGGTGCTCACATCTTCATCGGCCACCGCGCAGAGAACACCGTAGGCGCTGATGTGCTGGTGGTTTCCAGTGCCGTGAACACCTCCAACCCGGAAGTGGCGACCGCCCTTGAGCGTCGTATTCCGGTGGTGCCGCGTGCCGAGATGCTGGCCGAGCTGATGCGTTATCGCCACGGTATTGCCGTTGCCGGGACGCATGGCAAAACCACCACCACCAGCCTGATCGCTTCGGTGTTCGCGGCCGGTGGTCTGGACCCGACGTTTGTGATTGGCGGTCGTCTCAACGCTGCCGGTACCAACGCGCAATTGGGCACCAGCCGCTACCTGATTGCCGAAGCCGATGAAAGCGATGCCAGCTTCCTGCACCTGCAGCCGCTGGTTGCCGTCGTCACCAACATCGACGCCGATCACATGGCGACCTACGAAGGCGACTTCAACAAGCTGAAGAAAACCTTCGTCGAGTTCCTGCACAACCTGCCTTTCTATGGTTTGGCGGTGGTGTGTATCGATGATCCGGTCGTGCGTGAAATCCTGCCACAGGTCAAGCGTCCGACCGTGACCTACGGCTTCAGCGAAACGGCCGACGTGCGCGCCATCAATGTGCGCCAGGAAGGCATGCTGACGTTCTTCACCGTATTACGTCGCGACCGCGAGCCGCTGGACGTATCGGTGAACATGCCGGGCAATCACAACGTACTCAACTCGCTGGCAACCATCGCCATCGCGACGGATGAAGGCGTCAGCGACGAAGCCATTGTCCAGGGGCTGTCGGGTTTCCAGGGTGTCGGTCGACGCTTCCAGGTTTATGGCGAGCTACCGGTCGAAGGTGGCAATGTCATGCTGGTCGATGACTACGGTCACCACCCTCGCGAAGTCGCTGCGGTGATCAACGCTGTGCGTGGCGGCTGGCCGGATCGCCGTCTGGTCATGGTTTATCAGCCCCACCGTTTTAGCCGGACCCGTGATCTGTACGACGATTTCGTGCAAGTGCTGGCTGAGGCCAACGTGCTGTTGCTGATGGAAGTCTACCCGGCAGGTGAAGAGCCGATTCCAGGTGCGGACAGCCGCAACCTGTGCCACAGCATTCGTCAGCGTGGTCAGTTGGACCCTATCTACATTGATCGCGGTGTCGAGCTGGCGCCGTTGGTCAAGCCTCTGCTGCGTGCGGGTGACATCCTGCTGTGCCAGGGCGCTGGTGATATCGGCGGGCTGGCTCCGCAACTGCTGAGAAGCCCCTTGTTCGCGGGTGCTGTCATCGCGCCTACCGAAGGGAAGCTGAAATGACTGCGCAACTGCAATCGTCCCTGCTCTCGACGCCGGAGCCGAAATCGTTCGGCCGCGTTGCCGTGCTGTTCGGTGGCAAGAGTGCTGAGCGGCCGGTTTCCTTGAAGTCCGGGCAAGCGGTGTTGCAAGCGTTGCAGAGCGCGGGTGTCGATGCATTCGGCATCGATGTTGGCGACGACTTCCTGCAGCGTCTGGTCAGTGAAAAGATTGATCGTGCGTTCATTGTCCTGCACGGGCGCGGTGGCGAAGACGGCACCATGCAAGGCTTGTTGGAGTGTCTGGAAATTCCTTACACCGGCAGCGGCGTACTGGCTTCAGCGCTGGCCATGGACAAGCTGCGGACCAAGCAGGTCTGGCAGAGTCTTGGCCTGCCAACGCCTTTGCACGCAGTGCTTGGCAGTCAATCGGATTGTATTTCTGCAGCTGCGGAACTGGGCCTGCCTTTGATCGTCAAACCGGCTCATGAAGGTTCCAGTATCGGTATGGCGAAGGTGACCAGCGTCGAGGAATTGATCGTCGCGTGGAAAGCCGCCAGTACCTACGATTCGCAAGTTTTGGTTGAGCAATGGATTCAAGGTCCGGAGTTCACCATCGCATCGCTGCGTGGCCAGGTATTGCCTCCCATCGGCCTGGGCACTCCCCACAGTTTTTACGACTACGACGCCAAGTACGTGGCTGACGATACCCAGTATCGGATTCCGTGCGGCCTCGATGACACCAAGGAACAGGAACTCAAGCAACTGACCGCTCGTGCATGCGAAGCCGTTGGCGTTACCGGCTGGGCGCGTACTGATGTCATGCAGGACGCAAACGGCAAGTTCTGGCTGCTGGAAGTGAACACCGTACCCGGGATGACCGATCACAGTCTGGTGCCGATGGCAGCCGGTGCTGCAGGTCTGGATTTTCAGCAACTGGTGTTGGCGATTCTGGCCGACAGCGTCCAGGCGCGAGGTTAAGTCATGAACGCGACGGCGCGTCATCAGCCTCCAGCATCCGGCCGCAAGCCGGTGCCGCGTGGTGCCAGTCGCACGGTGACCAGAGAGCCGCTTTCGGCACGTGTGCCGAAAGCCAAAGTGGGCGGGTTCTTCAAGAAACTGGGTTGGTTGATATTGATGGTTGCGCTGGGTTACGGCGTTTACGAGGGCGCGCAACGGTTGCTGCCTTACGCCGACCGGCCGATCACCAAGATCAACGTTCAGGGCGACCTGAGCTATATCAGCCAGCAGGCGGTGCAGCAGCGGATCGCGCCTTATGTCGCGGCGAGCTTCTTCACCATCGACCTCGCTGCCATGCGCAGCGAGCTGGAAAAGATGCCATGGATTGCTCACGCAGAAGTACGACGTGTATGGCCGGATCAAGTAGTGATCCGTCTGGAAGAACAACTGCCAGTGGCGCGCTGGGGTGATGAAGCTTTGCTCAACAACCAGGGCGAAGCGTTTACACCACGTGAACTGGCCAATTACGAACATCTGCCGCAATTGTTTGGCCCGCAGCGGGCTCAGCAGCAGGTGATGCAGCAGTATCAGGTGTTGAGTCAGATGTTGCGCCCAATGGGGTTCTCCATCGCTCGGCTGGAATTACGTGAGCGTGGTAGCTGGTTTTTGACCACGGGTGCGGGCAGTGCGGGACCCGGTATCGAGTTGTTGCTGGGACGCGATCACCTTGTAGAAAAAATGCGCCGTTTTATCGCCATTTACGACAAAACGCTTAAAGAACAGATCACGAATATTGCGCGCGTCGATCTGCGTTACTCCAACGGCCTTGCCGTCGGATGGCGCGAGCAGGCAGCGCCTCCGACGGACAAACCCGCCGTCGCGAAGAATTGACAAGAGGCAGGACCATGGCAAACGTGCAAAGCGGCAAAATGATCGTTGGCTTGGATATCGGCACCTCCAAGGTGGTGGCGCTGGTAGGCGAAGTCGCGGCCGATGGCACGCTGGAAATCGTCGGTATCGGTACCCATCCATCCCGCGGCCTGAAGAAGGGCGTGGTGGTGAATATCGAGTCCACCGTTCAGTCGATCCAGCGCGCAGTGGAGGAAGCTCAGCTGATGGCGGGCTGCCGTATTCACTCGGCGTTCGTCGGCGTAGCGGGCAACCACATTCGCAGCCTGAACTCCCACGGCATCGTCGCGATCCGTGATCGTGAAGTCAGCTCGGCGGACCTGGAGCGCGTACTTGATGCTGCCCAGGCGGTTGCGATTCCGGCTGACCAGCGCGTGCTGCACACCTTGCCGCAGGATTACGTGATCGATAACCAGGAAGGCGTTCGCGAGCCACTGGGCATGTCGGGCGTACGTCTTGAAGCCAAAGTGCATGTGGTGACGTGTGCTGTGAACGCTGCGCAGAACATCGAGAAGTGCGTACGTCGCTGTGGTCTGGAAATCGACGACATCATTCTGGAACAGCTCGCTTCGGCTTACTCGGTGCTGACCGACGACGAAAAAGAGCTGGGCGTGTGCCTTGTGGATATCGGTGGCGGTACCACCGACATCGCAATCTTCACCGAGGGCGCGATTCGCCACACGGCGGTGATCCCGATTGCCGGTGATCAAGTCACCAACGACATCGCCATGGCCTTGCGTACACCGACGCAATATGCCGAAGAAATCAAGATCCGTTACGCCTGCGCCCTGGCCAAACTGGCCGGTGCCGGTGAAACCATCAAAGTGCCAAGCGTTGGCGACCGTCCACCCCGCGAACTGTCGCGTCAGGCCTTGGCCGAAGTGGTCGAGCCGCGCTACGACGAGCTGTTCACCCTGATCCAGGCGGAACTGCGTCGCAGTGGCTACGAAGATCTTATCCCGGCCGGCATCGTGCTGACCGGCGGTACCTCGAAAATGGAAGGCGCGGTCGAGCTGGCCGAGGAAATCTTCCATATGCCGGTGCGCCTGGGTGTGCCGCATAGCGTCAAAGGGCTCGCAGATGTCGTGCGTAACCCGATTTATTCCACCGGTGTCGGCTTGTTGCTGTACGGCCTGCAAAAGCAGTCTGACGGTTTCTCTTTGTCTGGCATCAGTAGTAGCAGTAGCGGCTATGGAGATGAGCCTAAAGCTCCAGTGCTTGAACGCTTCAAGCGCTGGGTGCAAGGCAACTTCTAAGCCTCAAGGCAGTAATGGCAGCAGTGGGCACCAGGCAAAAAAACTAGAGAATGAAAGGAGAGGGAAAATGTTCGAACTCGTAGACAACGTCCCGCAAAGCCCGGTAATCAAAGTTATCGGTGTGGGTGGTGGTGGCGGCAACGCCGTTAATCACATGGTCAAGAGCAACATCGAAGGCGTGGAATTCATCTGCGCCAACACCGATGCTCAAGCGCTGAAAAACATTGGCGCGCGGACCATCCTGCAACTGGGTACCGGCGTCACCAAAGGTCTTGGCGCTGGCGCCAACCCTGAAGTAGGTCGTCAGGCTGCTCTGGAAGATCGTGAGCGCATTGCAGAAGTTCTGCAGGGCACCAACATGGTTTTCATCACCACTGGCATGGGCGGCGGTACCGGTACCGGTGCAGCTCCGATCATTGCTGAAGTGGCCAAGGAAATGGGCATCCTCACCGTAGCGGTGGTGACTCGTCCGTTCCCGTTCGAAGGTCGCAAGCGTATGCAGATCGCCGATGAAGGCATCCGCATGCTGTCTGAAAGCGTCGACTCGTTGATCACCATTCCTAACGAGAAGCTGCTGACCATCCTCGGTAAAGACGCCAGCCTGCTGTCGGCTTTCGCCAAGGCAGACGATGTACTGGCCGGTGCCGTTCGCGGTATCTCCGACATCATCAAGCGTCCGGGCATGATCAACGTCGACTTCGCCGACGTACGTACCGTGATGAGCGAGATGGGTATGGCGATGATGGGCACTGGCTGCGCCAGCGGTCCGAACCGTGCACGTGAAGCGACTGAGGCAGCCATTCGTAACCCGCTGCTCGAAGACGTTAACCTGCAGGGCGCTCGCGGCATCCTGGTCAACATCACTGCCGGTCCTGACCTGTCTCTGGGTGAGTACTCGGACGTGGGTAGCATCATCGAAGCGTTCGCCTCCGAGCACGCAATGGTCAAGGTCGGTACCGTTATCGATCCGGACATGCGCGACGAGCTGCACGTGACTGTGGTTGCCACAGGCCTGGGCGCGAAAATCGAGAAGCCTATGAAGGTTATCGACAACACCCTGCAAACTGCCCAGCCGTCTCAGGCTCAGCCTGCTGCAGCTCGTCAGGAAGCCCCTTCGGTGAACTACCGCGACCTGGATCGTCCTACCGTGATGCGCAATCAGGCTCACGCAGGCGCTACAGCCGCAAAAATGAGCCCGAATGACGATCTGGATTACCTGGACATCCCGGCTTTCCTGCGTCGTCAGGCTGATTGATGAAATGTATCAGGGGTATTAGGGTGATTGGTGTTCAGCAAAGGCCGGGTCTGCTATTATCGCCAGCCTTTGTTGATACCAGTTCGCAACTTGCGCTGAAGCGGCCAATGCCATGATTAAACAACGCACCCTGAAAAATATTATCCGTGCCACAGGTGTCGGTCTGCACTCCGGGGAGAAGGTTTACCTGACCCTCAAGCCTGCACCTGTGGATACCGGTATCGTGTTCGTACGTGCTGACCTCGACCCCGTCGTGCACATTGCTGCCCGTGCGGAAAACGTCGGTGACACCACTCTGTCGACCACGCTGGTCAGCGGTGATGTCAAAGTCGACACCGTAGAACATTTGCTCTCGGCCATGGCTGGCCTGGGCATCGATAACGCTTACGTTGAACTCTCTGCCTCCGAAGTTCCAATCATGGATGGCAGCGCGGGGCCCTTCGTATTCCTGATTCAGTCGGCTGGCCTGGAAGAACAGGACGCGCCGAAAAAATTCATCCGGATCCTGCGGGAAGTCACACTGGAAGAGGGCGGTAAACGCGCTACTTTCGTGCCTTTCGAAGGATTCAAAGTCAGTTTCGAGATCGATTTCGATCATCCGGTCTTCCGCGATCGCACACAGAGTGCAAGCGTGGACTTTTCCAGCACTTCCTTCGTGAAGGAAGTCAGCCGTGCCCGAACCTTCGGGTTCATGAGTGACATCGAGTACCTGCGCAAGCACAACCTCGCACTCGGCGGCAGTGTGGAAAATGCCATCGTGGTGGATAAGGATGGCGTACTGAACGAAGACGGCCTGCGTTACGAGGACGAATTCGTCAAACACAAGATTCTTGATGCAATTGGTGACCTTTACCTGCTGGGCAACAGCCTGATAGGTGAGTTCATTGGCTTCAAGTCGGGGCATGCACTGAACAACCGTCTTCTGCGTAAATTGATCGCAGAGACAGACGCTTGGGAAGTTGTGACCTTCGAAGATGCCAGTACTGCACCGATTTCTTACATGCGCCCTGTAGCGGCCGTGTAAGGACAGCTTTACTCTCCTTCCTTTTTGTTGTTTTTAAAGGCTGCCCTCGGGCGGCCTTTTTTTATTGTCAGTTTGATGCTCCAGGATTCTCATAAGCCAGATGCTTGAAGTCTGAGCGTCAAACTTCGCAGATGTACCTGCCCCGGTCTTCTTTCAGTCGGCCAATATTTCCTCTATGGGTCCAGCTCAAGCTCCCCTTGAGCTATTCTTTAGGAGTTGTCCTACGTGCAGGGAGGCTGTTTCTCACATTAATTCCTGAGGTCTTCGTCCAAAGTCGCTCGTTGGGTATTAGCAGCTGTGCTGCTTTTCGATACTCCTTTGAGTTGCTTATCCTGACGGAGACTGAATCATGGAATTTCCACCCCCCAAAGGGAGTTCATTGCTTTCCACTCTTTCGCTATCTCTGAGCATCGGCTTGCTGTCGGGCTCGCTGCCGATTGGTGAGTCTGCGGCGAATGCCGCTTCGATGCTGGCGACCTGCGAGAGCTGCAATTTTCGAGACGGTTACGCCATTGTTAATCAGGATAAAGTGCGGTTGCATTACGTCGCGGGTGGCAAAGGACCTGCGCTTTTGCTGATTCCTGGCTGGCCCCAGACCGCATATACCTGGCACAAGATCATGCCGGATCTGGCCCGGAAATTCACCGTCATAGCCGTTGATCCGCGAGGTTTGGGCGATTCGAACAGACCTGTGGCCGGATACGATACGGACAACGTAGGGCGCGATTTGCATGAGCTGATGCAACAGCTCGGGCACTCGACTTATCAGGTTGTCGGGCATGATGTGGGGATGTGGATAGGTTACTCGATGGCGGCTAACTATCCCGATGCTATTACGCGCATTGTGCTTTCTGAAGCGGGCATCCCCGGCCTTGATCCATTACGCTCCTGGCACTTTGCTTTCATTCAACTTGTGGATCTGCCAGAAGCGCTGATTGAGGGTAAGGAACGTATCTACCTGGAATGGCTGTTCAATAGCTTTGCTTACAGGCCGAGCGATCTGGCAACCGAAGAGTATGTCCGTGCTTATTCCAAACCCGGAGCAATGCGGGCTGGTTTCGCTTATTACCGGGCTATCCCGGAAACAATCGAACAGAATAAAAAGCATGCTGCTGTGCCGCTGACAATGCCCGTGCTGACGGTGGGCGGCGAGTTCGCAAGAGGCAGTGGACTTAAAGCAATGCTGGACCCGGTTGCGGCCAACGTGACAGCCCGTGTTATCAGCGGTGCGGGGCATTATCCTCAGGAGGAAGCTCCGCAAGAGATGTTGAAAGTCCTGATGGAGTTTCTTGACGCACAACAGTAGTCGCTTGTACTTACAGGAATGTCAGCCGACTGCTTCTATAACGCCTGCGTTCCCTCCGAAATATCCGGTTGCTGCTTTGGCCGTGAAACCGTCCTGCTGGCCAGTAGACCCAACTCGAACAGCATCCACATGGGCACAGCCAGCAGGGTTTGCGAGAACACATCAGGCGGCGTGAGCAGCATGCCGACGACAAAGCAGCCGACAATCACGTAAGGCCGACTTTTACTCAAGCTTTGAACGTCGGTAAGGCCCGCCCATATGACTAGAAAGGTCGCCACCGGAATCTGAAAAGCCAGGCCGAAGGCTAGAAACAGCGCGAGGATGAAGTCCAGATAAAGGCCGATATCCGTCATCATTTCCACGCCGGCGGGCGTCACGCTCGCGAAGAACCCGAACATCATTGGAAATACCACATAGAACGCGAAAGCCATGCCGCCGTAAAACAGCGAAACGCTGGCGATCATCAGGCATATCGCGGTGCGTCGTTCTTCGCGATAGACCGCCGGAGCGATGACACCCCATACCTGATGAAGGATCATCGGCATGGCCAGGAACAGGGCAACCATCATGGTCAGCTTGAACGGCGCCATCAGCGGCGAAGTCACGCTGGTGGCGATCATGCTAGCGCCTTCGGGCAGGAATACTCTGAGCGGTGCAGATATGAACGTGTAGAGTTTTTGCGCGAACGGAAACAGCCCGACGAACAGCAAAGCGATGACCAGCATGGATCGCAAAAGCAACGTTCTGAGCTTGCGCAAGTGTCCGGTAATGCTCAGTGCTTCGCGAAATTCGAAGCCGCTCATAACGGTTGTTGTCCGGATTTGGTAGCGCAGTGGGCTGGTGGGTCCAGGCGCACCCCCTCGCGCAACTCCTGCTCAAGCTGCCGTAATGGCTGATGATCAAGTTCCTTGCGCAATTGTTCGGCATCCAGCTCGCGTTCCATTTGCAGTTTGATGCCGTTGAGCCCGCGCTTGAACTGTCCCAGCCAGCGCCCCGCAGTGCTCGCCGCCTTGGGCAGGCGTTCCGGGCCAAGTACCAGCAAAGCAACCGTCCCCACCAATAGCATCTCGGTAAAACCAATCTCGAACATCAGTGTTTATGTTCCGTTTGGGTCGACGTTTGAATGCTGTCGTTCAGGCAGCTTTTTTCAGGTTTAGGTTCGTCAGTGCCCATGGATTTGCGAAAGCCTTTGATTGCATCGCCAACGTCCGCTCCGAGTCCTTTCAAACGCTTGGTGCCAAACAACATCATCACGATAAGCAGCACGATCACCAGTTGCCAGATTCCGATTCCGCCCACAAGTACGCTCCAGGTTATTGATTTCTAGAAATAAACCAGCATCTTGGCGGCAGATTGTGACGAGCCGGTTAAGGTTTTGAGTTGTTTTGGAGTGCTTGCCACCTGCTTGCAACATTGTCGGTGTTGACTGGCGCCTGGCGTTGAAAATACAGGCAGCAAAATGCACAGCAACAAACAGCAAGGCGCGGCATTACTGATGGCGTTGCTCGTACTGGCAATGCTTGCCGCTGGATTGACATGGATGGTCGAGCAAGGCCGTCGGGAGGTCGACAGCGTGCGTTTACTGCAACAGCGCGTACAAGCCCGGTCAGTTGAAAGCGCGGCGCTGGCTTTCACCGGGCAGGCGTTAAAAGATCCGGCCTGGCGTGCCAGTCCGTTGTTCTGGCAAGCCTTGCGTGGTCAGCCGCTGAGCTACGATTTCAAGGGAGGCAAGGCAAGTATTCGTATAGTGGATCTGCATCGCTGCTTCAACGTCAACAGCCTCATAGGGCCAGAAGCTGAGCGTGCACAAAGGCAATTGAACTACCTGTTGGGCGACGATATGGCTGCCGAACTGCTTACCCGGAGACTTGCCGACTGGCTGGATGCTGACCATCAAAGTCGCTCACAAGGTGCCGAAGACGGTGAGTACCTGCGGCTGTCACCGCCACGGCTGGCAGCGAATCAAATCATGGTTGATACCAGTGAGTTGAACTTACTGTTGCCTGCTGACAAAGGTCGGGAGCAGCGCTATCGCGACCTGTGTGCGCTGCCGGACACGTCCGGTTGGCGTCTGAATGCCAATGCGTTGAGTCTCGATGAACTGCCGTTGCTGGAGGCTATGTATGAGGGTGAAATCAGCCGCGCGCAGCTGACTCGCCTGATCAGCGCCAGGCCTGCGGGCGGTTATAGCGATGCCATTGGGTTGCGTGAAGCCATGGGAGCAATGGATGACGAGGCATTCGCAAGACTGAGCGAAGGCTTGCAGCTCAACAGCGATCAGTTTCTGTTGCAACTGGAGGTGCGACTGGACGACCAGATATTTCGCAGTCAATACCGAATCGAGGCGTTGGGCGTGGTGAAGTGGCACAGTCGAGTGCCGGCGCAGGCGATTGTGATCCGCGAGCGACAGGTGGGCAGGTAGCCGACCGAAAAGGCTGCGCGCCGGGACGATCCCGGCGTGCAGCCTGCAACGTCAGACTGCCAGCTCGCCACCGTCGGTGCGCTGAATAACCACTGTGGATGCTCGCGGACGGACTGTGCCAACCGTGACGTCAGTGGCGACATCCGTGGATGGCCAGTTGGCTGGGTGCTGGATGTTGACGAA
The DNA here is from genome assembly GCF_014357575.1 of Pseudomonas folii. Classification (GTDB taxonomy): domain Bacteria; phylum Pseudomonadota; class Gammaproteobacteria; order Pseudomonadales; family Pseudomonadaceae; genus Aquipseudomonas; species Aquipseudomonas folii. The sequence continues at coordinate 19,802 of NZ_JACONW010000019.1, read as the reverse complement.
CATAGTCTTGTTGTCAGGCGTGAACGTGATGCCCGTCACTTCACTGCCATTGGGTCCGACGAAGAAACGACGCAGTTCTGTCTGATTCTGGGCGTTGACCGGAATCTGCTTGCCTTGGGCGTCGACAAGATTTGTCGGAATAACCGCAAGCATCTGATCGTTGGTGTAGCTGGTAAGGGTGGACTCGCCGTTGTCCGTCTGGATCCACATGATTCCCCGGCTGTCGAACGTCATGCCATCGGGACTGGCGAACTGATTCAGTTCGGTCAAGCCAGAGCGGTTGATGTCCGCTGTTCCTGATGCGTTGGCACCGAAGACAAAAATGTCCCAGGTGAACGACACCTGGCTGTCTGCGTCATGCCAGCGGATGATATGACCATGTCGGTTGTTGATACGCGGGTTGGCGGCGTTTGCGGTGGTGCGACTGGTGTTGTTGGTCAAGGTCAGATAAACATCGCCGTTCACCGGGTTTACGGCTGTCCATTCCGGACGATCCATCGGGGTCGCGCCCACTGCATCTGCTGCGCCACGAGTGTTCAGAATGATGCCCGGCAAATCAGTGAATTTGGCGCCCAGTGTGCTGCCATCGGTGGTCGGGGTGATCACATCCAGTAATAGCCAAGTACCGCTACCGTCTGCGTTGAAACGTGAAACATAGAGTTTGCCGCTGTCCATGTACTTGGCGCCGGTGGCCAGACGATTGCTCGGCGTGGCATCTGCCGCTTCCCAAAGGGCCGTGGAGACGAATTTGTAGAGGTATTCGTTCTGGGAATCGTCGCCCATGTAGAACACCACTGGCTTGCCGACGGTGGTAAGGCCTGGCCAGCAGCCTTCGTGCCGGAAGCGCCCGAGCGCGGTACGTTTGACCGGGAGCGATGTGCCGTCGTACGGGTCGATTTCAACTATGTAGCCAAAGGTGCTGGCTTCATTACGGTAATCGTCGACATTTGTCGCACCACTTGGCGTGATGTTGAAACGCCCAAACTCATCGTTGACCTCCGAGGCGTCACCGGCTGCAGTCTCCCAACGGTAGTTGCCAGCGGTGGTGGCGACGCCGATCCGGACCTGATCCGCCGGGCGAGTGCCCTTGTTGACGAAGATGCCTGGCCAGTTTTCTTCGCAGGTCAGGTAGGTGCCCCAGGGTGTATACCCGTTGCCACAGTTATTGTTCGTGCCTCTTGTCTGACTGCCATCAGTCGAGAACCTGGTTTTGACGTGGTCGGTGCCTTTCATAGGGCCGGAAAGGTTCATGACCGAAGCGGTGGTAAAGCGACGGTTCAGCGGGTCGTTTTCCACAACTTGCCAGCGGTTGCCGGTTTTGCGAACACGTATTACGCCTGCGCCATGGGCGTTGATTTCCTTGCGTACTTCTTCGACCGGACGAACGCCGTTGACCAGCGTCGCGCCTGCAGGGTGCAGCGCATCCTGATCGATGTATTCGAAGTTGATGGCGATCAAACCTTCAGTGGAACTGCCATTGATCGGGAAGAAATGCATGCCGTCATGGTGCATGCCGACGGAGTTGGCCTGGTCAGTGGAAGTGTTGGTTCCATCACTTTTCCATGGGGCGGCAGTGCTGTTAAGCGGAGTACCCCAAGGCGCCAATACGTATGCGGTGTAACCAGCCGCGATAGTGACTGCGTCAGTGCGTGAGCCCGGGATGGAAGTGAAACCCAAGGCCAGCTTTTTGACTGGATCCGGTGTAGGCGACGAGTTGTCGTCGTTGTCGTCGCTACTGTCAAAGCAACCCGTCAAGCCAGTCCCCGCAATCATTGCAATGGCAGCACCCAGACCTCCCCGCATGACACTTCGACGACTCAAGTAAGTGTCGAGCACAGACGACATTGGTTCATTGGTGCTCAGATTGCGGTTCTGGTTATCGCCGGTATCACGACTCATTCATCAGGTCCTTTTTATGAGAGATGGTTTTGAAAAGGAACCGGGACTGTAGAAGTCGAGTGTGATGATTCGGCGGCAGTTTTATTAAAAAATCATCTAAAAAACGCTCAAGTTATTTCGAATTGTAACGGTCGATAAATGATGCGCCCGTTCAAGAAATTGCCTTCAAACTGTCATTTTTGATCGCCAATATGCCGCCCCTGTGAAGAGTTACCCTCAGGGTGAGAGAACAATGGCATCAATGGCACGGCGCGATGTGTTGGGATGGATGACGGTGGGAGCCCTGGCTCCGCTGCTGTCGGCATGCTCAAGCCTTCAGGGATCAGGCGCTGTCGCTGAAAGCAGTAGTGTGGATCTACTGTATGTGGCTGACACGCTTGATGCTCGCCAGCCGGGTCAACCGGTGGTTCCCGCTACTCGCTTGGGGCCCGCAACGCGTATTGGGCAGGCGCCATGGATCAGCGGAGCGAACGCTCGCGTTCAGGGGGATGACCAACATGCCCTCAATAGCCTGCTTGATGCAGGCCTTGGTCAGACGTTGGAAACCGGCGGCTACCCTGTATTGGCTGCGCTGTTGCAACGTTTGCGCAGTGAAGCGGGAGAAGGCAAAAGCCTCACTCTGGAAAACGGCCAATGCTGGAATGGCAGCGGCCTGGCTTATCTCACCCAAGGTCTTTCGGGCGCTCAAGGTAGCGCATTGCTCGGTACGGAGGTCCGGGTCAGCAGCGATGAGCGTCTGCTCTGGCCACAACGCTGCAGCGGTCTCTACCACCAGTTTGGTCATCCGGTATTAGGAGCCGGTCTGGCCGCCGATATCAGTCAACGGCTAGGCACTGAAGCAGTTGTCTTTTTTCGCCGAGGGGAAATCCGTATCGCCGTGGTCGGCATCACCGATCCCTATGCACGGGACCAGAAAGCCTCACTCAAACAATGGCACGATAGCTTGCAGCCCGCGCTTGATCGCGCCCAGGCCGATGCCGATCTGGTCATTGCCTTGGCGGATGTGGGCACAGGTCCGGGATTCTGGCTGGCGGAACGTCTGGCGCAGGTGGACTTGGTGCTATGCGCTCGTGGTCAGGATTTCTGGCCATCACCGGTGGACATCTTGCAAGCCTCGGGTAAACGAGTGCCGGTGGTTTTTGCCGGGACTCGGGCCAGCGGCGCGTTCCGTATTCGTTGCCAGCAAGTCGCCGGGCAATGGCAGTTTGCGGCCCGCTTTTATCCCGCTGTAGCCACCAGTTTGAGTGCTGGCGACCAGGTTAACGTCCAACGCATTCGACAGATTACGCAACAGCAGCGCGCCGCTCACGCCAATTGGCTCGACCAGCCACTGGCAAGCGCTCCGGAAAATCTGTGGCGGCGTGATGTGCGCGGCGGCAGTTGGGATCGACTGCTGCATGACGCGTTGGCAGAGCGTCCGGACAGTTCAGTATTGCTACCCGGTTTGCGCTACGACAGTCCCCTGACTCAAGGGCAGATGATTACCCGCGAACACTTGATCAGCCTGACCGCCAGCTACCCCGCGCCGGTGGTGAGCGTTTCTGCCAAACAAATCCCGCAGGTGTTGGAAAACGCCGCTGAGCAATTGTTCGGTGAGCCATTGTTGCTCGACAACAGCCAGGACTTGCCGCGTTGGCAAGGCCAGCCATGGCAGGTCACTTACAGCGCCAGCGGCAAACGGGTCACTGGCCTGGGTGAACCTGCAGGCCAGTGCCGCACGTTTGGCCTGGGCTTTGATCCTCAGGCGGGTCAACCACTTTGGCAGCATGTTGAAGCCTGGCTGCGTGAGCAGCCGACCGGTTGGCAGATCAGCCGCTTACAGTTGCCGCAGATGCGCTATGTGCAAGGTCATCCCGGTTGGCACCCTCGCGAGTCGGCCATTTGAGTCGCCTGAGCGGGGCTAGCCACATCGTGCTTGTGATTTTGCTTGGCTGGCTGGCGGCCCAGTGCGTGCTTCAAGTCTGGCATGGACTGGCGCAACCGGTGCCGGTCAGCAGCACCAGTGCTCCGGTTGCGCAAATGTTGAGCCAGCACTGGAAAGCCGGTCCCGTCCTGAGCAATGAGCTGCCGCTGACCACGCTCGACATCAAATATCTAGGCGGTTTCAAGGCCAGCCCGCTGAGCGCGACGGTTGTGGTGCTCAGTTTTGAGAAACGCCAACGCAGCCTCGCCCGTGGTCAGAAGCTGGCCCCGGGGATCGTCCTGCATGACATCGACGAGTTGGGGCTTGTGCTTGATAACCACGGCAAGCGCGAACGTCTGGCCTGGCCTCCTCAACGTCCGTCTTTCGGCTTCAAGCCACAGGGATAAGCATGACTATTGATTGCCTCAAGCAACCGCTGCGTCTGGCTCTTTTGATGTGCGCCCTGGCCATGACCGGGGCCCGCGCCGAAGAAGAACCACTGTACGAAGTCAACTTCGTTGATACCGAGCTCAGCGAGTTCATCGACAGCGTTTCACGGATCACCCACACCACGTTCATCATCGACCCTCGGGTGCAAGGCAAAGTCACAGTGCGCAGCAATGAGATGCTGGGCGGTGATGAGATCTACGATATTTTTCTCGCGCAGTTGCGTGCTCAGGGTTTTGCAGCTGTTGATTTGCCCAACGGTAGCGTCAAGATCGTCCCTGATCAGGCGGCACGTCTGGAGCCGGTACCGGTGGAGTCAAAGCCTGATGCCGGGCGGGGAAATGACGGCATGGCGACTCGGGTATTCAGCGTACGCAATGCGGCCAGTGAACAGATGCTCAACATCCTCAGGCCGTTGATCGATCCGCGCGTTGGAGTGATCACACCGTATCCGTCGGCCAATCTGCTGGTGATCACAGATTGGCGCAGCAACCTCAACCGTATCGACAGCCTGCTGGTACAGCTCGATCAAGTGAGCCAGGAGCCGCTGGAAGTTCTGCCGTTAAAGAACGCCAACGCCAATGACACGGCACAACTGGTCACCCGTTTGCTGGCGCGTGAGCAAGGGGCTGACAGTGCGCAAGTGGTGGCCGACCCCCGCAGCAACGCGTTGCTGGTGCGTGGCAGTGTCGACAGTCGCGAACGCGTGCGAGCGCTGCTCAAACAGTTGGACAAACCTCAGGACCCGCTGCACAACGCCAACACCGTGGTGATGTATCTGCGCCATGCCAACGCCTCGGAAGTGGTCAAGGTGTTACGCGGTCTCAGCCAGGAGGCGGCCGCCCCGACAGCGGGCGGGCAGGAGAGCGAAAAAGCGACGCCGGTCAGTACCTCCGGGATTCGCATTGAATATGAAGAAGGCACCAACGCGGTGGTGATGGTCGGCCCCGACAGCGATTTGACTGCTTATCGCAGCATCGTCGAGCAACTGGACATTCGTCGCGCCCAAGTGGTGGTTGAAGCAATCATCGCCGAGGTCTCCGACACGCGTGCTCAGGAGCTGGGTGTGCAATGGCTGTTTCAAGGCGACAACTTCGGTGGCGGTGCCGTTAATTTCAGCGGCGGTAATGCCGCGAGCGTCACCGCCGTCGGGGCGCTGGCGCAGGCCAACGACACCGCTGGGCTAGGGCAGTTGTTGTCCGGGGTGCAGGGTGTCACGGCAGGGGTTGGCAACTTGAGTGGTGGCGGGCTTAACTTCCTTGCGTTGCTTAACGCGCTGAAAAGCCAGAGCGGTTTCAACCTGTTATCGACCCCGACCTTGCTTACCCTCGACAACGCCGAAGCCTCGATATTGGTTGGTCAGGAAGTGCCTTTCGTAACCGGCTCGGTGACCCAGAACAACGCCAACCCGTACCAGACCATCGAGCGCAAGGAAGTCGGTGTGAAGCTGCGCATCAAGCCGCAGATCAACGTCGACAACACTGTGCGCCTGGACATCGTGCAAGAGGTCTCGTCGATAGCCGAAAGCACTTCCGCCAGCGATGTCATCACCAACAAGCGCGAGATCAAAACCAAGGTCATGGTCGAAGACAATGGCCTGGTGGTGCTCGGCGGTCTTATCGGGGATGAGTCCACCACCAGTGATCAGAGCGTGCCTTTGCTGGGTGATATCCCGGTGTTAGGCCGCTTGTTTCGCTCTGACTCGACGAAGCGGGTCAAACAGAACCTGATGGTGTTTATCCGCCCGCGCATCGTGCGTGACGGTCAGACCCTGGCGCAGCTCAGCAGCGAGAAATATCGCAACCTCAAAGCCAACACCTCGTTGGCGTTGCCCGCCTTGGCTGATGGCGACAACTTGCTGCAGTTGTATCCGGCCAGCCGGGATCGCCTGGAACAAGGCTCATGGTGAGTGCGTTACTGCCTTATCGAGTTGCCCGGCAGACCGGCGTCGCGAAAGTCCCTGCGCAGCATGGCTGGGGATTGCTGCTGAGAACCGGCGGCGACACCGATATGTTGCAGGAGGTTATTCGCGTCCACGGCGTGCCGAACCTCGTCGAACATTTGTCGGCGCCGGACTATGAGGCCCGTCTCGGCGCGCTTTACCAGTCAGGTGAATCGGCCACCGCAGCCCTGATTGAGGGCATCGGTGAACACGTCGATCTGGACAGCCTGATGAGTGAACTACCGAAGATCGAGGACTTGCTGGAAAACGACAATGATGCCCCGGTAATTCGATTGATCAACGGCCTGTTTGGTGAAGCCTTGCGATTGCGTGCCTCGGACATCCACGTAGAGACATTCGAGGCCACGTTGGTCATTCGTCTGCGGGTGGATGGTCATTTGCGCGAAGTGCTGCGACCGCCCCGTGCACTGTCGACGATGCTGGTCTCGCGCATAAAAGTCATGGCCCGTCTGGATATCGCTGAAAAGCGTCAACCTCAGGATGGGCGAATTACGCTGCGCTCCGGCGGGCGGGAAGTGGACATACGGGTCTCGACGTTGCCGGGGATTCACGGCGAACGGGTGGTGATGCGCGTGCTCGACAAACAGGCTAGCCTGCTCGACCTGACCAACCTCGGCATGCCGCCTGAAGTGGAGCGTGGCCTGCGCGCCTGCCTGCTGCGGCCCAACGGTATCGTGCTCAGCACCGGGCCGACCGGCTCGGGCAAAACCACCACGCTGTATGCCAGCCTCAACAGCCTGAATGATGGCTCCTGCAACATCCTCACCGTGGAAGATCCGGTGGAATACGCCATCACCGGCATTGGTCAAACCGCGATTAATCCGCGCGCCGGGATGACGTTTGCCAATGGGCTACGGGCCATTCTGCGTCAGGATCCGGACGTCATCATGCTCGGTGAGATCCGGGATCGGGAGACGGCGCAAATTGCGGTGCAGGCCAGCCTGACCGGCCACTTGGTATTGTCCACGCTGCACACCAACAGTGCGGTCGGCGCCGTGACCCGGTTGCGCGATATGGGCATTGAGCCTTTTCTGATCGCCTCGACCCTCAAGGGAGTGCTGGCGCAACGGTTGGTACGCCGCTTGTGTCATTGCGCTACCGCACATCCGCTGCAGCAAGCTGAGCGCAGTTTGTGGCCAGAATTGTCTGGTTTGACCGAAAGCTTTCATCCACAAGGCTGCGAAGACTGTCAGGGCAGCGGCTATGACGGGCGAATGGGGCTTTACGAATTCATTGAGCTGGATGCAGGCCTGATCGCCTTGCTTTACGACGGGGCCAGCGAAGTCGCCATGCACGATTATCTGGCTGACAAGCGTCAGAGCCTTGCCGCCATGGCCAGTGAATGCCTGCGACGCGGCGAGACCAGCCTCGCCGAAGTGCTGCGCGCGGTTCGGGGCTAATCCATGCCGACGTATCGCTATCAGGCCCTTGACCCCGCAGGACGTACGCGCAAGGCCAGCATTCAGGCGGAAAACGAACGCCATGCCCGGCAATTGTTGCGTGAGCAGGGGCTGTTTGCGCGTGAGCTGCAGATTCAGAATGCGACGTCTCGCAGCCCTCGCGGGCAGCGCCTCAATCACAGCCAGTTGTGCGAACTGACGCGTCAATTGGCGACGCTTTTAAGTGCCGGTATTCCGTTGGTTGATGCTTTGGCCACGCTTGAGCGCCAGCTCGCCGAGCCTGCCATTCGCAACCTGCTCGTGGCGGTGCGTGGTGCTCTCGGCGAAGGTCACAGCCTGGCGCAAAGCCTGCGTCGCCAAGGCGGTTTGTTCAACGGCCTGTATTGCGCCCTGGTGGAAGCGGGTGAGCGTTCCGGCAAGTTGGCGCCGGTACTTGATCGCCTTGCCGAACATCTTGAACAGGTCCAGCGCCAACGACACAAGGCACGGACCGCAATGATCTACCCGTCGGTTTTGATGCTGGTGTCGCTGTTGGTGGTGGTTGGCCTGATGACATTCGTAGTGCCCAAACTCACCGAGCAGTTCAGTCATACCGGGCAAGCTCTACCACTGGTCACCCAACTGCTGATCGGCATCAGCCGCGGGCTGGTCACCGTCGGGCCCTGGCTACTGGTGCTGACGGTCCTCGCCGCGCTGTGTGCCGGATACCTGCTGCGCAAGCCGCACTGGCGTTTGCGTCTGGATCGAAGCTTGCTGCAGCTGCCAAAAGTCGGGGCCTTGCTGACGGTGCTGGAGAGTGCGCGGCTCGCGCGTAGCCTGGCGATTCTGGTGGGGAGTGGCGTGCCGTTGTTGGAGGCATTGCAGGTTGCGACAGCGACGGTCAGCAATCGTGAAATACATCGCACGCTGACCCTCGTTCGTGAACAAGTGGAAGGTGGTGTCAGCCTGCATCGCGCCCTGAATGCCGCCGGGCATTTCCCGCCACTGCTACTCAACATGGTTGCCAGTGGCGAGGCCAGCGGGACTTTGCCGGACATGCTCGAACGAGTCGCGGACAACCAGGAACGCGGATTCACCCGGCACGTAGACATGCTAATGGCCTTGTTCGAGCCACTGATGATTCTGGTGATGGGCGGTGTGGTGCTGTTCATTGTCCTGGCCGTGCTGTTACCGATCATGCAGCTCAATCAAGGGCTCGCTTTTTAATCCATGGAGAGTTTTGTCATGCCCCCTCTGAATCAAAAGCGCCAGCGCGGCTTCACGTTGATGGAAATCATGGTGGTGATCTTCATAATTGGTTTGCTGATAGCAGTCGTTGCACCCAGCGTGCTCGGCAATCAGGACAAGGCCATGCGCCAGAAAGTCCTCGCTGATCTGTCCACGCTGGAACAGGCGCTGGATATGTATCGTCTGGATAACTTGCGTTACCCCAGTACCGAACAGGGACTGAACGCCTTGGTCAGCGCACCCAAGGTCGAACCACTGCCACGCTCGTGGCGTGCTGATGGTTACATCCGGCGTCTGCCAGATGATCCTTGGGGCAACCCCTACCACTACCGTGCTCCCGGCGAGCATGGACGCATTGATATCTATTCCCTGGGGGCTGACGGCGCGTCGGAAGGCGAAGGGACAGACGCTGACATCGGTAACTGGAATCTCTGATCGTGAAGTTTTCGCAAGGCTTCTCGCTGCTGGAGATGCTGGTGGTGTTGCTGATCATCGGCTTGTTCAGTGCCATGAGTGTCGCGTGGCTGGACTCAGGTCAGGCTCCGATGCAGCAAGCCTTGCAGCAACTGGCCGCCGAGGCGCGAATCCGGGCCGCGCAGGCCCGACACAGCGGTCAGGTATTGGGCATGCGCTGGAATGGTCGGCAACCCGAATTCGTGGAATTGCAGCAGGACCGGGGCCTGGCGCGTTGGGTGGTTGAACCGACTCGACTCAAGCCTTGGCCAGCCGAGTTGGCGGCAGACTGGTCAGTGTCCACTGAGCCACAGGTGGTGTTCACGCCTGCCGGGGTGGCCAGACCGGTGACGTTGAACTGGCAATGGCCTGAAGGGCAGCAACGCTGGGAGTGGAGTACTGACAACAGCCTCACCCAGGTGCGGCTGCCATGAAGCGCGAGGCCGGTTTTACATTGCTTGAAGTGATGGTTGCCTTGGGCATCGCGGCGATAATGGCGGTGATGGTCAGTCAAATGTTGCGCCAGCGCATCGCGGTTCATCAGGCGGTTCAACAGCATCGACTCGGCAGTCTTTGTGCGCGTGAGTTGGAAGCACGATTCGGGGTCGAGCGTTATTGGCCGAAGATCAATCAGGTGCGCGGCGAGTTGCGTCAGGGTGAGATGACCTGCTACTGGCGTCTGGATCTGGGCATGACTCGCGTGCAGAACTTGAGGCGGGGCGAACTGGCACTGTTTGCAGCTCGCGATGAGCGCGAGCCGCTCGGACATTTCACTCTGTTTCTGGTGCGGCCATGAGGCGACCGGAACAAGGCCTGACCCTGGTCGAATTGCTGGTGGCAATGGCGTTGACAGCTGTGCTTGGCGTGATGCTTGCCGCGTTGGTCAATGGTTGGTTGAGCGTTCGTGAGCGTCTTGCCGAACCAGGAAACGAGCCGCTGGTGCTGGAGTTCTGTCTGGCGCTGGAGCGAAGGCTGGACGGCATGGTCCTGCGCCGTTTGTACGAACAGCGCCTGCCACTGCCGGTGAGCTGGCTGGACTGGAAGCCTGCAGCCCGGCAGCTCGACTGGGTGGCACTGACCGCTTGGCCCGACGTTGACGGACAGTCGCGGTTGCAAAGGCAGCGGCTAGAGTTCCGCCCGCGTGAGCGCAGTCTGGAGGTCTCCACCTCGGGCGATCTATATGCAGCCAGTGTCGCCCGATGGCAGCGCCGGGAGCGGCTGGATGGCGTCGATAAGGTCCAGTTCAGTTTTTATCAGGGAACCCGCTGGCTGGCGTTTCCTTCGTCGGTCGCCCAGCAGCCCAGTCGGGGTGTGCGACTCGAATTCGAGCGTCATGGAGCGCCTTATGTCTGCACCTTCAATTTGCCGGATAGCTCATTATGATCCGGTCTGCTGCCATGCTTGACCGTTGGCGCGCTGACCGATCCGCTGCGCGACAGTGGTTGCTGGTGCGTCCTGCCCTCGATGCTTCGGCACCCTTGCAATGGCGCCGCTTGCCCGGAACTGAGTCAGGTAACTGGCCTGCGCCTGCACATTCTGCGCAAGAGTCCGTCGCGCTGATAATACCCGCTGAGCATTGCAGCCATTTCCAGGTGTCTGCGCCGCCAGGACTCAAACCCCACGAATGGCCGCAGCTATTAGAGGAATCCTTGCAACAGCCTGCCGATCAGTTGCAGGTTAGCTGCCTTTCCCGGGTGGACGGGCATCTTGAATTACTCGTAGTGGAACGAGTGCTCGTCGAGCGCTGGTTGGCAGAGTGCGACGCATTGGGTCTTTCGCCCAGCCATCTATGGGCGGAAATGCAGCTATTGCCAGCGCCGGAGCCTGATCAGTCGTTGCGTTGGGCTCGCGCAGATGACAGTTGCCTCAAGCGTACCGATGCCAATGGTGTGCAGCGCTGGCTGCGCTGGCCTGATGTGCTGGGCGAGCTGCCCGAGGGATGGAAGCCTGTTGACCATGAAATATCCGGATCATGGCCGTCACAGTGGGCATCACTGGATCGTCTGCCCAACCTGCTGAGCGGTGTTGGCCGTCGCAAGATGAACGCGACGCGGCGAACGCTGCCTTTCAGTCAAACCCAGCGTCTTTTGATGGCGGCCTGCGTGTTGTTGTCGCTATGTTGGGGGACTTTGGCGGTAGGGCAGTTGTGGCAGCAGGTGCCTGTCTGGAAAGCGCAGGTCGAGGCAGTCACCGGTCCGGTGGCTAACGCTCGCCAGGCTGAGCGATTGCTGGCCCGGATGCATGCCGATCAGCTTGACTGGCGAACCCGTCAACAGCAAATGGTGGAGTTGGAAAAAGCAGTAGGGCGCTGGCTCGACACTCAGCAGGGTTGGGGCGTATCCGGTAGCTACTTCGACGGGCAAAACTGGCGGGTGGTGCTCCACGGCAGTAAAACGGGGTCGGCGACGGATCACTGGCAAGCGATCGCCCAGACTGCGGGTGCGAAGGTGAGAGTCGAGCCGGACGCAAAGACCTCATTGCTGACCCTTCACTTCAATCTGGACGGACAGCCATGAAGGCTTTTATTGATCGGGCTTTCATGGCCTTCAGCGCCTTACCCGCCATTCGCCGTTATACGTTGTTGGCAGGATGGGTGGTGGTGCTGACTTTACTGCTGGTACTGATCGGTCGCCCGCTGCTTGCGTTGAGCAAGGAGTTGCGGCAGTGGCCAATGCTCGCGCAGCAGGCCCGGGCGCTAACGCCCGGTATCACCTTCACCAGCGAGTACTGGCAAGCCTTGGCCAGTGCACGTGGACTGGTGTTGACGCGGGTCGAGACGCGGGGGGATGTCTGGCAATTGCAGGGTGAGCTGACGCGTGCAGAAGGCCTGGCGCAACTGTTGAGCAGCATCCAGGCACAAGGCGGTCGCCCTCTGCGCTGGAGCCTTGAACAGGGACATCAAAGCCTGGTGTTCAGTCTGGACGTCGGGCGCACAGGCGGCCAGCCATGAGTCGCAGATTATGGGTACTGGGTGCAGTGGTTTTTATCGCGACGCTGATGCTGAACACGCCTGCTGCATTTTTGACCAGATTTGTACCGTGGAATCCCGCCTGGCAGCCAGTGGCAGTCAGCGGCACGCTGTGGAACGGTCGCATGGACAGGCTCGGCGTACTGGGACCGTTGGTCTGGCGTGTTCAACCCTGGCTCGGGCAAGCCAGTTTGAGTGCTGGTTTCCAGCAACGCATATGGGAGTTGAAGGTCAGCGGCTGGCCGTGGGCCTGGCAGGCGCAGTTTGAGCCCGTCGCCAGTCAATTGACCGCGGCAACAGGTTATCTGCTTGATGGTCATTGGCGAGGCCGGTTACAACTGAACGGTCGAGGTACCAAGTGTCTGTCCAGTACGGGCGATCTTCAGGGGCAGGACGTGGCCCTGCTTTCACCGTGGACAGTGGTCCTTGGCAGCGCGCATCTAAGATTCGAATGCAGCGATGGCGTAAGGCTTTTGGTCGATGTGCAGCGCGAGGGCGAGCATCGCTTCGAGGCTCGACTGGAACCGGGTGCGCGTCGGGTAAAGCTCAACGGTTGGGTCGAGCCGGAAGCTGTGGTCACGCCGTTGTTGGTGCAGGCGGGTATGCTCAAGGCAGGGGCTTCTCAATTCGAAACGGTGTTGGGCAAGCGTTGAGTGCGCTGAATTTCGGCGCTTGCAGGAGTACGCGGTGCTATGGCGCTCGTGTCAAAAAATATAAGTCACTGAATAGATTCGATTTTTGTTGGAGAATCTACAGTTTGCTTTCAATCCCGTTGGACCGGCTTTAGCCGGGAGGAGAGTATTTCTGCCGAAGCAGATCTAGCGGATGCCCAGACGTCCTCCCGGCTAAAGCCGGTCCTACGGGTTCTGGGTTAAACCTTGCGATCCTTCGCATGCGCCGCCAGGCGCTCCAGCGCGGCGCGCAGTTTCGGATCAGTGATCCCGTCAGCCGTCGCCTGAATGCTCTCGGCGGCTACGGTTGACAAGTCCATCGTGTGACCTTTAGCCCCCTGAGCGGGCGTAGGGGGTTGGACCTTGAAGACAATCCGCGTGAGGCTGGCGAATTCGTCGAAGGCCGTCAGCTGTCGCTGCAGGCGCTTTTGTTGATAGCGCAGACGCGTCGCCCAGTGACCGTCGGTCACAATCAGCAGCAAGCTGCCTTCGCGCCATGAAGCAACATGACAATGTTCGCGCGCAGCAGGCTGCAACTGGCTTTCAAGCAGCCGTTGCAAGTGCCCCAAACGCTGGGCGTGGTGAAAAATACCTTTCAAAGGCTTCGCTTCACGCAGCAATACTGCGGGTGCCCGAGCGGGGAGTGGACGAAACGCCATGAGCTACAACCCTGGATGACAAGTTTGTCATGTTATCAGAAAGCGCCCGCAACCCCTTGTCCCATGCGGGTTTGCCTGTTTTACCCGTTAAATCAATGGCTAACTTCTGCGTTGGACGGGTTGAACTCTCAGGAAATGACCCTATCTACAAACAGCCCCGTCACAGCGCTGTGCCAGCATCGTGGAATAACGCCACTTTCCTCACCATCGTTTCCGGGTAGAATACTCGTTCGCATGCGGCCATGAGGGCTGCACGGGCGACTCACGGGGCCGCCCTCCATTCCTATGTCTGGAAGATCCTGTCGATATGTTTGCGCCTTTGTTAAAAAAACTTTTTGGAAGCAAGAACGAGCGTGAAGTGAAGCGCATGCTCAAGACGGTACAGATCGTCAATGCCTTCGAAGAGCAAATGGTGGCCCTTTCGGACGAGCAACTCCGTGCCAAGACCGAAGAGTTCAAGGCCCGCTTAGCCAAAGGTGAGACCCTCGATCAGCTGCTTCCTGAAGCTTTCGCGGTCGCACGTGAAGCTGGCAAGCGCGTCATGGGTATGCGCCACTTTGACGTTCAGTTGATTGGCGGCATGACTCTGCACGAAGGCATGATTGCCGAAATGCGTACCGGTGAAGGTAAAACCCTGGTGGGTACACTGGCGGTTTACCTCAATGCATTGTCCGGCAAGGGCGTGCACGTGGTAACGGTCAACGACTATCTGGCTCGTCGTGACGCCAACTGGATGCGTCCACTGTACGAATTCCTCGGTCTGAGCGTTGGCATTGTCACGCCATTCCAGCCGCCAGAAGAAAAACGTGCGGCTTACGCGTCGGACATCACCTACGGCACCAACAACGAATTCGGTTTCGACTACCTGCGCGACAACATGGCGTTCAGCATGGACGACAAGTTCCAGCGCGAACTCAACTTTGCCGTGATCGACGAAGTGGACTCCATCCTCATCGACGAAGCGCGTACGCCGCTGATCATCTCCGGTCAGGCTGAAGACAGCTCCAAGCTGTACACCGAGATCAACCGCCTGATCCCGCGTCTCGTGCAGCACATCGAGGAAGTGGAGGGCGTAGTCACCAAAGCCGGTCATTACACCGTTGACGAGAAGACCCGTCAGGTCGAGCTGAATGAAGCCGGTCACCAGTTCATCGAAGAAATGCTTACCGAAGTCGGCCTGCTGGCTGAAGGCGAAAGCCTGTACTCGGCACACAACCTGGGTCTGCTGACTCACGTTTATGCCGGTCTTCGTGCGCACACGCTGTTCCATCGCAATGTCGAGTACATCGTTCAGGACGGCCAGATTCTGCTGGTCGACGAGCACACCGGTCGTACCATGCCGGGTCGTCGTCTGTCTGAAGGCCTGCACCAGGCGATCGAAGCGAAGGAAAACCTGAATATTCAGGCCGAAAGCCAGACGCTGGCTTCGACCACGTTCCAGAACTACTTCCGTCTGTACAACAAACTGTCCGGCATGACCGGTACAGCCGACACCGAAGCGTTCGAGTTCCACCAGATCTACACCTTGTCGGTTATGGTCATTCCGCCTAACAAGCCGTTGGCGCGTAAAGACTTCAACGACCTCGTGTACCTGACGGCAGAAGAGAAGTACGCCGCCATCGTCACTGACATCAAGGCCTGTCTGGCCGAGAATCGTCCGGTACTGGTGGGTACTGCGACCATCGAAACTTCCGAGCACATGTCCAAGTTGCTCAATCAGGAAGGTATCGAACACAAGGTTCTGAACGCCAAGTTCCACGAAAAAGAAGCTGAAATCATCGCGCAGGCCGGTCGTCCAGGTGCCTTGACCATCGCCACCAACATGGCCGGTCGTGGTACCGACATTCTCTTGGGCGGTAACTGGGAAGTTGAAGTTGCTGCACTGGAAAACCCGAGCCCGGAGCAAATCGCACAGATCAAGGCCGACTGGCAGAAACGCCATCAGCAAGTGATCGAGGCGGGCGGCTTGCACGTTATTGCTTCCGAGCGCCACGAATCGCGTCGTATCGATAACCAGCTGCGCGGTCGTGCCGGCCGTCAGGGTGATACCGGTTCAAGCCGTTTCTACCTGTCGCTGGAAGACAGCCTGATGCGCATCTTCGCTTCTGATCGAGTGAAGAACTTCATGAAGGCACTGGGCATGCAGTCCGGTGAAGCGATCGAACACCGTATGGTGACCAACGCGATCGAGAAGGCGCAACGCAAGGTTGAAGGCCGCAACTTCGATATCCGTAAGCAATTGCTCGAGTTCGACGACGTGTCCAACGAGCAGCGTAAAGTGATTTACCACATGCGTAACAGCCTCCTGGCCGCTACCAACATTGGTGACACCATCGCCGAGTTCCGCGAAGACGTTCTCAACAGCCTGATCAGCCAACACATTCCGCCGCAGTCGATGCCGGAGCAGTGGGACGTTGCCGGTCTGGAAGCTGCACTGGAAAGTGATTTCGGTGTGAAGCTGCCAATTCAGCAATGGCTGGACGAAGACGATCACCTGCACGAAGACACACTGCGCGTGAAGCTCCTCGAAGAGCTGCTCGCCGCGTACAACGAGAAGGAAGAGCAGGCCAGCGCCGAAGCGTTGCGCACGTTCGAGAAGCAGATTCTGCTACGCGTTCTGGACGATCTCTGGAAGGACCACCTGTCCACCATGGATCACCTGCGTCACGGTATCCACCTGCGCGGCTACGCTCAGAAGAACCCGAAGCAGGAATACAAGCGCGAGTCCTTCACGTTGTTCCAGGAACTCCTGGATTCGATCAAACGCGACACCATCCGTGTGCTGTCTCACGTTCAGGTACGCCGCGAAGATCCGGAAGAAGAGGAAGCTCGTCTGCGTCGCGATGCCGAAGAGCTGGCGCAGCGCATGCAGTTTGAACATGCTGAAGCACCGGGCCTTGAACAACCAGAAGCGTTGGTTGAAGAGGGCGTCGATGTCGCGACCCTTCCGGTCCGTAACGACCAGAAGCAAGGTCGTAACGAATTGTGCTGGTGTGGTTCCGGTAAAAAGTACAAACATTGCCACGGTCAAATCGGCTGATCCTGATCTGATCCGGTAGTGGTTTTGAAGTAACAGCACTAACGCCGCGACCGGCTTACCCGTCGCGGCGTTTTTCAATCGACTGCCGTACCGAAGCGGGCGGCGCAGATATCTTTCAAGGAGCGCACCTCATGGCTGTTGGTCTTGGTCCTTTGCCGACATTGCACCCGGTTCCCGGTTTTGAACTGGGCATTTCTTCTGCCGGCATCAAACGTCCGGGTCGCAAGGACGTTGTGGTCATGCGCTGTGCCGAAGGCTCCAGTGTTGCGGGTGTTTTCACCCTTAACGCGTTCTGCGCAGCACCGGTCATTCTCGCCAAACAGCGCGTCAACGGCCCTGTTCGTTATCTGCTGACCAACACTGGTAATGCCAACGCCGGTACCGGCGAGCCGGGTCTGGCCAACGCTGCGCGCACATGCTCCAAGCTGGCTGAACTGACTGGCGTGGACGCCGATGCCGTGCTGCCATATTCCACCGGTGTCATCGGCGAGCCATTGCCTGTGGAAAAGATCGAAGGCGCGTTGCAGGCGGCCCTTGATGACCTGTCTGTGGATAACTGGGCTGCTGCGGCAACCGGCATCATGACCACTGACACGCTGCCAAAGGGCGCGAGCCGTCAGTTCCAGATTGATGGCGTAACCGTCACCGTGACCGGTATCAGCAAAGGCGCAGGCATGATTCGCCCGAACATGGCGACCATGCTGGGCTATATCGCCACTGACGCCAAGGTTTCGCAAAGCGTGCTGCAGGATCTGATCCGTGACGGCGCCAACAAGTCGTTCAACCGCATCACTATCGATGGCGACACGTCGACCAATGACTGCTGCATGCTGATCGCAACGGGCCAGGCTAATCTGCCGGAAGTGACCGAAGCCAAGGGTCCGCTGTTCGACGCGCTGAAAACAGCCGTATTCGAGGTATGCATGGAAGTGGCTCAGGCCATCGTCCGTGATGGCGAAGGCGCTACCAAGTTCGTGACGGTTGAAGTCAACGGCGGCGGCAATCACCAGGAGTGTCTGGACGTGGGTTACGCCGTGGCTCACTCGCCATTGATCAAGACCGCGCTGTTCGCGTCCGATCCTAACTGGGGCCGTATTCTGGCCGCTGTAGGTCGTGCCGGTGTGCCTGATCTTGATGTGAGCAAGATTGATGTGTTTCTGGGCTCCGTGTGCATCGCCAGCAAGGGCTGCCGCGCGACCACCTACACTGAAGAGCAAGGCTCGGCAGTAATGGCCGAAGCCGAAATCACCATTCGCATCGAACTCGGCCGTGGTGATTGCAGCGAGACCATCTGGACCACCGACTTGTCCCACGAGTACGTGAAGATCAATGCGGAATACCGCACTTGATCTGACGACAATCGGACCTGTGGGAGGGAATTCATTCCCGGAGACGTCAACGCGATTTACCTGATAAACCGCGCCAGCTTCTTCGCGGATGAATCCGTTCCTACCGACCACAGTTTTCTGTAGGAGTGAGCTTGCTCGCGATGGCGTCGATACAGGTGCCGATCAATTTGCAGGCAGTGTAAAGTCCACAGGAACATGATCAGCTCGTTCTATCTGGAGAACTCCTCATGACCCTGCACCTGATCATCGGCGACAAACGTTACTCTTCATGGTCTCTGCGACCGGCGCTGGCGCTTTACATGACGGGTGCGGCGTACACCGAACAGCTGATCCGCCTGGATCAGACAAACACCCGCCAGCAGATTCTCGAGCACTCGCCGTCCGGCAAGGTGCCCCTGCTGAAAACCCCGCATGGTTCGATTGCCGACTCGCTGGCGATCATCGAATACCTCGCAGAGCAATTCCCTGATGCAGGGCTGTGGCCCAGCGACACCGCTGCGCGTGCCCAGGCGCGTTCGGCATGTGCGCAAATGCACAGCGGTTTCATCGGGCTGCGCTCGAATCTGCCCATGGACTTGCACCGAGACGCAGCACTGGAAGTCATCTCTGTGGAAGCTCAGAACGACATCGAACGCATCGTCCAGCTATGGGCTGAGTGCCGGGCGGTTGCGGCTGAAAGCGGTCCGTTTCTGTTCGGCAAGGCCAGCGCAGCTGACGCGTTCTTTGCACCTGTGGCGGTACGCTTGCGCACGTACCGGATCGAACTGCCCGCCGAAGCGTTGGCGTACATCGAAACCCTCTACCAATGGCCGCTGTTCCAGCGTTGGCAGAAGGCTGCTTTAGAGGAAGTCGAAGGGTGAAACGTATTCATGTAGCAGCAGCGGTTATCCGCGGCGTTGACGGCAAGATCCTTATCGCGCGGCGTGCCGACACTCAGCACCAGGGCGGTTTGTGGGAATTTCCCGGCGGCAAGGTCGAACCGGGAGAGACTGTCGAGTCGGCACTTTCCCGTGAGCTTCAGGAAGAGTTGAACATCGTGGTCACCCAGGCACGGCCGCTGATCAAGATTCAGCATGACTATCCGGACAAGCAGGTGCTGCTGGATGTCTGGGAAGTGTCGGCATTTACCGGCGAACCGCATGGCGTCGAAGGGCAGCCACTGGCCTGGGTAACCCATCGTGAATTGGCAGATTATGAATTCCCAGCCGCCAATCAGCCCATTGTTGCTGCGGCGCGTTTGCCGGGTGAGTACCTGATCACCCCTGGCGAACTGGAAACCCCGCAATTGCTGCGTGGTATTCAGAAGGCTGTTGCGGGCGGTATCAAGCTGATCCAGTTGCGTGCGCCGAATGGGTATGACCCGCAATACCGCGATCTGGCGGTGGACGCCGTGGGGTTGTGTGCCGGTAAAGCGCAATTGATGCTCAAGGGGCCGCTGGAATGGTTGGGGGACTTTCCCGCTGCGGGTTGGCACCTGACGTCGGCACAGCTACGCAAACTGGCCCCGAACGGGCGTCCGTTTCCGAAGGATCGCTGGCTGGCGGCCTCTTGTCATAACGCTGAAGAATTGGCTCTGGCCGAACTGATGGACGTCGATTTCGTGACCTTGTCGCCGGTGCAGCCAACCCAGACTCACCCTGATGCTCAGCCGTTGGGCTGGGAGCAGGCGCGTGAGTTGATTGCCGGGTGCAGCAAACCGGTTTATCTGCTCGGTGGTGTTGGCCCTGCTGAACAGCAAAAAGCCTGGGAGAACGGCGCGCAAGGTGTGGCCGGGATCAGAGCGTTCTGGCCGGGGGAGTAGTTAGTCTCATGCGTAATGGTGA
>NZ_JACONW010000189.1 GCF_014357575.1 Pseudomonas folii | reverse complement strand
ACGGAAGCCGCCAGTCTAACCCCCATCGGTATCGATATCTGCATCCTTGCCTTGTGTTGGATGCAGATTATTGGGGACTTTTTCCGGTTTTTCTTCAGGCTCGTAATCAGGCGTGTAGGTGTTGCCACCTGAGTCCTGATTCTGCTGGAACTGGGTATCAGGCTGACCCTGCGGCCTACCCTGGGATTGAGAGTCATACCCCTGAGTCTGCTGCTCCTGAGTCGGTGTGTCCGGTGCATTATCCGGCTTGATCGCCGGGTCGTTACGGTCGACTGGATCCTGATTTTGATCGCTCATTGTTCACCTCTGATTATTGTTCAGCTGCGATGGCTTACAAAAATCTGAGGGCGTTGTGTCCGGGTCGTTCGATCAATATGACGACCGGCAATCGATCCGTTTATAAATGAGCGCCATCTTTGCGGATGACGCTCATTCAGCAGCGCGAGCGCGATCAGCCGTACAGACGCTCAAATGGCAGCCAGCGCGCAAATGCACCTTCTTCGACCCAGGCACGCGCCGCCGCGATGTCCGGGGCGAAATAGCGATCTTCGTCGTAGTGGGCGACTTCACTGCGGATCATGGCGAGCACTTCGCTGAGTTTTTCCGAGGTGCGCAAGGGGGCGTGCAGATCGACGCCTTGCGCAGCGCCCAGCAGTTCAATCGCTACCACCGCGCTGCTGTTACCCGCCATATCCAGCAAGCGCCGCGCAGCAAACGTTGCCATGGAGACGTGGTC
The DNA here is from genome assembly GCF_014357575.1 of Pseudomonas folii. Taxonomy (GTDB): domain Bacteria; phylum Pseudomonadota; class Gammaproteobacteria; order Pseudomonadales; family Pseudomonadaceae; genus Aquipseudomonas; species Aquipseudomonas folii. The sequence goes on along the minus strand of NZ_JACONW010000189.1, from coordinate 8,217 downwards.
TTCCTGGTTGGCTGAGGTGGGCAAGCTATCGACCGAAGCAGGGTGGGCCAGGGTTTTGTTCTCGGATGCCAATGCGGCGGCGGTGACCTGAGCAATCATGAAGCCCGAATTCAGGCCGCCTTCCTTGACCAGAAACGCAGGCAGGCCGGACAGCGCCGGGTCTACCAGTTGTGCGATGCGACGCTCCGACAGTGCACCTATTTCCGAAATCGCCAACGCCAGCACATCGGAGGCCATGGCGACGGGTTCCGCATGGAAGTTACCACCTGACAACACATCGCCATCAGCGCTGAATACCAGCGGGTTATCCGATACCGCATTGGCTTCGCGCAGAAACACACCTGCGGCGAAACGCATGTGATCCAGGCATGCGCCCATCACTTGTGGCTGGCAGCGCAGAGAATACGGGTCTTGCACACGGCCGCAATCCACGTGCGACTTGCGGATCTCGCTGGTGGCCAGCAGCTCGCGATACAGGACTGCCACGTCGATTTGGCCCGGTTGACCGCGTACCGCTTGAATACGCGAGTCGAACGGTACGTCTGAGCCTTTCAAGGCTTCAACACTCAGGCTACCGGCGACCACGGCGGCGGTGAACAGCTTTTCGGTGGCAAACAGGCCCCGCAGCGCCAGAGCAGTGGACACCTGGGTGCCGTTGATCAGCGCCAGGCCTTCTTTCGGGCCCAGCACCATGGGCTCAAGCCCTGCCAGCGCAAGACCTTCGACAGCGTCCATTTCGCGACCCTGATGACGCACCCGACCCACCCCGATCAGCACGGCGGACATGTGCGCCAGCGGTGCCAGATCCCCTGACGCCCCCACCGAGCCTTGCGAGGGGATGCACGGATAAACCCGGGCGGCGTACAGTGCGCTCAGGGCCTGGATGACTTCCCAGCGAATCCCGGAGAAACCCCGGGCGAGCGAGCCCACTTTCAGCGCCATGATCAGCGCCACGCTGGCGTCATCGAGCAATGGACCGGTACCGGTGCAGTGGGAAAGCAGCAAGTTACGTTGCAGTTTGGCCAGTGACTCGGTGGGGATGGACGTGCGGGCGAGCAGGCCAAAACCGGTGTTGATGCCATACACGGTGCGTTGGTTGGCAATGATTTCGTTCACGGTGCGGGTGCTGGCGTCGACCACTTCACGGGCAGATGGATCAAGCTCGAAAGGGCTTTGCTGCTGATAAATGGCGCGCAACTGATCGAGATTGAATTGACCTGGCTTGAGTAGAAGTGCTGCTGGCATGGTGCGCTTTCCTGCTTGAGTTGTAGTTTTTGCCGAACCGGCTCGGGAATTATCCACGAGGTCGAGTTCGTGAGTTATATCATCCTGTATATACAAGATAAGGCAAAAGCCGGGCCAAGCAAATATGTTCCCGGGTTTGTTGGGGCTGAGGAGGGTTTGTGATCGCGGAGGGCGGGGTATCTGTCACCGAAGGTGGCACCGTCCGGTGCGCAACGCCCGGCTTTGGGGCGGCCGGAAACGTTTGAGTGTGGAGGTTGCGGTCGTTTGGTAAGCACTGGATCTGTAGGAGCTGCCGAAGGCTGCGATCGCGGTATGTCAGAATAAATGCATCGCAGCCTTCGGCAGCTCCTACATAAAACGTACTTCAATCCTTCAAAATTGCAGATATATCGAACCGTTATTTTTTACCAGCCAACGCCTGCGTCACCTGCCCGATATTACCCTGCAGCTCGGCCAGTGGGTCTTCACCATCCAGCGCCAGTACCAACAACGTGCCACCAGCCGCTGTAATCGCAGCCTTCACCGGTTCTGGCGGCTGGCGATGATCCAGGACCAATGCAACGTCGTTGTCCTTGAGGGTCTCGGTCAATTTTTGCAGTGCATCGGGCGTCCAATGATCGTCGGGCAGTATTTGTGTTCCCGCCAGTTCCAGATTCAGGCCGCTGATCAAATAGCTCAGATGGTCGGAGAGGCTGACCACGCTGAGGTTATCAGCGCTGGCCAGGCTCGCTTCGCTGTCGGCAGTCAGTTTCAGCAATTGCTGTTTCAGGGCCGACAGGTTGGCCTCGATACGCGGTTTTGCGGCGGGCGCCAGCCTCACCAGATCGGCAGCCATGACGTCGGCCATGCGGCCCATATTATTGCTGGAAAGCCACGGTTGACTGTTCAGGCCATCCACGCCCTGGCCCGGCTGGACGGCAATACCCGGCAAGCTGCCGTCTACAGGGCGTGCAGCGTCGATTTCGACAATGCGGATATTGCTGCGCCGAGCATTGGGATACAACGGATCGTCAGCCCAGATGGAACGCAGACCGATCACCGCATCAGCATCCGTTGACAATTTACGCAGCGCTTCGACACCGCGACCGGTGAAGTAAGCCGTCTGGCGTGAACCGGGCAGGTTAGCTGCGGCGGCGCGTTCCAGCACTACCCCGCTGTCCTTGAGCAGGATCTGCCCGAGGCCGAAGGTGATCGGCAGGCTGGCCAGAACCCGTACAGGTTTCTGATTCTCTGGTGCAGTGGGCGCGGCGTGAGTCGTGGCGGCAAGCAAGCCGGAGAGGGCCAGTGCCAGGGTCAATTTACGCAACATTTATCCAATATTCCCTTTGAGGCTTGGTACCGTGCCGCGAGCGATGGCAGCCAGAGCGAAGGCCATGCCGGCGACCAGAATGATCGCCGCGCCGGACGGTACAGGCAGGTCGAAAACGATCGGCAACAGAATGCCGCACAAGGTGCTGACAGTGGCGATGGCCACTGATATCCAAAAGAAGCCTTTCAGCGACTGGCTGAGCAGTCGGGCAGCTGCAGCCGGGATCACCAGCAGTGCGCCCACCAGGATTGCGCCGATGACTTTCACTGCGGCGACGGTAATCAGCGTCACCAGAATCACGAACAGGTAATCCAGCGTTTTCACTGCAACGCCCCGCACGGCAGCGAGTTGCGGGTTGAAGCTGGCCAGCATGATCCGGTTGTACAGCGGCAGGCTCAGGCCCATGACCAGTGAACCGACCACGGCGAGGACCAACAGATCGCCGCCGTTGACCGTCAGCACCGAGCCGAACAGCACGTTCTCCAGAATATGGATGTTGATCTTGCCTGCCAGAATCAGCAGCAGGCTGGCGCCGAAGGCCAGCGATACCGAGAGGAACACGCCGATCAGCGTATCCGGTGCCAGGCCGGTGCGATTGCGCAGGTAGTTGAGGACGATGCCGAACAACAGGCAGTAGCCAAACAGCGCGCCGTACGGGCTGGTGTAGGGCTCACCGAGCAGGATGCCGATGGCAACACCGGTCAGCGCGGCATGGCCCACTGCTTCGGAGAAAAACGCGAAGCGCTTGACCACCACCAGCGTTCCCAGACCGCCGAGGACCGGGCCGATCAGCAGCCCCGCCAGCAACGCGTTGACCACGAAGCCGTAGGCCAGGGCTTCCGGGAGATAGCCGGACGACGCCAGCCCTTGAATGAAAAGACGAAACTGCTCGTAGTCCATCACACAACGCTCCCTTTTGATGTGTCAGCGGCGCGAGGATGGGCGGAGAACAAAGTCAGCAGGCGGTCCGGTGTCAGTGCGGTGGCCGCCGTTTCGTCGAACAGCACCCGGCGATTCAGGCCGGTGACGTTATCGGCCAGTCGTTTCACCGCCTCCAGGTCGTGCTCAATCCAGAGCACGGTGATACCTGCCTTGCGCCAGTCACCCAGCAGACGTTCGAACACTTGAATGCCGGCCTCATCCAGTGCCGACATCGGTTCATCGAGCACCAGCAGTTGCGGCGCCGGGATCAGGCCCTGAGCCAGCAGTACGCGCTGGCGTTCGCCACCGGACAACGCGCCCATGCGCCGCTTGCGTTTGTCCTGCATGCCGACCCGCTCCAGCGCCTCACCGATGGCCGCTGCGTAATGTTTTGACAGGCCGAGAAACGCCGGGCGACGCTGACACATGGCGGCCATGAAATCGTCGACGGTGATCGGCAGACCACGGTCAAATTCCAGCGCTTGTGGCACATAGCCGATGAGTCCGGGCGAGCCGGGCCATTGCAGGCTCAACTGACCCTGATGGGGCATCTGGCCGAGCATGGTTTTGATCAGCGAGCTTTTGCCGCCACCGTTCGGGCCCACCAGTGCATGAATGCTGCCCGGGCTGACCTTGAAGCTGACGCGATCGAGAATCACCGTGCGGCCCAGGGTCAGGCTGACATCCGCGAACTCCACGCCCGGTCCGTTGCCGGTAATCGTGATTTTTTCAGCAGCGGTCATGCTCCGGACTCCTGAATGGCGCGCACAACGGTATCCAGATTGCCCGCCATTTCCTTCTCATACTTGTCGGCGGTGTACTCACCGTAGGAAATGTGCGACAGCGGATAGAGCTTCACACCCGACTCGCGCTGGATGGTTTCGACGTAGGTCGAGGGGAAGTCCATCTCCGAGAAAATCACCTTCACGTCCAGCTCGCGCAATTGATCGATGGTTTTCTTCAACTGACTAGGGCTTGGTTCAATGCCGTGCGCAGGCTCGACTACAGCTGTCACTTCCAGACCAAATTCACGCAACAAGTAGTCATAAGCGGCATGTACGGTGGCCACCCGCAGATCGGCATTGGGAGCCTTGGTCAGCTTGGCCAGTGCATCAGCGCGCATCTGACGCAGACGTTTGCCGTAGGCGCGGGCATTGGCGGTGTAGGTTTTGGCGTTGTCGGGATCAAGCTTGCCCAGCTCGCGGGCGATGTTGTTGACCTGCGCGATGGACGCACTGATCGACAGGAAAGTGTGCGGGTTGACCACTTTGCCCGCGCCCCGCGCAGCCACACCGGTTGCGGCCAGCAACGGCACGTCGGCGTTGGCCTCGATCACCGTGATATCCGGTTTCTCGCTGGCAGCGATCATGCGGTCGGCGAAATCGTCGTGACCCACGCCGTTGAGCACCACCACGTCCAGCGAGCCAATGCGCTTGATATCGTCGGCACGTGGTTCGTAAGCGTGAGGGTTGAAGCCGGCCGGAATCAGCGGCACGACTTCGGCCTTGTCACCTACGATGTTGGCGACATAGCTGTAATAAGGATGAAGGGTAATACCAATCCGCAAGCGCTTGGCGTCGGAATGAGCCAGTGGCGAGAGGAGGGTGGCCAGCAGGCCGACCAGCACAACGCGCAGCAGCGGGCGGCGTTTCAGAGAAATAGGCATGGGCAAGAAGTCTTCTTTCAAATAAGTGCGTGGGGATCAGTGTTTGTGCTGGCGGGTCACGCCTGCATCAAACTGGGCGACGACTTGCTTCCAGCCCGAAGCAATCAGGGCCTTGTCGCTGACATCGGTGATGCCATTGCTGAGCGAAGGACTGCGATTGATCCAGATGTCGGCCTGGGCGTCATCGGCTGTTCCGATACGCAACAGAAACGATCCTGCAACGGCGGGGTTCTGACTCAGCCCAACGTAGGACTTGTCGACCATTTGCCAGGCATGTCCGCCACGGCTCACCGAACTGGCGTCCTCGACAAACGGGGCGAGACCTTCATCGCTGAGTTGTTGCGGCGTTACCGGAGTGGCTTGCTCGGGTGCCAGCAGGCGGATTTCGTCCAGGGTGACGCGCAGGTCGGCGTAAATGCCTTGTTCGGACGCCGTCAGGTCGCGACGGGCATCCAGTTCATGGGCAGCTACGTTTTGCACGTCCTGGCGTTCCCCGTGCCAGCCGATGACTGTTCCGGCAACCAGAAGAATGATCAGACACAACGCCAATACGTAAAGCGTTTCGTGACCGGCACCCGCCGGACGGACGACTTGATGGGTCGGGCTACTCATGGGGCTTCGATATCCGCCTGGTCAATTTCGACCACGTGACCAGGACCTGCGTCGAACAGGACATAGAACTCAGAGGCCGGTTTTTTGAAGGTCACTGTCGAGTCTTCACCCAGCTTGCCGGGCACCAGAATGGTTTCGTCGTAGCCGATCACGTCGAGGGTCACGCCCGGCGCACCGCTGCCATCGGAAAAGCCGCCGGTGCAGCGAATCTGTTCGTTATCGATCTGTTTGCACTCGCACATCGGGTTGTGCGCCAGCGCAGTGCTGCTCAGCCCCAGGCCGATCATCCCCGTTGCTATCAAGGGCAGCGCTTTGACACCCAGCCAGCGCAGATAAGGTCTGCCGATCATCGTTTGACTCCTTGTTTTTTCAGCCAGGCTACGGTCGCGGGAGAGGCCTGTGATAACGGAATGGACGCCTGATGCATCGAACCGTCCCAGCCTTCCATGGTGATCCACAGATCGGCGTCGGGTTCGGTGCGTTCAGGAATCTGCATAAAGGCGCTCATGCGATAGGGGGAGCCAAAGAAAATCACCCCGGCGGCACGCAGGCTGCGCGGCTTGCCGATGCGCAGGTAGGTCGCCTTGACCGTGTTCGCACATTCGGCGCAGAGCGCGGCGTTAAATGTTTTGGTGTAGCCGGAAGCACCTTCCAAGCGTGGTGCCTCATCAAAGAACTCCGCCATGCGGATGCTCCACGGCCCGACCTTAACCTCGCCGATCTCGCGCTGGCCAAGGCCGCTGTCACCACGGAACAGGGCCATTTCGGTGAAGTATTTGGGCATGAACCCCAAGGGGATAAGCACCAGCAGGATGTTTATATGAAAACGCCATTTGTGCCAGAAACGGCCCAGGGGCGACGGTTGTGTTGCGACGGCGGCCTTGCTCACAGGGTGTTCTCCGGAATCTTGCTGACCATGGGCGCAAGCGTCTGCTGTCTGGCGCTGGCGCGTTCGAGCTTTTCACTGCGCTTGAGCGCGTTGACGGTTGCCTGAGCAGTTCGTTTGGTCCAGATCAGCAGGCCGCTGAGGACCATCATGCTCAGGATCAGGGCGAAGAAGGTCCAGATCAGCTTGATCCAGATCCCGCCGAAGTCTCCGGTGTGCAGAGGACGCATGGATTCGGTGACGAACTCCAGGGCCGAGCGATCCGACAGCAGATGTGAGGTGGCGATTTCACCGTTGTAGGGGTTGATCTCCGCAGTCTGGAACATCAATGGGTACCAGCTGCGGCCCGACACACTGATATTGCTGTAGGCGTTGAGCGGCATGCTGATGGAGCTGGGCTCCAGGCCGGGAATCTTCTCGCGGGTAATCTCGACGGCCTTATCGAGGCTGATCATCGGCGCCGGGCTGCCGTCTGCCGTCAGCGGCACACTGGCGTGGGGAATGACCGAGGCGATGGGCGACTGGCTGGAAATACTGATCTGGTTATCGAACAGGATGGCCTGGATCAGGAACCACATGCCGGTTATGGAAATGACAGCGATGAACCAGATCGACCAGATTCCGCTGAGGCGGTGGAAGTCACCCCAGAAAATCCGTGCGCCCTGGCTGATGCGCAGCGTGGGTTTGAAAAAGCCTTTCCAGAATTTCTTGTAGACCACCAGCCCGGTCACCAATGAGGCCAGCAGCGGAATACTCAACAGCGACACCATGTACCAGCCCCAGGAGAAGCCGTTGGTGAACGGCACCAGCCACCAGCCATGCAGGGCACGGGTGAAGGCGGGGAAGTCGAACGACGGCGCAACACCCTGAAGCACCCCGGTGTACGGGTTGGCATAAGCGACAACGGCGCGGCCGCCGGGATAGGTGGCCCGCACGTTCAAGGCAAAGTAGTCACCATCGGGCTCCGAGATTCTGCCAACTTTTATCTGCGGGTCATTACGCTCTATGGTCGCCTTGACTGCTTCAAAGCTCAGGCGCGGGGCATCGCCGGACGGCGGATTGGCGCGCATTTCCGGGTTGACCAGCCACATGATCTCTTTGCTCACCACGGCCAGCGTCCCGGTGAAACACACGATCAGGACGAAGAACCAGATGGGCAGGGCCAGCCAGCTGTGGACGAGAAACCAGATTTTTGAACGGGACTTCTTGGACATGGAGTAACGGTCTCGATTCACGGTGTAGAGCAGCCCGATGATCGTTCGGGCGTACGGTGTCGATAAAAAGCAGCTATGGCTGTTGCCATCGGGACTGCTGCATATTACTAGGACGGATGAGAATCAAATACTCCCAGTGTTAATTCTCATTACAAATTTAAAAGATGTATCTGGATGTGTTTTTTTTGAGTGGGTCAGGATGGTTGGGAGATGCAGTTTTCGCGATAAAAGTATTTTGTGTACATATCCATTTTCGACGTAGCGGCTGATATTGGTTGCGCTTTTACAGCGCGTCACTTTTGATGTAGCGCAAAAGTAACCAAAACGCTCTTGCCCCACCACTTGGCACCTCGCTGTCGCTCGG
>NZ_JACONW010000188.1 GCF_014357575.1 Pseudomonas folii | reverse complement strand
ATAGAGTCATTGAACAGCTGCGATTCATGTGGGAGCGGTTCTTGCCCGCGATAAGGCCGTACGCGATTCACTTTAGATTGCGTCCAGCCTTATCGCGGGCAAGCACCGCTCCCACATAAAACCGGGGCGGCACCTACCGAAGCGATTTACCCCAGCCCATATTTCTTGACCTTATCGAACAGCGTGGTCTTGGCCATACCCAGTTCCTGACTGGCCTGGCTCAGGTTGCCGCCGCTGCGTTGCAGGGCTTCGCTGAGCAGGTTTTTCTCGAAGGCTTCCACGGCTTCGGCGAAGCCCAGGCTTTGAGGTTCTTCCGGATTGGCGTTGGGTTTCTTGAAAGCGGGCAACCCCAGGGCGTAGCGCTCGGCGACGTTGCGCAATTCCCGTACGTTGCCCGGCCAGTCGTGGCTCATCAGGCTCGATAACGTATGCGGGTCCAGCTCCGGTGTCTCGCGATCAAAACGCAACGCCGACAACTGCAGGAAATGTTCAAACAGTTGCAGGATGTCTTCACGACGCTCCCGCAACGGCGGCAATTCCAGCGTGACCACGTTCAGCCGGTAATACAGGTCGCTGCGAAACTGTCCCGCTTTGCTTTGCTCATCGAGATCGGATTTGGTGGCAGCGATCACCCGGCAATCCACTTCGACACTCTGATTGGAGCCGAGACGTTCCAGCGTTCGCTCCTGCAACACCCGCAGCAATTTGATCTGCAGGTTGATCGGCATGCTTTCCACTTCATCGAGAAACAGCGTGCCGTTGTGCGCGTGTTCGATCTTGCCGATGCGCCGCTTGCCCGCGCCCGTGAAGGCATTGGATTCGTGGCCGAAGATTTCCGTTTCGAACAGTGTTTCCGGCAGACCACCACAGTTGAGCGCGACGAACTGTTGCTGATGACGACGACTGAAATCGTGCAGACAGCGGGCGACCAGTTCCTTACCGGTGCCGGTTTCACCTTCGATCAGCACGTTGGCGGAGGTATCGGCAACGTTGGCGATCAATGCGCGCAGATTCTGCATGGCGGGGGAGCGGCCGATGATTTTGCCTTCAAGGGAATCGCGCTCGGCCAGTTGCTTGCGCAGGGACCAGACTTCCCGCGCCAGACCCCGTTGCTCAAGGGCGCGCCGGGTGACCTCTACCAGGCGTTCAGGGGAGAAGGGTTTCTCCATGAAATCGTAAGCGCCGTCGCGCATGGCATTTACTGCCATGGAGATATCGCCATGACCGGTGATCAACACCACCGGCAGGCTGCGGTCGCGGGCCTTGAGACGACTGAGCAGCTCCAGTCCGTCGATGCCCGGCAGACGAATATCACTGATCACAATTCCGGCAAAGTTATCGCCGATCCGTGCCAATGCTTCTTCGGCACTGCCCACGCCTTCGCTGGGAATGTCCTCCAGCGTCAGCGCCTGCTGGCAGCCAAGCAAGACGTGAGGGTCGTCTTCGACGATGAGTACGGTCAGGTCAGTGGTCATTTGAAGGTCTCATCAGGCGCGACGAAAATTTTTGATTGGAATGATGCCCTGTGGGAGCGGTGCTTGGTCTGGGCGGCATTCCGACGATAAGGCTGGACGCAATTCACTTTGGACCGCAGCGTACTTATCGCGGGCAAGCACCGCTCCCACAGGTTCGCGGCGATCATCCAGCCACCACCGGCAACCACAACACAAACTCGGTACCACCACTCTCCGGCTGTTCAGCGCTCAGGCTGCCACCGGTTGCTGCAGCGAGGCTGGCGGAGAGGGTGAGGCCCAGCCCCAGACCTTGTTCGCCGGGTTTGGTGGTGAAGAACGGTTCGAACAGATGCTTGCGGGTTTCGTCATCTATGCCGTGGCCGTTGTCCCGGACCCGCAGGCAGTAACGACCTTCGATCACTGAGCCTTCAAGCCAGATCTCCGGCAAAGGCTGCGCGTGCATGGCGTCCAGGGCGTTGCCGATCAGGTTGACCAGTATCTGCTCAAGTCGGGTCTGGTCAATCATCAGCTCGGCGTCGGCACACAGCTGGTGCAATTCAAGAGAAAAGTTTTCCAGGCGGGGCGCCAGTAGTTGCAGCGCCGCATCGATGGCTTTGCTCAGCTTCGCCTGGCCCTTGTCATCGCCTCGACGGGCGAATGCGCGCAGGCTGGCGGTAATGCGGCCCATGCGGTCGACCAAATCGTTGATGGTGCGCAAGTTGGTGCTGGCGGTATCCAGCGCGCCCCGTTCGAGGAAGCGCACGGTATTGCCGGACAAGGTGCGCAGCGCGGCGAGCGGCTGGTTCAGCTCGTGGGCAATGCTGGTGGACATCTGCCCGATCGCCGCCAGCTTGCCAGCCTGAACCAGCTCGTCCTGAGCTTTGCGTAAGGTGTCTTCAGCCTGCCGACGTTCGCGAATCTGACCCTTGAGGCGTTCGTTGCTGGCGCGCAAATGCTCGGTGCGTTCGGCAATCTTACGCTCCAGTTCGTCATTGGCCGCTTGCAGCGCTTCCCGTGCGGCAAGCCGCGTCGAAAGGACTTTGCGACGCTCATTCCAGGCGATCAGCAGGAACGCGACTAATGCACAGGCCACTGCGACCAGCATGCCCTGGCTACCGGCTTCGCGGCGCAGGTCTTCGAGGGGCGTCAGCAATGTCAGGTGCCAGGGTGTATCGCTGAGCTGGCGGGTCTGGGCCAGATAGCTGACCTGTTTGTGTTCAAGGTCGACGCTCACGTTGGCGGGGAAGGTCAGCTTCTCCACTCCCTCCGAAAGCAACTCGCGCTCCAGCGGCACCAGTTCGTTGAGTGGCCACCAGTAATATTGCAGGCTGCGGGCCAAGCGCTCTTTGATTTCCGGCGTGAGCGGGCGTACCGATTTCAGACGGCGGGCCGGGTCGCTGGAGAGAATGATGATGCCATTCTCGTCACTGACGAAGGCCTCCAGTCGCGCACGTTGCCAGCGTTGCTCCAAGGCTTCGAGCTGCACTTTGATCACCGCCACGCCGACGATCTTGCCTTTCTCTTCCAGGCCGTGCGCCAGGTAATAACCAGGTTCACCGGTGGTGCTGCCGATACCGTAGAAGCGTCCCGGCAAGCCGCGCACGGCATCCTGAAAATAGGCGCGGAATGACAGGTCTTCACCCAGATAGCTGTCGGCATCGCGCCAGTTACTGGTGGCCAGTACCCGGCCAGAGGTATCTAGTACGTAAATTGCCCGGCTACGGCTGCGGCGGTTCAGGCCTTCGAGGTAATCGTTGACCTCGCTGCGCAGCTCGGGCGTTGGGTCGTTGAGCAGTGCTGAAACACTGGACTCCAGCTCCAGCACGCTGGGCAAATAAGTGTATTTGTTGATTTCACTTTCGAGGGTGCGGGCGTGCAGCTCAAGCTGGCGTTCGCCGCTCTCGCTCAGGGTCTTGATGCCGTAGTGTTCACTGATCAAATAGGCGACGTAGCCCAGTCCGAACATCAGCACGATGATCAACGGCGGCAGAAACAGGTGACGAATCAGACGGGGTTTCACGGCAAGTGATGGCGGCGCGGCGCGATAAAGATTGGGGTCGCATTTCATCACAGTCGTCCTGAGCCGAACAGCAGCCCGATGCTTCAAAGCACCGGGCCGCTGCAAGGTGTCGCTTTTAGTGCTGAAGGATTTTGGCGAGGAACTGCTGCGCACGTTCGGAACGGGCGCTGACATCACCGAAGAACTCTTCTTTCTCACAGTCTTCAACGATCTGGCCCTGATCCATGAAGATCACGCGGTTGGCCACTTTGCGAGCGAAGCCCATTTCGTGGGTCACGCACATCATGGTCATGCCTTCCTGAGCCAGTTGCACCATCACGTCGAGGACTTCGTTGACCATTTCCGGATCGAGTGCCGAGGTCGGTTCGTCGAACAGCATCACGATCGGGTCCATGGCCAGTGCGCGGGCAATCGCCACACGCTGTTGCTGACCGCCGGACAGTTGGCCGGGATGCTTGTTGGCGTGGGCGGAAAGACCAACGCGATCCAGTAGCTTCAGGCCTTTTTCAGTCGCTTCTTCCTTGCTGCGACCCAACACTTTGATCTGCGCAATCGTCAGGTTTTCAACGATGCTCAGGTGTGGGAACAGTTCGAAATGCTGGAACACCATGCCAACCCGGGAGCGTAATTGCGGCAGGTTGGTTTTCGGGTCGGCAATCGAAGTGCCGTCCACAATGATGTCGCCTTTCTGGAACGGTTCCAGGGCGTTCACGCATTTGATCAGGGTCGATTTGCCGGAGCCCGACGGGCCGCAGACGACGACCACTTCGCCTTTTTTGACCTCGGTGCTGCAATCAGTCAGCACCTGGAAGTCGCCATACCACTTGTTAACGTTTTTGATGGAAATCATACGGCGAACCTTTTTTGCAGACGCTTCACCAGCAACGAGGCGGCAAAGCTGATCGTGAAGTACACCAGACCGGCGATGATCAGGAACTCATTGGCGCGGCCAATGATGTCGCCACTGGCCCGCGAGGCGTTGAGGAAGTCCACCAGGCCTACGGTGTAAACCAGCGAGGTGTCCTGAAACAGGATGATGCTTTGCTGCAACAGCAACGGGGTCATCTTGCGAAAGGCCTGAGGCAGGATGATCAACCGCATCATCTGCCCGTAGGTCATGCCCAGCGCCTGGGCTGCACCCATCTGGCCCTTGGAAATCGACTGCACACCGGCGCGGACGATTTCGCAGAAGTAGGCTGCCTCGAACATCATGAACGCAATGACGCAGGAGGTGAACGCGCCGATGGGCGTGTCTTCGCCGGTAATCCAGCGCAGCACGAACGGCACCGCCAGATAGAACCAGGTGATGACCAGCAGCAGCGGAATGGAGCGGAAGTAGTTGACGTAGGCACCGGCCACGTTGGCCAGCAACTTGCTCGATGACAAGCGCATCAAGGCCAGAATGGTGCCCAGCACAAGACCGCCGATGATCCCCATGACCATCAATTGCAGGGTCATGACCATGCCGTTCCACATGCCGGGAATGGCTTGAACGACTCCAGAGAAGTCCATATCCATTATTTGCCCCCCAGGGAGATCAGTCCGGGCACAGCGACTTTCTTCTCGATCAGGCGCATCAGCAACATCAGGCTCATGTTCAGGGTGAAGTAGATCAGTGTCGCCAGGGTGAAGGCTTCGAACAGGTTGGCGGAGAACTCGGCGGTCTGTTTAGTCTGCGCGAGCAATTCCATCAGGCCGATCAACGACGCCACCGACGAGTTCTTGAACACGTTGAGGAATTCGGAGGTGAGCGGCGGAATGATGATCCGGTACGCCTGTGGCAGCAGCACGTTCCAGTAGATCTGCGGCAGGCTGAAACCCATGGCGCGGGCCGCAGACTCCTGGCCGCGAGGCAGCGCTTCGATACCGGTGCGCACTTGTTCACACACCCGTGCAGCGGTGAACAGACCCAGACAAACGATTACGCTGAGAAATGCAGAGGTCGTCGGGTTCAGGTCTTGCTTGTACCACTCCTGCATACCTTCGGGCAGCAGGTCCGGTACCAGGAAGTACCAGATGAACAGCTGCACCAGCAGCGGCACATTACGGAAGATTTCCACATAGACCGTGGCAATGCCAGCCACCACACGGTTCGGCACAGTGCGCATGACACCGAGCACGGAGCCCAGCAGCAGGGCAATGATCCAGGCAACGACAGCAATGGCGATAGTCCAGCCCAGACCTGAGATGAACCAGTCCAGATAGGTTTCGTTGCCAACGCCAGCGGACTTGAAGAATACGCCCCAGTCCCAGTTGTAATTCATCAGGGTCTCCCCTCTGATCGATCCAGATGCATGCACGGCATCCTGAAACCGCGCGGTGCGGTCTCAGGCTTTTTTATTGACGATTTGGTTATTGGCGATTAAGCCTTTTTGTCGTCAGCCGCTTTATCAGTCGGTTCAGCGATCAGTTTTTTCAGCTCGTCGCTCATCGGGAAGTTCAGGTTCAAGCCTTTTGGCGGGATCGGAGCCTGGAACCACTTTTCGTAGATCTTGTTGATCTCGCCCGACTTGTAGGTCGCAACGATGGCGTCATCGACGGCTTTCTTGAACGGCTCATCGCCTTTACGCACCATGCAGCCGTAAATCTCGTACGACTGAGGTGTGCCGGTGACAGCCCAGTCAGTCGGCTTCTTGGCTTTGGCCATTTCACCGGCCAGCAAGGCGTCGTCCATCATGAACGCTACTGCGCGACCCGATTCCAGCATCTGGAAGGATTCGCCGTGGTCTTTGGCCGAGATCACGTTCATGCCCATTTGCTTGTCAGCGTTCATGGACTTGAGGATGCGCTCGGACGTGGTGCCCGCGGTGGTCACAACGTTCTTGCCTTTCAGGTTATCGAAATCCTTGTATTCCGAAGTTGCTTTGGACAGCAGACGGGTACCGATCTCGAAAATGCCGACCGAGAAGTCGACCTGTTGCTGGCGCTCAACGTTGTTGGTGGTCGAGCCACATTCAACGTCGACAGTGCCGTTCTGCACCAGCGGGATACGGGTTTGCGAAGTGACCAGGTTGTACTTGACCTTCAGGTCCGGCATGTCCAGGTCTTTCTTGATGGCTTCGACGATTTTCAGCTGGATGTCGTGGGAGTAGCCAACCGGCACGCCGGAAGCATCAGCGATGTAAGAGAAGGGGATCGAAGCGTCGCGGTGACCGAGGGTGATAGTGCCGGACTCTTTGATTTTCTTCAGGGTACCGGTCAATTCGGCGGCAAAAACTGGAGAACTGATCAGAGCAGCAGCAATTGCTGCGCCCAGAAGATGGGGAACGATGCGCATCGGTTATACCTCGGATTATTTTTTTTATGGGGCCTGCTACCTGGCGGCCGCCTCTTCGGTCCATGCTCCAACAGCGGCCGACAGGAAACAGGCTACGGTCAAAGCGATCGACTGCTTATTACAGAGCAGGAGGCGTGCCAAGCTGTTTATTGGGGGTTAACGTCTTGATTTTTAAGGTTTTAAGAAGGCGTCGTGTTTGGCGGGGTAATGGCTGGCGTCCGGGATGCCGAACTAATGGGGGAGGGGTGTTCGGAAATCCGAATGGGGCGAAGTCTCTGGGTTTTGAAACTGCGTCGCAATTGGCACCGCTCTGTCGCGTGGCAAACATAGCAACTGTAGGAGCTGCCGAAGGCTGCGATCACGGTGTGTCAGGATAAATGATTCGCAGCCTTCGGCAGCTCCTACAGAAAATGCATTTCAATCCTGTAGTTTGCATGCTGGTTAATGAGAGTGACGAGACGTTAAACCTGCGTACACAGATATAACGCCTCGCCAACAAGCAAAAAACAGAAAGGGCTTATCAAGCCGCTGCGAACGCGCCTTTATTATGGGCTACGGTGTCCAGATACCGCTGAACACCTTCGCGCTCTTCAGCGGTCATGAACAGGCCGAGCTTGCTGCGGCGCCACAGGATGTCATCGGCAGTCGTCGCCCATTCAGTGCTGCACAGGTAATCGACTTCCCGGGTGTACAAGCCTGCGCCCAAATTGTCACCCAGATCGGCAATGCTCTGTACGCCTTCCAGCAGGCGCCAGGTGCGGCTCCCGTAAGTGCGAGACCAGCGTTGTGCGATTTCGCCAGGCAGCCAGGCAAAGCGGCTGGTCAATTGGTTAGCCAGTTCGGCCGGGGTGGTCATGTCTTCACCACCTGGCAGACTGGCTTTGGCTGTCCAGCTCGGCTTCATCTGTTTGAAGAATGGAGCCAGTTGCGCCATCGCCGACTCTGCCAGCTTGCGATAGGTGGTCAGCTTGCCGCCGAATACCGAAAGGATCGGTGCTTCATCACCGCCACCGGACAGCGACAAGGTGTAGTCGCGGGTGATGGCGGAAGGGTTGTCAGACTCGTCATTGCACAGCGGACGAACACCGGACCATGTGCTGAGAACGTCATCGCGGCTCAGTTGCTTCTTGAAGTGGTCGTTGGCCACTTTGAGCATGTAGTCCATCTCGCCGTCGGTGATTTCGACTTTGTTCGGATCGCCTTGATATTCGCGGTCCGTGGTGCCGACGATGGTGAAGCGTTCCAGATAAGGAATCGCGAACACAATGCGCTGGTCTTCGTTCTGCAGAATGAACGCGTTTTCACCCTCGTACAGTTTCGGCACGATCAAGTGGCTGCCCTGAATCAAGCGAATGCCGTAAGGCGAATCCAGCTTCAGATCATCGCGAATGAACTTGGCCACCCAGGGACCGGCAGCATTGACCAGCGCCTTGGCGCGGATCGAGAAAAGCGTGCCGTCGGCGCGCTCCATGTGCACGTGCCACAGGCCGTTGGTACGGCGGGCATTCAGGCAGCGCGTCTGAGTATGGATGTGCGCGCCTTGCTCACGAGCAGCCATGGCGTTGAGCACCACGAGGCGGGCGTCGTCGACCCAGCAGTCAGAGTATTCGAAACCATGTGTAATGTTCGATTTCAGCGGGCTGTCACTGCCAAAACGCAGACTGCGGGAACCTGGCAGCTTCTCGCGCTTGCCCAGGTGGTCATAAAGGAACAGACCGGCGCGGATCATCCACGCGGGGCGCAGGTGTGGGCGGTGTGGCAGGACAAAGCGCATCGGTTTGACGATGTGCGGTGCCTTGGCCAACAGCACTTCACGTTCTGCCAATGCTTCACGCACCAGACGGAATTCGTAATGTTCCAGGTAGCGCAGTCCACCGTGGATCAATTTGCTGCTGGCAGAAGAGGTGTGGCTGGCCAGATCGTCTTTTTCACACAGAAAAACCGACAGACCGCGACCGGAGGCATCCGCTGCGATCCCGACACCATTGATCCCACCACCGATAACGGCGATGTCGTAGACCTCGGAAAGTGGCGGTGTAGACACGTTGGAATGGGGCATCGGTGGCCTCCTGAGTTTATTGTTCGGATAACGAATTCGAACATTAATGTTCATTTCCGAAAATCATAGCTCAATAACGCAGGGGCTTCCAGTCAGTTGTCATTGAAAATACTGATTGGGAGGAGAGAAAGGAACAAAAGTGAACATGATGATGTGCGCGGAGGGGAAGGGAGGCGCTGTTCCTGTGGGAGCGGT
>NZ_JACONW010000187.1 GCF_014357575.1 Pseudomonas folii | reverse complement strand
AGGAAAATCCCAGAGCCCGCACCTGTATTTTCAAACCAAATCAATCAACTGCTCACGCTGCGCGCCCGTCAGCATCGGGCCGAACCCGGCGCCAGCGTTTTCCAGCATGTATTTCGGGTTACCGGTGCCGGGGATGACACAAGTAACCGCCGGATGCGCCAGGAGGAATTTGAGGGCCAGTTGCGCCCAACTGGTCACACCCACTTGCGCTGCCCAGCCCGGCAACGGTTTTCCTTTTAACCGCCCCAGCAAACCACCACCGCCAAACGGCCGGTTGCAGATCACCGCCACGCCCTTCTCCCTGCACAGCGGCAGGATTCGTTTCTCGACGGCGCGATCATCCAGCGCGTAGTTGATCTGCAGAAAGTCCATCTGCTCAGCCTTTAGCACCGCTTCTACATCGTCATACGCCGACGACGTGTAATGGGTGATGCCGACATAACGGATGCGCCCTTCTTCCTTCCATTTACGCAACGTCGGCAAGTGGGTTTTCCAGTCCAGCAGGTTGTGAATCTGCATCAGATCAATGCGGTCGGTCTGCAACAGTTTGAAAGACTCTTCCATCTGCTGAATCCCCTCCTGACGACCTCGGGTCCAGACCTTGGTGGCCAGAAATGCGGGAGAACGAGGTTTATGTATCGACAGCAGTTCACCAGTGGTTTGCTCGGCACGGCCATACATCGGCGAGCTGTCGATCAGCGTGCCGCCTTTTTCGAACAGCGCATCAAGCACTGCGGACAGACTCTTGTACGCCGGACTTGAAGTCGCGACATCGAAACCGCGGTAAGTGCCCAGCCCGACCATGGGCAGCGGCTCGTTACTCGACGGGATGGCTCGGGTCTGCATGGTGTTTGCTCCTGTGTCCAGGGTCGAAGGCGAAGTTGGCGACGGTATCGTCGGCGGGCTGGGCTGCGCAGCAGCCGAATCGAACGTGAACACCGCCGAAGCACCGGCGGCCAGGGTGAGTATCTTTCTGCGCGTAAAAACAGCAGGGTGCGTCATGGAGTTCCCCTTTGTTTGCTGGTGTCTTGCCTCGCACCGTTGAGTGATCGACTCAAATGACGAGTACCGGTTCAACAGCAACTGTTTCGAAAGGTTGAACGACGAGTGACAAGGGCACGTCAGACCTGTATCGACTCACTGACAGGTACGAGACCATGGACAAGACAATCACTGCGGATCAACTGGCTACCACTGACCTTAGAACAATCAACGAGATCTGGCTGAGGGGATCCACCGAGCTGTGTTTATGGCGCGCGGAGCAGGTGTTTACTCACGACATGCTCAGCGAAGGCACTCACGACCAGAACAGCAGCCGCCTGCTGGTAAAAGTGGATGACATCGAGGACCAGGCAACCGTGGTCGGTATCGAAGCCAAGGTTCGGGAGTTGCTGAAAAACATGGGTATGGAAGGCCATTTTTACCCGGCGGAGCTGGCGAATACCCGAGAGTAAAATCACTGCACTATCCAATTGAAGTGCTATTCCCGTTGTGAGATTCAGTGTTGGCCTGCAAGCTGATTGACGATGTGGGACCGGCTATAGCCGGGAAGGCGGTATTTCTGCAGATGAAGATTCAGCGTCTGTCAGGGCCTCCTCCCGGCTAAAGCTGGTCCCGCAGAATTGCGGAAATCTGTGGGAGCCGGGCTTGCCCGCGATAATTTGTAAACCCGATCATCTGGATGCAGCCCAGACCAAGCCCGGCTCCCCGCACATCAAATCGAACTGCTTACCGCCTTTCAACGCCCAACTGTTTCCACATCTTTTTGGTAATCCGCTGGCGATTGGCGTAGCCCTTCCACGGATCCGCCTTAAGCTTGCGCAAGCGCTGTTGCAGGTTGCCAATGTTCCATTGCTGCGCAGACTTCAGGCCCTCCAGCTCGTCGCGGGCCACCGGGACCGACACCGGCAATCCAGGTCTGGCGCGCACCGAATAGGCGGTCACGGTACTGGCGCCACGGCTGTTGCGCAGGTAATCAATGAAGATCTTCCCCACCCTGTTTTTCGGCCCCATGGTCGCGGTAAAGCGCTCCGGCAATTGCCGGGCAATGAATTCAGCAATGGCCTTGGCGAAGGCCTTTACTGTTTCCCAGTCTGCCTGGCGCTGCAACGGCACAATGATGTGCATGCCCTTGCCGCCGCTGGTTTTGATAAAGGCCTGCAGGCCTAACTCATCCAGCACTGCCAGTGTCATTTGCGTGGCTTCGATCATGCTGCGCCATGGCAGCGCGTCGTCCGGGTCAAGGTCGAGTACAAAGTGGTCAGGGGTCTCGATCCGATCACTGGTCGCCCCCCAGGTGTGCAATTCGATAGTGCCCATTTGGGCAGCGCCCACCAGCGCTTGCACGGTATCGATTTCCATCAGGCGTGCATGTCCCGGGTCCAGTTCGGGTTCAAGCTGCTTGATGTTGGGAATGGCGAGCTTTTCAGAATGCTTCTGGAAGAACTGCTCGCCTGCCACACCCTCCGGGCAGCGCAACAGGGACACCGGGCGACATTTCAGATACGGCAGGATCCAGTCGGCAACCTCTGCATAGTAATGGGCGAGCTCGGCTTTCTGCGTGCCGCTGTCGGTATCAATCACCCGCTCTGGGTGGCTGATACTCACGTCGGCAATCACTACCCGGCCTTTGCTCACAACCGCAGGTTTCTCAGCCTTTGCGGGTTTGGATCGAGATGGCTTTTTTAGTTTTTTGGCCGCCTGAGGATACTCATGAAAAACCTCACTGGCAGGCTTGTCACTGCGCAGCGCGATGAAGGCCCCTTGCCGAATAATGCCTTCCCGCGTCCATTCAGCGAATTCCGCTTCGCAGACCAGCTCAGGCTCAATCCAGTGAACGCCGCGCCCTTGAGCGCTGGTGAGTTTTTTTGCCAGCGGCGACGAATCGCGCTCCAGCTTTTTCAGGCGTTCGCTGATTTGTTTGAGCGTCCGCTCAGAGAACCCCGTGCCGACTCGACCGGCATATACCAGCCCCGAGCCCTCATCGTCCCCGTTTACCGCCAGCAACAATGCACCAAAGCCGCTGCGGGAGCCCTGTGGCTGGGTAAAGCCGACGATGACAAACTCCTGGCGTAAGCGGCACTTGAGCTTGATCCAGTCCGGGTTGCGCTTGCTGAGATAGAGACTGCCGGCCCGTTTGCCAATTACGCCTTCCAGGCCCATGGCGCTGGCACTCTCGACAATATCCTTGTGGCGGGACATGAACGCATCCGAGAAGCGCAACAGCTTGCTACGACTTTTGCCAAGCAGCTTTTTCAACGCAGCGCGGCGGTCCTCCACCGGGGTTTCCCGCAGATCCTGCCCTTCAATAAACGGTGCATCGAAAAGGAAATACACCACGTCTTTGCTGCGGCCGACTTCAAAAGCGTTCTGAAGAGCCTGAAAATCAGGAAGGCCTTCGTCGTTGAGCATGACCATTTCGCCGTCGAGCCAACTGTCTTTTGGCCCCAGCGATTGCAGTGCCTTGGCCTGCAACGGCAGACGGTCGGTCCAGTCATTGCCGTTGCGGCTGAACAGCCGCACCTCACCGTCAAGAATCCGGGTCATGATCCGGTAGCCGTCGAATTTTATTTCGTAAAGCCATTCTCCGTTGGGAGGCGCGTCCACCAGCGTGGCGAGTTGCGGGGCGAGCGTTTCAGGGACCACGCTTGCAGCCTGACTGGGTTTTGCAGCTTTTGTCTTTGCAGTTTTTATCTTTCCAGATTGGGCATTGGCAGGTTTAGCCTTAGACGCTGTCGCTTTGGCCGAAACCGCTTTTTTTTCTGCCGCCGGTTTGCCCACCAACTTGCCGCTGATCACGCTTTGCGGCTGATCGGCGACAATGTCGTATTCAGCGCCAGGCCTGGCGATCTCGTCTTTCTCCTTGATCAGCAACCACTGCTCCTTGTCGCCACTGCCCTTGAGGTGAGTACGAACCAAGGCCCATTCACCCGTGAGCTTCTCCCCTACCAGTGTGAACTTGAGCTTGCCGTCTTTGTAGGTTTGCTGCGGATCGCCATGGGGCTGCCAGATCCCCCGATCCCAGACGATCACATCACCGGCACCGTACTGACCTTCGGGAATACTGCCTTCAAAACTGCCGTAACCCAGCGGGTGATCCTCGACATGGACCGCCAGACGCTTATGGGTCGGATCAAGGCTCGGCCCTTTGGGCACTGCCCAGCTTTTCAGAGTGCCATCCAGCTCCAGTCGAAAATCGTAATGCAGGTTGCGCGCATCGTGCTTGTGGATCACGAAACTCAGGGCGTGAGCGGCCTTGCCTTTCCTGGCCTTGACCGGCGCCTCGGCAGGTTCACTGGTGATATCAAAATTACGTTTGCGGGCGTATTCGCTGGGCTGCTTGGCCATGGATGTTCCTCTGCGACGTCAGGCAATACTCCTC
This sequence comes from Pseudomonas folii, assembly GCF_014357575.1. Lineage (GTDB taxonomy): Bacteria > Pseudomonadota > Gammaproteobacteria > Pseudomonadales > Pseudomonadaceae > Aquipseudomonas > Aquipseudomonas folii. The sequence continues at coordinate 4,649 of NZ_JACONW010000187.1, read as the reverse complement.
AAGATGCCTTGGTGGTTTTCTTGCGAGGTGGTGTGCGGCGTTTGGTCGGTGCTTTTTCTGCAGGTTCGGCTTTTTTGGCGGCGGGTTTTGCCGGTTTCTTGCTGACCGACCCTTTACCCGCAAGGCTGCGTTTAAGCAGCTCGGTGAGGTCGATGACGTCGGCGCTTTTACGATCAGTGTCCTCCGGCTCGGTTTCGACACTTTCGAGCTTGCCTTCCCGGGCCTTGGTTTCCACCAGCTCCATGATTTGATCCTGGAACGTGTCGCGGTATTCCTCCGGCGTCCAGTCAGCGCTCATGTCTTCCACCAGACGCTTGGCCATGGCCAGTTCGCTTTTATTGAGCTTCACATCGGTGACCGCGTCAGTCAGTTCCAGCGTGTCCAGACCACGCACTTCCGACGGCCAGCGCAACAACACCAGGACCATGGCCGACTCCAGCGGCATTACCGCAGCCAGATGCTGGCGGGTATGCAGGACGACATTGGCCAGGGCGACTTTTTTAGTTTGCACGAGGGTTTCGCGCAGCAAGGCATAGACCTTTTCACCGCGCTTGTCGGGGGCCAGGTAGTAAGGTGTCTCGATGTTTTGCAGCGGGATCTGATCGCCTGCGACGAAACCGAAAATTTCAATGGTCTGGGTCGATTTGGGGTGAGCGGCGCGGATCTCCTCTTCGCTGAGGACTACATAGCGGCCCTTCTCGTATTGCACACCCTTGACGATATTTTCCTTGGTCATCTCTTTGCCGGTGACCTTGTTGATGCGTTTGTAACCCACTGGATCCATGCTGCGCTTGTCCAGCCAGTCAAAATCCACCCCCTGCGAAGAGGTCGCCGAAACCAGCGCAACGGGTATATGCACCAGCCCGAAACTGATCGCGCCCTTCCAGATTGCCCTTGCCATCGCCTGATTCCCTTTATGAGGTGTTTAAAAGTGACCGGGGCGATGCAACAAAAGTTTCGAGGGGAGTGACGGGGTGTTGTGGAGTATGGGCTTAAATCCAAACGGCATCCCAAAGAGGGTAATCACCCACTCGCTGAACCAGCCCCGCTCGCAGTGGGTTAGCGACAATATAGCGGGCGGCTTTTTGCAGGTCGTTTTCATGGCGCAGAGTACGGTCGTAATAGCCCCGCTGCCACAGCGGACCGTGCCAGTGCCGAGAACGCTTGACTGATTGGCTACTTCTGGATTTAACCCGGCACATTAATCCCGGCAACGTTTTATGACGCAGTTCTACGAGCCAATGAAAATGATCAGGCATAACAACCCAAGCCAGAGAGCGAACCAGACCAGCCTCTTCGGCTGAACGGAACTGGTCCACCACCAAGCGCCCTATACGCCAATCCTCAAAAGCAGTCCGACGGTTCTCTACTACCGCAGTCAAAATATAAAAATAACCAATTTGCGAGAAACGGCCCTTCCGTAAATAGTGCCCACGAAATCCTGTAGTCATCGAGAACATCCTGTTTTTTTGAGCGACGTACAAAGGCTAGGAGATTCATGCGTGAGTGTGCGCGCTATTGATTTTCCGGGTATGTCCGCATTACCGCTTCGCAGCCTTCGGCAGCTCCTACGAATCCTGGGCGAATTCAGACGGGCGCCATTGCTGTAGGAGTTGTCGGAGGTTACGACGGCGCCGATAGCGGTCTGCCTGACACACCGCGATTCGCAGCCTTCGGCAGCTCCTACAGATGGGCGCCATACCGAATATTTGTAGGAGCTGCCGAAGGCTGCGAAGCATTCTCAAGTCAAGACATATTCTAAAACGATATAAAAATATGGATATCCGTTCTTTTGAGGAATAAATCCAACCCTTTATAACTAGCCTCCTACTGCTGGCTGAGCAACAGCCAACCAACACATCAGCGCCGCTTGCGGCTCAAGGGTTCTGTCATGGATGTTTTCTGGTTTCTTCCGACTCACGGCGACGGTCATTTTCTGGGTACCACCAAAGGTGCTCGCCCGGTGACCTTGAACTACCTCAAACAGGTGGCTCAAGCGGCAGACGATCTGGGCTACCACGGCGTACTGATCCCGACGGGTCGTTCATGCGAAGACTCCTGGGTGATTGCCTCTGCGCTGGTGCCGTTGACCGAAAAACTGAAGTATCTGGTGGCGATTCGTCCGGGCATCATTTCACCTACCGTTTCGGCGCGCATGGCGGCAACCCTGGATCGTCTGTCTGGCGGCCGTTTGTTGATCAATGTCGTCACCGGCGGTGACCCTGATGAAAATCGCGGTGACGGCAGTTTCCTTGATCACAGCGAACGCTATGAAGTGAGCGATGAATTTCTGCAGATCTGGCGCCGTGTATTGCAAGGCGAATCCGTGGATTTCGAAGGCAAGCATCTGCGCGTGCAGAACGCCAAGGCGCTGTATCCGCCGATTCAGAAACCTTATCCGCCGTTGTACTTCGGGGGCTCGTCCGAAGCCGCGCATGAACTGGCGGCTGATCAGGTGGATGTTTACCTGACCTGGGGCGAGCCGCCCGCCGCCGTCGCAGAAAAACTCGCCGATGTTCGAGAGCGTGCGGCACGCAAAGGTCGCACGGTGAAATTCGGTATTCGCCTGCACGTTATTGTCCGCGAAACCAGTGAAGAGGCGTGGAAAGCAGCCAGCACCCTGATCGAGCACATCAGCGACGAAACCATCGCGGCGGCACAGAAGTCCTTCTCGCGCTTTGACTCTGAAGGCCAGCGCCGCATGGCGGCCTTGCACGACGGCCGCCGGGACAATCTGGAAATTGCGCCAAACCTGTGGGCAGGCGTGGGTCTGGTTCGGGGTGGCGCCGGTACTGCATTGGTGGGTAACCCGCAGGAGGTCGCCGCACGCATCAAGGAATATGCCGACCTGGGTATCGAGAGCTTCATCTTCTCCGGCTACCCGCATCTGGAAGAAGCCTATCGCTTCGCCGAACTGGTCTTCCCGTTGCTGCCTGAGCCGTATCGCAGCCTGGCCGGGCGTGGCATCACCAACCTGACCGGACCGTTCGGGGAAATGATTGCCAACGATTTGCCGCCGCAGAAGTAGGAGTCAGGTTTCAGTAGACGCCAACGTGTTAGAGGGACGGAGCTTCTGAGCAATCAGGTCCGATGCCTCGCCAACAAGTTGGCTCCTACAGGTAAATGTCGACTCCAATAAAAAACAAGTGAGCCCCATGCAGCTACTAACCCTACCGCCGAACCCCGCACTGGCGACTTCAATCCGCGCCACGGCTCAGGTGTTCGAAGACCCAAAATCAAAAGCCTTGCTGGCCCACCTCAAGCAGATAGCGCCCAGCGATGCCAGCGTATTGATCATTGGCGAAACCGGCACCGGCAAGGAGTTGGTTGCGCGGCACATTCATAACCTCAGCGAACGTCGTAACCAGCCGTTCGTTGCAGTCAATTGCGGGGCATTTGCCGAGTCACTGGTGGAAGCCGAGCTGTTCGGCCACGAGAAAGGTGCCTTCACCGGTGCCTTGAACGCCAAGGCGGGATGGTTCGAAGAGGCCAATGGCGGCACGCTGTTTCTCGATGAAATCGGCGATCTGCCCATGCCGATCCAGGTCAAACTGCTGCGCGTGCTACAGGAGCGCGAAGTGGTGCGGCTGGGTTCGCGCAAAAGTATTCCCATCAATGTCAGGGTACTGGCGGCAACCAACGTGCAGCTGGAAAAGGCAATCAATGCCGGGCATTTCCGCGAGGATCTGTATTACAGACTGGATGTGGTGAACCTCGAACTGCAACCGTTGCGCGAACGTCCCGGCGATATCCTGCCGTTGGTCAGGCACTTCATCGACGCCTACAGCCAGCGCCTGGGATATGGGCCGATCCGGATTACTGCCGAAGCCGAGCGCAAGCTGCAAAACTATAGCTGGCCCGGAAACATTCGCGAGCTGGAAAACGTCATTCATCACACGCTGCTGATCTGTCGTGACGGATTGATTCAACGTGATGACCTGCGTCTGACCAATCTGCGTATCGAGCGCCAGGACGATCAACCCGCAATCGACGAATCTGTCGACGCGTTACTGGAGCGGGCTTTCCATAAACTGTTCGAGGAACAGGCTGGCGCGCTGCATGAAAAAGTCGAAGACGCATTGCTGCGGGCGGCTTACCGTTTCAGTCACTGCAACCAGGTCCACACCGCTGCGCTACTGGGTTTGACCCGCAACGTCACTCGTACCCGACTGATCAAGATTGGCGAACTTGCGGTGAACAAGCGGCGGCCCGGTGAAAACTTGCAGGGTGACCGGGTGATGCAGGTTTCGGTCTGAACAGTGCTGTGCCTGTCAGCTCCTGGCCGGGATGGTCCGAGTGACCTGCCAGGTATTGAAGGTCACTGCGCTGACCTGATGCCGACGCAGCAGTGCGATAAAATCCTGCTCATTCGCCTCGGCATTGAGCAACGCCTCTTCGCTGGCTCGCCGTGATTGCCAGAGGGTCTGACCGAGCACACGGCAGCCATCATCGCTGGCCTGAACGCTGGCGCTGATAAAACCGGGATAGGTGCAGGTATAGCGCTCGAACTGCTCTGTTAATGCCGTCATCAGGCTCGACTGTTGAGCGGGAGTTACGGTGAATTCAATGAGCTGGTTGAAGCGTGGATTCTCTTCTGCTGACTGCATGACAGCCTCCCATCAAAAAAATATGACTACCTGATTTTTTGA
>NZ_JACONW010000186.1 GCF_014357575.1 Pseudomonas folii | reverse complement strand
GCGTCTGGACCACTACGGGGCACTCCTCCAGGGAGGAGAGGTTATTAATGCAACTTCATCCGCGGCTCAGTCCCTTTGCCGATACGGCTGCCGAGCATCAGCATCAGTGTGCGGAAGGTGCCGTAAAGCGCCATCTGGTGCATGCGATACAGGGAAACGTAAAACATCCGTGCCAGCCAGCCTTCGAGCATGACGCTGCCGGTCAGGTTGCCCATCAGATTCCCCACTGCCGAGAATTTCGACAGAGAGATCAGCGAGCCGTAATCGGTGTATTTGTATTCCGGCAGCGCCTTGCCTTCGATGCGCAGCTTCAGGGATTTGACCAGCAGCGACGCTTGCTGATGCGCCGCCTGTGCGCGAGGCGGGACGTTACGGTCCGAGCCTTTCTGCGGGCAGGCTGCGCAATCGCCGAACGCGAAGATGTTTTCATCACGTGTGGTCTGCAGCGTTGGGAGCACCTGCAGTTGGTTGATGCGGTTGGTTTCCAGCCCGTCGATTTCCTGCAGAAAAGCCGGTGCACGAATGCCCGCTGCCCAGACCTTGAGCGTGGCCGGAATCACCAGCCCGCTGGCGGTGATCAGAGAGTCGGCCGTGACTTCACTCACGGCAGCATCGGTCAGGACCGTGACACCCAGTTTCTCCAGGGTTTTATGCACCGGCCCGCCGATGCGTTCCGGCAATGCAGGCAGCACCCGCGGGCCTGCTTCGATGACGGTGATGCGCAGGTTTTCCGGCTTGATCTTGCCCAGCCCGTAAGCGGCGAGTTCATGAGCAGCGTTGTGCAGTTCAGCCGCCAGCTCAACCCCAGTCGCACCTGCGCCGACGATGGCTACGGTGATTTCCTGGGTGCTGTCGATTTGCCCGGCGTGAGCGCGCAGGTAGTGGTTGAGCAGTTGCTGGTGGAATTTCTCGGCCTGCTTGCGCGAATCAAGAAACAGGCAGTGCTCGGCCGCGCCAAGCGTGTTGAAGTCGTTAGTGGTGCTGCCTACCGAAATCACCAGCGAGTCGTAGTCCAGGCTGCGCGCTGGAACCAGTTCCAGACCGTTTTCATCCAGCGTGGCGGCCAGATGAATTTGCCGCGCTTCACGGTTCAGGCCGGTCATTTTGCCGAGCTGGAACTGAAAGTGGTTCCACTTGGCTTGCGCCACATAGTTCAGCTCATCTTCATAAGAGTTGAGCGAGCCTGCCGCGACTTCGTGCAACAGCGGTTTCCAGATGTGGGTCAGGTTGGCGTCGACCAGGGTCACGCTTGCTGTGCCTTTCTTGCCCAGGGTTTTACCCAGGCGGGTCGCCAGCTCCAGACCGCCAGCGCCGCCGCCAACGATGACAATACGATGAGTCATAGGGATATCTCATAAGGTTTAAGGAATTCGGGGGGAGCGAGTTGATCTTCGCGAGCGCTGTCTTGCTGCTGCTCAGAGCGTCAGATAACTCAACAAAAGGCTCGACACGTCCAGGCCAACCACCATTGCGACCATCACGATCAGGAGCAGCCAGCGGCAAAAAGCCGGCGCTCGACTGGATCATGGGGGCTTGCAGGTACTCTTCGACACGCGTTTGGTCGTTGGGTTTCAGGCGACTGGACATGGGAGTCTCAGAAAAGGGTGCAGCGGTTATTCGGCAATCAGTTCCAGCGGTTCGACCCGCAGCGAATCGTCCAGACGAATGATGCCGCTTTGTATCACTCGCGCGGTAATTCCGCCATGCCCACGTACCGCCTGAAAGGTGCCATGGCCAAGGCGTTGCTCCAGCCGGGCGCAAGGCTGGCACCAACCGGTGGTCTCCAGAATGGCCTGACCGATCTTGAAGCGACGCCCCTTCAGGCTGAACAGATTGATGCCGCTGATTACCAGATTGCGGCGCAGGTCCTGGGGCACGATGGGTTGATCATCAGAACGGCTCAGCAAGGAACTGACCACCGCCAGATGTTCCCACTGAATCAACGTGACCTGCCGAGCGTTGCGTGGGCCGGGGCGCGCATGGTCGCCGGTCAGGCCGGCTTCGCGGCGTGCTTCCACCGCGTCCAGCTCGACCATTTCGCCACGGGATTCAGGGCGTACGCCAATCCAGCGCACCCGGCCTGTTTGCGGTACGTCGGCCAATAGTTCTTGCAGAGGGCTCATAAGCTGATTCCAACATCGAAAACCACGCTGCGACCCAGGTTGGTTCGCAGAAAATCCGGAGCGCCAGGGTGGGCAAACAACACCCGGGCAAAGGTTGGACCCACCAGTGACAGGGAACGCCAGCCTTGGCGCAGGTACTCGGTGGGCGGCGGGAAATGGCTGTTCAAGTCGAGTACTTCGCGCTTGAGGCTGGCAAAGGCAATGATGTCCAGCCCACTCAGGTCTATATCGCGCTCGTTGTAGTTGGTGGCTTTTTTACGCAATGTCGGGCCCAACCGTTGCAACAGTTCGCTTGCAGGAATGCGTTTGGGCTTGGCTTCGCGACGCACCAGTTGGCTCAGGGAAAACGCGCCACGCCTTCGCGCCAGCTCCTCGCGCCATTCATCGTTGAGGCGACGGCCTTCATCAAGGACGAAGAACACCTCAAAACGCGCGTCACGAAACAGCACGTCGGGCGGTTCCTGCCCGGCTGCGGTGAAGTCCTCGTGACGATGCGTAATGTTCAGGCCTTGCAGCAGACGCTCACAAACCCATCGCTCACGCTCCCACTTTCGCGCATTGGAAAGAAACGCGTTGGCTTGTTCGGCCTGGATCGTGAGCAGGCGTAGGTAGTCTGAGTCATCCATGGGCCAAGCTTAGCGTTCTAATAGCTACAACTGGAAGAAGGATTAACGGGTTAATTCTCTGGGAGATCTATGTTTGCTTGTAATTCCATAGGACCGGCTTTAGCCGGGAGAGCGGTATTTCTGACGAGGAATATGTAGTGAATGTCCCGATGCCCTCCCGGCTAAAGCCGGTCCTACGGAATGCTCGGTCTATGTGGGAGCGGTGCTTGCCCGCGATAAGGCTTCGGTGATCTGCCTGTCAAACCGCGGTGCCTATATCGCGGGCAAGCACCGCTCCCACAGGTTGGCCATGATTTCAAGTTCATCACCGACCTGTGGGACCGAATTCATTCGGGAAGACGGCATACCAAGCGATGTATAAGCTTCGGATGTACTGGTCCCTTCACGAATGAATTCGCTCCCACAGGTCCGCGCCCATTTCCGCTATGGTGTTGGTTTTCCATTCCAATCAGGAGAGTTGCACCCTTGAAACTCTGGCCCATTCTGCTGTTGATCCTGCTGCCATTCACCGCGCAGGCCATTGAAATCGGGGATTCGGTGCCGACCTGGAGTCTGTTCGACCAGTTTGATGAGCCGTATGTGATGGACCCGCAAAAGACTCAGACCATTCTGGTCGCCAGCAGCATGAGTGCGGGCAAGATCATGGAGAAGGCACTCAAGGACAAACCCAAAGGTTTTCTGGAGGCGCGGCATACGGTGTTCATCGCCAACATCGAGCCGATGCCTGCGTATGTCACCAAGTTCTTTGCCGTGCCGAAAATGCGCCGGGTCTACTCGTATCGGGTAGCGCTGGACCGCGAAGCGCAGATCGCGCCGGGTTATGGCGGGGATGCGGCTGCCGTTCAGTGGTTGCAGATCAAGGATGGCAAGTTGCTGGAGCGTCAGGAATTCAACGGGCCGGACGCGCTTCGCGAAGCGCTGGAGAAGCCGTGAGCCGAGCCTGATCCCATCAGTCTCGGCTCACCTACAGATCAATGCCTTTCTGGCAGATCGCCGGAAAACATTTCGTCTTCGGCATCCGGGCTGACCGGAATCGCGTGTTCTTCCGACGCCCATGCGCCCAGGTCGATCAGCTTGCAGCGTTCGGAACAGAACGGCCGGGCAGGGCTGGCGGCGCTCCATTCCACGGGGGCGCCACAGGTTGGGCAATCGACGGACATTGGTTGGCTCATGATTGGCCTCCGGACAAAGTTAAATAAAAGTGATGCAGCCGCTGGACCTCGCTTTGCAGCCAGGCAGCGTCCCGGTCATTGACCAGCACATCATCGGCACGACTCAATCGATCTTCGCGACTGGCCTGCGCCTTGATAATCGCTTCGACCTGTTCCTGGCTGGAACTGTCGCGCAAGATCGTGCGCTCGACCTGCAACTGCTGAGGTACATCGATCACCAGAACTCGCTGAGTGATTTTCCACTGACCTGACTCGACCAGCAGGGGCGAAACCAGAATCGCGTAAGGCGAGGTGGCGCTGGCCAGGTCGCGCTGGATTTCGGTGCCGATCAGCGGATGCAGCAAGGCTTCGAGCCAGCGGCGTTGTTCGGCATTCTCGAAGATCAGGCCGCGCAGCGCACCTCGATTCAGCGTGCCATCGGCATGCAGCACCGTCGGCCCGAAGTGTTCTGCGATGTGTGCCAGCGCCGGACGGCCGGGTTCAACCACCCAGCGCGCAGCGTGATCGGCGTCGACCACATGAATACCCAGATCAATGAAACACTGCGCCGCGGCGCTTTTGCCGCTACCGATGCCGCCGGTAAGGCCGAGAATCCAGGGTTTTTGAGCGGTTGGGGTCATCTGAAACCGGCAAATTGCAAATAGGAGTCGGTTATTTGACCACCCCAGAGCAAAGCGATCCAGCCTGCGATGGCCAGATAGGGACCGAAGGGTATCGGCGTGCTGGTCTCGACATTCCGCACACGTAGCATGATCAGGCCCAATATGGCCCCTACCAGCGATGACAGCAGGATGGTCAACGGCAGGATCTGCCAGCCGCCCCACGCCCCCAACATGGCCAGCAATTTGAAGTCGCCGTGGCCCATGCCTTCCTTGCCGGTGATCAATTTGAACAGCCAGTACACCGACCACAACACCAGATAACCGGCGACTGCGCCCCAGAGTGCGTCGCTCAGGTTCGTGAACAGGCCGAACGAGTTGACGATCAGGCCCATCCACAGCAGCGGTAGCACCAGGTCATCAGGCAACAACTGGTGGTCGGCATCGATCAGACTCATGGCCAGCAGGCCCCAGCTCAGCACCAGCATCGCCGCCGCAGGCCAGCCAAAACCGAAGTGCCAGGCGATGTAGGCGGACAGCAGGCCGCAGGTCAGCTCCACCAGCGGATAACGTTTGCTGATCGGTGCTTTGCAGCTTGAGCATCTGCCACCCAGAAACAGGTAGCTGAGCACCGGCAGGTTTTCCCATGGGCGGATCTGATGGGCGCAATGCGGACAGCGGGAATGCGGCAGGATCAGGTTGAACGTTTCGCCTTCAGGCTCGGCGGGCAGCTTGAGCATTTCCCGGGACTGAGCCTGCCAGTCGCGCTCCATCATGATGGGCAGGCGATAAACCAGCACATTGAGAAAACTGCCCACCAATAAACCGAGAATCAGTGCGGATAAAACAAAGGCCAGCGATGAGCTGGCCAGGAAATCAACGAGTGACATAGTCAGACAACGCTTCCGAGTTTGAAAATAGGCAGGTACATGGCGATCACCAGTCCGCCGACGATCACGCCGAGGATGGCCATGATCATTGGCTCCATCATGCTGGTGAGGTTATCGACCATATTGTCGACTTCATCCTCGTAGTAGGTCGCGACCTTGTCGAGCATCGAGTCCAGTGCGCCCGACTCTTCGCCAATAGCGGTCATTTGAATGGCAAGGCTGGGGAATACGCCGGTGGCACGCATGGAGAAGTTAAGCTGCATGCCGGTGGAAACGTCCTGTTTGACCTTGTTGACCGCGTTGCGGAATACCACGTTGCCGGTGGCACCGGCCACTGAGTCCAGCGCTTCCACCAGCGGCACACCGGCAGCGAAGGTGGTGGACAGCGTACGAGCAAAGCGCGCGACCGAAGATTTATAGATCAACGGCCCGATAACCGGGACTTTCAGCAGGCTGCGGTCGACGCTATCCCGGAAATTCTGTGAGCCTTTATAGCTGCGTCGGAACAGGAAAATACTGGCAAATATCAATCCCAGGATGACCAGCCACCAGTCCTGAACGACTTTTGATAGGCCAATTACCATCAGGGTGAACGCCGGCAGCTCTGCGCCGAAACCAGCGAAGATGTCCTGAAACTTAGGAACCACGAAAAGCAGCATAATCCCGGACACGATGAACGCCATAATCATCACCATGATCGGATAGGTCATGGCTTTTTTGATCTTGGCTTTGAGCTTTTCGGTCTTTTCTTTGTAAGTCGCCACGCGATCCAGCAGGGCTTCCAGCGCACCGGCTTGCTCACCGGCGTCCACCAGATTGCAGTAGAGGTCGTCGAAATATTGCGGCTTTTGCCGTAGTGCGGTGGCGAAACTGTTACCGGCTGCGACCTCGCTTTTCACCTCTTCGATCAGTTTGCGCATGTTCGGGTTTTCCGAACCTTCGGCGATGATGTCGAAGGACTGCAGCAGTGGCACACCGGCTTTCATCATGGTTGCCATCTGCCGGGAGAAAAATGCGATATCCAGCGGTTTGATTTTCTTTCCGGAGCCACCAAAAATCGAAATCGGTTTCTTGCGCACCTTGGTCGGGTTGATGCCCTGCTTGCGCAGCTGCGCCTTGACCAGCGCCGGATTATGGCCGGTCAGTTCGCCAGTCATCTTCGCGCCTTTCTTGTCGGTGCCTTCCCAGGTAAAAACGATAACTTTCGCCGCTTTGCTGGCCATGATCAGTCCTTGGTCACGCGGTTGACTTCTTCGAGGCTGGTGACGCCCTGCATGGCTTTGATCAGGCCGGAGGTGCGCAGGTCATTGAAGCCGTCCTTGCGCATTTGAACGGAAATATCCAGTGAGTTGCCTTCTTCCATGATGATGCGCTCCAGAGCGGGGGTCTTCTTGACCACTTCGTAAATCCCCACGCGGCCTTTATAGCCGCCATTGCACTGGTCGCAGCCTACCGGCGTATAGACCTTGAACGTGCCGATTTTGTCTGCCGGGAAGCCTTCCGATATCAACGTGTCGTGAGGAATGTCCGCCTCCTTCTTGCAGTGCGGGCACAGCTTGCGCGCCAGACGCTGAGCAATGATCAGGTTGATGGCGGTGGCGATGTTGAACGCAGCCACTCCCATGTGATGCAAGCGAGTCAATGTTTCGGCGGCGCTGTTGGTGTGCAGCGTCGACAAAACCATGTGCCCGGTCTGCGAAGCCTTAATGGCGATTTCAGCCGTTTCCAGATCGCGAATCTCACCGACCATGATCACGTCAGGATCCTGACGCAAAAAGGCCCGAAGTGCTTGAGAGAAGTCCATTCCTTGACGCGGATTAACGTTGACCTGGTTGACGCCTTCCAGGTTGATTTCAACCGGATCTTCGGCGGTGGAAATATTGATATCCACCGTGTTGAGAATATTCAGGCCGGTGTACAGCGACACGGTTTTACCCGAGCCGGTAGGGCCGGTGACCAGAATCATGCCTTGCGGCTGCTTCAGTGCTTCCAGATAGAGGGCCTTCTGCTCAGGCTCGTAGCCTAATGCATCGATACCCATTTTCGCCGTGGTCGGATCCAGCAGACGCATCACGATCTTTTCGCCCCACAGCGTCGGCAGGGTGTTCATCCGGAAATCAATCGCCTTGGTTTTCGATATACGCAGCTTGACCCGGCCATCCTGCGGCTTGCGGCGCTCGGAAATATCCAGACTGGCCATAACCTTCAGGCGCGCCGCAATACGGCCGGCAAGGTGGATAGGCGGCTTGGCGACTTCATGCAGAATGCCGTCCGTGCGCAAGCGTACCCGGAAAGTCTTTTCGTAAGGCTCAAAGTGCAGGTCGGACGAGCCGAGGCGAATGGCGTCCAGCAGCATCTTGTTGACGAAGCGCACCACCGGCGCATCGTCGGCATCATCCTGACCCAGCGACGTCTCTTTGACTTCCCCGCCTGACACCACCTCCAGGCTGAGATCGACGTCGCCCATTTCGCCAAGAGAAGCGTTGCCATCGAAAAACTTTTCGATGGCGTCGCTGAGCTTGTCGTCTTCTACCAGAATCGCCTCGATGGCGAGCCCGGTGTTGAACTGCAGATCGGTGATGGCTTGCTGGTTGGCAGGGTCGGAGATACCGATATAAAGCTTATTGCCGCGCTTCCACAGCGGCAGGGCATGGTGCTGGCGGATGAGCTTTTCACTCACCACCCCCCTGGGCTGTTCTTCTTTATTAAGGCAATTGAGGTCGAGAAACGGCAGGCCGAACTGGTCGGACGACATTTCCGCCAGAGCCAGGGCTTTGACCAGGCGGTTTTGCACCAGATAACTGATCAGCGAAACCTTGTCGCGCCGGGCTTGCAGAAACGCCTGCTGCGTCGCTTTTTCAGTCAGAAGTTCTGCAACTACCAATTGCTTGGCCAAACCGGTCAGGACAACGTCACTCATAAAACCACCAAACCCATACTGTCTTGGGTTTATAGCCTAGTCGGGCGACGCTGCCAATGATGCAAGACAAGGTGACGTAAATTGTCCGCCAGTAATCCGGCAGGGACTCCCTGATCAGCCGTTGGTAGGAGAATTAGCAATAAAGGAGGGTTGAAGAGTATTTGGCATGACCTATGCTTTGGGACAGGCACGCAACACCTTATTGACGCACCGGAGCAGTATCAATGAAAACAGTACAAAAAGGTTTCACGTTGATCGAGTTGATGATCGTAGTAGCGATCGTCGGTATTTTGGCTGCTGTGGCGCTGCCGGCGTATCAGAGTTATGTCAAAAGGGCGAAATTCACTGAAGTCGTATCCATCAGTGATGGCTACAAAACTGCTATTGGTATTTGCGCGCAGACTCTCAACACCACCACAGGTTGCACGGCTGGCTCTAATGGCATCCCTGCCGCGATTACCGCGACCCAAGGCGTTATTGCAACTCTTGCTGTTTCCAACGTCGGTGTGATTACTGCTACAGGGACTGATGCAGTCGACGCGCGGACTTTCATTTTAACGCCTACGTTGACTGATACCGGGACTACTTGGGCTGTGTCCGGTACATGCAGTACTGCAACGCCAAAGCTTTGCTAACTATGTGCCGGTTGTACGGGGTGCGTAGGTTGGAGTCTGGATGCGACTTGTCCAGGCTTATACCGAAATCTGTGTCCAAGCCGAAATAGCTCAGCCCGGTAGAGCAGCGCACTCGTAACGCGAAGGTCGCAGGTTCGATTCCTGTTTTCGGCACCGCAGACCCAAAAAGCCCGATCCATCTGGATCGGGCTTTTGCGTTTGTGCGGTACAGATGATGCGTGATGCCCTTGAACAGGCCGAATCCAGGCATAGGTTCCTGACACCCCTATCTCGCGGGTCAAAT
>NZ_JACONW010000185.1 GCF_014357575.1 Pseudomonas folii | reverse complement strand
GATGCGTCGAAGGGGTTTTCGATTCGGGAATGATGGGCATGTGACGTGGGACCGGCTTCAGCCCGGAAGAGGCCGTTACGGTCACTAAAAATGTGTCATCTGAGATACCGCCTTCCCGGCTAAAGCCGGTCCCACGTCATCGGCTTGCAAACCAGCATAGAATCTCCGGCAATGGATATCCATCTGATTAAACCCGCTGATACTGCTTGATCAACTGCGCATGGCCGTCCTGCGCAATCGTTTCGTGCACGCGCTGCAGGCTCATCTTCATTTCGGCGCTGGGTTCGCGCTCGGGCGCGGGTACGGCCCAGACGTTAGCGGCCAAAAAGGAAAAGGTCAGGGCGAGCCATACGCGTTTCATGATATTCGCTCCTCTCAAGAGCTTCCGGGGTGGTGTATGGCAGCGATATTACGCCCGGCCTGTCGATTGAGAAGTTCGTATTCCTGATGGTGAAAATCATCAATATTGATTCATTCTCCAGCCCTTGCTGGCTGTGGCTTGCAGCCTTCGCCTCATATAGAGACTTGGGTTTTCAGCCCGATGCTGTAATTTGCACATCCGATCAAACCCTCGGGGGTTTTATCAGTCGAAGTTGAAAGTCGTATGCAACGGGCCAGGGCCGGCCTGTTGTTATCTGGAGAGTCATGCAATGACGCGCAGCCGTAAAATCTTTGCCTGGACCGGTGCCATTCTGTTGTTGGTGCTGGCCGTTCTGGTCGTTGTGATCGCCACTTTTGACTGGAACCGCATCAAGCCGACGCTTAACGAAAAAGTCAGTGAAGCGTTGCATCGTCCCTTCGCGATCAACGGCAACCTGGCGGTGATCTGGGGACGCGAAGCCGAGGAGGGCGGCTGGCGGGCATGGGTGCCATGGCCACGTTTCGTGGCTGAACACCTGAGCCTGGGTAACCCTGAGTGGTCGAAAACGCCGCAGATGGTCACCCTCAAGCGCGTCGAATTTCGCCTGTCGCCGTTGCCGTTGATCGTGCAACACGTGGTGATTCCGCGCATTGATCTGACCGGGCCCGATGCAAAACTTGAGCGCCTGGCGGATGGTCGCGCCAACTGGACGTTTGATTTGCCCAAGTCGGACCCTGATGCCGAGCCTTCCAGCTGGGTGTTGGATATCGGTGCAATCAAGTTCGATAAGGGCCTGGTGAGCTTCAACGATCAGACCCTTAACACTCAGGTGGATCTGGTGATCGACCCGCTGGGCAAGCCGATTCCGTTCGGCGACATCGTCGGCAGCGGAGAGGCGAAGAAAGCTGAAGAGAAGGGCGTTCGGCCACAGGATTATGCCTTTGGCGTAACGTTCAAAGGCCAATATAAAGGTCAGAAACTGAACGGCAGCGGCAAGCTCGGCGGGCTGCTGGCGCTCAAGGATGCTGCTCAGCCATTTCCGGTCCAGGTCGATGCACATGTCGGTGATACCAACGCCGCAGTGGCTGGCACCGTGACCGACCCGCAGAACCTGGGCGCGCTTGATCTGCGTCTGAAGTTGTCAGGCAGCAGCCTGAGCAATCTTTATCCGCTGACGGGCGTGACACTGCCGGATTCGCCGGCTTACTCCACGGATGGTCGACTGATCGCCAAAATCCATGGCCCGGCGGGCGCTAACTTCCGTTACGAAGGCTTCAACGGCAAGATCGGCAACAGCGACATTCATGGCGACCTGGGTTTTGTTGCCAGTCAGCCGAGGCCGAAACTCACCGGTACGCTGGTTTCCAATCAGTTGCTGTTTACCGACCTGGCGCCTTTGATCGGTGCGGACTCCAACGCTGCCCAGAAAAAACGTGGCGGGGAAAGCAAGCAGCCATCGGGCAAGGTGTTGCCTGTGGAAGAGTTCCAGACTGACCGTTGGCGTGCCATGGACGCCGATGTCGAGTTCACCGGCAAGCGCATCGTGCAAAGCCCGGACCTGCCGTTTTCTGATCTCTACACCCACGTTGTGCTGAACGACGGCCAACTGAGTCTGCAACCGCTGCGCTTCGGTGTTGCAGGCGGCAAACTGGATGCCGACATTCGTCTGGATGGCCGTAGTAAGCCGATGCAGGGCAGGGCGAAGCTCTCTGCGCGCAATCTCAAGCTCAAGCAGCTATTCCCAACCTTTGAACCGATGAAAACCAGCTTCGGTGAGCTGGCGGGTGACGCCGACATCAGCGGCAAGGGCAACTCGGTTTCTGCGTTGCTGGGCACTTCCAACGGTGACTTGAAAATGCTGGTCAATGACGGCGCGATCAGCCGCAGCCTGATGGAAATCGCCGGACTCAACGTCGGTAACTATGTGGTGGGCAAGTTGTTCGGCGATCAGGACGTGAAGATTAACTGCGCAGCGTCTGATGTGGGCATCAAGGACGGTCTGGCGACGCCTCGTCTGTTTGTGTTCGATACCGAGAACGCGATTATCTTTATCGACGGCACAGCCAACTTCAAAACCGAGCAACTGGATTTGAGCGTCAAGCCTGAGTCGAAAGGCTTCCGCGTGTTCTCGTTGCGGTCCCCTCTTTATGTACGCGGGCCGTTCGCCAAACCCAATGCGGGTGTGCAGTCCGGGCCGTTGTTGTTGCGCGGAGCGGGAATGGTATTGCTGGGTGCCGCAATCGGCCCGGCAGCAGGTTTGCTGGCCCTGGTCGCGCCGAGCAGCGGTGAAGAACCCAACCAATGCGCGCCGTTGCTGGAGCAGATGAGATCAGGCAAAGCACCGAAGACCGTGCGATAACACCAGAGCGCACCGCGCGCTCTTGGTGGGAGATTCTATGTTGGCCTGCAAACTGATTGACGACGTGGGACCGGCTTCAGCCGGGAAGAGGCCGTGACAGACGCTGAATCTTCATCGGCAGAAACACCGCCTTCCCGGCTAAAGCCGGTCCCACGTCATCATTGATTCCTGCGAGAGCTAAGCTTCCTCGCGAAGCAAATCCTTTGAATGCAATGCATGTTCTGTAGGAGCTGCCGAAGGCTGCGAAGCATTGATCCTGATGCTCCGCAATAGCAGCTCCTGCAGGTTCAATGTTGCCGTGAGACGGCGAGGTACCCTCGGCACGTCAGCAGGCACAAAAAAGCCAGGACTCAGTCCTGGCTTTTTTGCATCAACACTCACCCATTACAGGTCGTTGAGAATATCTGCCATGTCGTCGGCGTGTTCTTCTTCCTGGGCCAGGATGGTTTCGAAGATACGACGGGTTGTCGGATCGTCTTCGCCGATGTATTTGATGATCTCGCTGTAGCTGTCGATGGCGATACGTTCAGCCACGAGGTCTTCGTAGACCATTTCCTTCAGGGTGGTGCCTGCCACGTATTGGGCGTGGGAATTCTTCGACAGGGTGTCGGGGTTGAATTCCGGCTCGCCGCCCAGCTGTACGATGCGCTCGGCCAGCAGATCCGCGTGTTCGGCTTCTTGCTGCGCGTGCTCAAGAAACTCGGCAGCGGCGACGCTGGCTTTGAGGCCGGTCGCCATATAGTAGTGGCGCTTGTAACGCAGCACGCACACCAGTTCGGTAGCCAGTGATTCGTTCAGCAGGCGCAGTACCGTTTCGCGATCTGCGCTATAACCTTCGGTGACGGCTCCGTTCTCGACATTCTGGCGCGCACGTTCGCGCAGGGTGTTCACATCTGACAAATGTTGGGCCTGGTTCATGGTTTATCTCCAAAGCTAATCCGGTATCCGTCTCGCTCTTGATGCGCCAATCCTCTACAGCGTTGAGTGGCGCCCGGCATGATCGGTAACAGGTGTGAGTGCTCGGCTTCGGGAAAAGTTTTATTCTTTTGCATCATTGGTTGATGAACAAAATATTAGGAAACGACTGTTACACGCCGCGGTCCCAACCTTGAGACGAAAATATATGGAGATACACAATGCTCAAGTTCCTCGGCAGCACCATCGGCATCATCTTTCTGATCGGCCTGGTTGTGGTCATCGCTTTGTTCAAACTGGTTTTCTAAGCGCGAACGGCTTCACGTGTAAAAGCGCCGGCCAATAAAAAGCCCGATGCATCTGCATCGGGCTTTTGCGTATCAACGAGCGGCTTACATGGCGCGTTCGTTGTCTTCACGTTGCTCGCAGGTCATGAAACCCTTGTTATCCACGCGACCGTTGGCGTTGAAGCTGACGTGATAAACCTGCTCGTGGCCGTCTTTATTCATCACGTAGTTGTTGCAAACACCCGGGTGAACCTTGCGCTGTACGCGAGTAGACGGCGTACCGCCGATGGTCAGTACTTGCTGCTCGGTCATGCCGTCTTCGACTTGCTTGACCAGCGGCTCGTTGCGATAGGTCACGTAATCCACCGGGTTCTGCACGGTGGTGTTGGCGCAACCGCTGACTGCGGCAATAACGAACGCTGCTGCGAGGCTCTTCTTGATCATGAAATACCACTCCAATGACAGAGCCATTGTTGGCCCGTTGCAGCTTGGAGCTGCGGAGGTTCGCAAGAGTTCGATTATTTGATGGCCTTTGAATACTACGTACGTCGCACGGTGATTTCGTTACCTGACAGCCAGGCATCCGCTGCAATCGTAACCGCCCGTACGGCAGCAGTCGCACTTGATGAAAATTGCTCGCACGTTCAGAAAACAGCGCGGTCAATGTGATGGCATGGTCGGGAGACTCGGTTCTCATCTGGGTGCCTTGACGGGTGACTATTACCCTCGACCATCGCCAACCCTGTGAAATTGTGTGTTGAGCACGCCGCGCGCCTCAAGGCTGCGGGCCTTTAGCTATCTCAGCTGTTGTTCGTAGTTTGCCGCCCGGTCGGGTCGGCATTGGAGTGATGCAATGAGCGATAAAGAACACTACGCAATCGAGTACACCCTGGCGGGTGAGCACCACGTGGACGTGATCGAGAATCTGGATGTGCCGATCATCGATGTGGTTCATGAGTTGGCGCAGAAGCATCACGTCGTACTGGATGACGACGTGCAAAGTTTTATCGCCGTGGATGAGGCAACGGCCCACGCATCGGGCATCACCGATGTGTCGATTCACAGCATCGAACAAGAGGACTTGCAGCTCGACACGCGCAACGTCGGGTAGGCCTGAGCTGGACGGGTCGCGCCGCATATTCTTTGGCTACACTCCAGAGCAGGCCACGCTGGTCGGCATGGCCACTGTGGAGTGGATAACCATGAAAATGCTGCGCGTCCCTTTGTTGTTGGTGAGTCTGTTGATGTGTGCCCAGAGTTATGCGGCCACTGCCCAACAGAACAAAATGACCACCTGTAATGCCGATGCTACAGCTCAGTCCTTGAAGGGTGATGAGCGCAAGACGTTCATGAGCACCTGCCTTAAAGCCTCACCGCCGCAAACCCAGCAACAAAAGATGACCAGCTGTAACGCAACCGCTACAACTCAGGCACTCAAGGGCGATGCCCGAAAGGCCTTTATGAGTGACTGTCTCAAGAAGAAATAATTTTCCAGTGAGCGTTCAGGCGCTGGAAATGGTGCTGTTCAGCGTCCTGAAACCTTTAATTCCGGCGTCTGGTGCAGGCTGCTTATTCCTCGGTCTGTCAGTCGTTTCCGATGGGGTCGTCTGATCACTGGTCCTTAGCTCAGAACGCTGGCAGACTGCCTGCCTCTTAGCGCCGTTCGTCCTGAGGCTATATGCCAACGTTTTCCTCGCGACAAGTGTTGTTGGCCAGCTGGATTCTGATATTCGGCGGTCTGTTGATGGTTTTGCCGTTCAAACTGCTGCCGAGTCTGTTGGCCGGGTTACTGGTCTACGAACTGGTCAACATGCTGACGCCCAAGCTGCAAAGGCTGATCGCCGGGGAGCGTGCTCGCTGGCTCGCGGTGGCGTTGCTAGGCACGTTGGTGGTCAGTGTGCTGGCGTTGATCTTCGCCGGGGCGTTCAGCTTCGTGCTGCATGAGGCAGAAAACCCTGGCGCTTCGCTGGACAAATTCATGATCCTGGTGGATCGCGCTCGTGGTCAGCTTCCACCGTTCATCGACGCCTATTTGCCGGCCAGCGCTGCCGAGTTCCGGATATCTCTGGGCGAATGGATTCAGAAGCACGTCGGCGAACTGCAACTGATCGGCAAGGGTGCGGCGCACATGTTTGTCACCATGCTGATCGGCATGGTGCTGGGGGCAATCATTGCCTTGCAGCGAATCTCCGATGTGCATACCCGCAAGCCGCTGGCGGCTGCGCTGTTTGAGCGTCTTAGCCTGTTGAGCAAAGCGTTCCGCAACATCGTTTTCGCTCAGATCAAAATCTCGCTGCTGAACACTGCATTCACGTCGGTGTTTCTGGTCATTGTGCTGCCGTTGTGTGGCATTCACCTGCCGTTGACCAAAACCCTGATCATCATGACCTTCCTGCTCGGCCTGCTGCCGGTGGTCGGTAACCTGATGTCCAATACGCTGATCTTCATCGTGGGAATGTCGATCTCGATCTGGGTGGCACTGGCGGCGCTGGGCTACCTGATCGTGATCCACAAAGTCGAATACTTCCTCAACGCGCGGATCGTTGGCGGGCAAATCAATGCCAAGTCGTGGGAATTGCTGCTGGCGATGCTGATATTCGAAGCCGCATTCGGCCTGCCGGGTGTAGTGGCGGGGCCGATTTACTATGCGTATCTGAAAAGCGAGTTGCAGCGGGAGGGGTTGGTGTAAGAGAGCAGCTGCAAGCTTCAAGCTGTAAGCTTCAAGAGGCGCACGGCCTGCTTTTACCTTGTAGCTTGAGGCTTGCAGCTTGTAGCTCCCCTTAGCCGTACCGCTTCTTCGCCTCAATCGCCAACCCGCTGCCGATGCTGCCAAAGATATTCCCTTCGACGTGACGGGCATTGGGCAGCATGGCCGAGACACTGTTGCGCAGTGCCGGGATGCCGCTTGAGCCACCGGTGAAGAATACGGTGTTGACCTGATCAACGCCCGCACCCGCCTTGAGCAGCAATTCGCTCACGCTGTTACGTACGCGCTCCAGCTGCGAATCGATGGCGGCTTCGAACATCACCCGGCTCAAGTCAACACTCAAGCCCGGCTCGATGCGGTCCATTGGCAAATGGCGGCTTTCGCTGTGGGTCAGCTGAATCTTGGTTTCTTCCACTTCCATCGCCAGCCAGTGCCCGGCGCGCTGTTCAATCAGTTTGAACAGGCGGTCGATGCCTTGGGTGTCTTCAATGTCGTAACGCATGCTGCCCAGCGCCAACTGAGACTTCTGCGAGTACACCGAGTTGATGGTGTGCCAGGTCGCCAGGTTCATGTGATGACTGGTCGGCATGTACGCCTGGCTTTTCATCCGGCTGCCGTAGCCGAACAGCGGCATGACGCCTTGAATGCTCAGTTGTTTGTCGAAGTCGGTTCCGCCGATATGCACGCCACCGGTGGCCAGGATGTCTTCGTGACGGTCATCGTAGAAGCGACGGTCAGGTGACAAACGCACCAGGGAGAAGTCCGAAGTACCACC
Source organism: Pseudomonas folii (assembly GCF_014357575.1). Classification (GTDB taxonomy): domain Bacteria; phylum Pseudomonadota; class Gammaproteobacteria; order Pseudomonadales; family Pseudomonadaceae; genus Aquipseudomonas; species Aquipseudomonas folii. The sequence goes on along the minus strand of NZ_JACONW010000185.1, from coordinate 1,848 downwards.
GCCTATGTCGACAATCAGTACCAGTTCTTCCCTGGTAATCGTGGATTCATAGTCGAATGCGGCAGCGATAGGCTCGTACTGGAACGACACGTCCTTGAAGCCGATCTTGCGGGCGACTTCGGCCAGAGTGTCTTCTGCTTCCTGATCAGCGGTAATGTCGTCATCGACGAAATGCACCGGACGGCCCAGCACCACTTCTTCGAATTCACGACCGGCATTGGCCTCGGCACGTTTCTTCAGCTCGCCGATGAACAACGCCAGCAGGTCCTTGAACGGCATCGCCGTGCCCAGCACGCTGGTGTCGTGCTTGATCAGCTTGGAGCCCAGCAGGCTCTTGAGCGAGCGCATCAGACGGCCTTCGTAGCCTTCCAGGTATTCGTGCAGCGCCAGACGGCCGTAGACCGGGCGGCGTTCTTCCATGTTGAAGAACACCACCGACGGCAGGGTAATCTTGTCGTCCTCCAGCGCGATCAACGATTCCATGCCGGGGCGCAGCCAGCCGACGGTGGAATTGGACGTGCCGAAGTCGATACCGCAGGCACGGGCCGGGGATTGGTCATTCATGTCTTTTACGTTCCAGTCAAAAAACGGCCGCGCAGTGTATGCCAGTGCACGACGGATGCGTAGGGCGAAACATCGGTTAAATGTAGATAACTGTATTTGTATGCCTGACTTGAACTGGCCGACCTGACCCCCAATCTTCAAGGAATTGTCTTCACATCAGGCCGTCGAACGTCTCAAGCATCAAGCTGGCGGGGCGCGCGGCCGATACAACTCAACGAATTGGATTCAGAGACCTCAAAATAGAGGATGCTGTGCGCAGTATTCAGCGCTGCACGGCGTAACCGGGGAAAGCATTAGATGGACTTCAAAGACTATTACAAGATTCTTGCGGTAGATCCGACTGCGGATGAGAAAGCGATCAAGGTCGCTTACCGCAAGTTGGCGCGCAAGTATCACCCGGACGTCAGCAAAGAGGCTGGCGCGGAAGAGAAATTCAAAGAAGCGAACGAAGCGTACGAGGTGCTGAGCAGCCCTGAAAAGCGCGCCGAATACGACGACTTGCGCAAATACGGTCGGCAGGGCCAACCCTTCCAGGCGCCGCCGGGATGGCAGAGCCGGGCGGGTGCGGGCGGTTTTGGCGGTGCTGATAACGGCGACTTCTCCGATTTTTTCAGCTCGATCTTTGGTGGTCGTCCGCAGCAGGGCGGTCGCTCACGCAATCCAGGCCGCCGAGGACAAGACGTGGAAATGGAACTGGCTATCTTCCTTGAGGAGACATTGTCGGCCGAGTCCAAACAGGTCAGCTTCAAGGTGCCGCAACACAACGCTGGCGGTCAGCGCGTGGCGGATATCACCAAAACCCTGAACGTGAAAATCCCGGCCGGTGTCACCGACGGCGAGCGTATCCGCCTCAAAGGCCAGGGCGCGCCCGGCGTAGCCGGTGGTGAAAACGGCGATCTGTACCTGATCATCCGCCTCGCGCCGCATCCAAAGTTCGAAGTCGAAGGCCACGACCTGATCATCACCGTGCCGGTGGCCCCTTGGGAAGCTGCGCTGGGCGCCAAGGTCGCGGTGCCGACGCTGACGGGCAGGATCAATCTGACGATTCGTCCCGATAGCCAGAACGGCCAGCGATTGCGCATCAAGGGCAATGGTCTGCTGAACAAACAGGGCCAGCGTGGCGACCTGTTGGCACAGATCAAGGTGGTGATGCCCAAGTCCAGCGACGAAGCCACTCAGGAGCTGTGGAAAAAACTGGCCGACAAGGCAGCGTTTGATCCGCGGGCGCAGTGGTGAGGTAAAAAGCCGGTCGTGCGCTACTGCGATGATGACTGTGACGTGGGA
>NZ_JACONW010000184.1 GCF_014357575.1 Pseudomonas folii | reverse complement strand
ATGGTTTTTTACAGCTCCAGCATCAACCCGCTCAAGCGCTTCACCTTGCGTCGCAATGCTTCTTCGAACACGCCCTTGCGCGGCTCGATCAAACTGAACCAGTTTTTGGCGCGGGTGATGCCGGTGTAAATCAGCTCTTTGGTGAGCACCGGGTTCAGCGCCTCCGGCAGGATCAGCGCGGTATGGGCGAACTCCGAGCCTTGGGATTTGTGTACGGTCATGGCATACACCGTTTCCACGTCGTTAAGCCGACTCGGCAAGACGAAGCGTACCCCGCCGCTACCGTCGTTACGTGGAAAGGCCACGCGCAACACCTGCTTGCCCGCTTCCGGGCCGTCGCGCTCAGGCAGGCGCAAGGCGATGCCGATGTCACCGTTCATCAAACCGAGCCCGTAATCATTGCGGGTCATCAACACCGGACGACCTTCGTACCAATGCTGATCGCTTTCAATCAGTCGGGCTTCGTACAGCGCGCTGGTAATACGCCGGTTCAGCCCTTCTACACCCCAAGGCCCTTTGCGCACAGCGCACAACAACTGAAACGCATCAAATGCATCCAGCACCGCTCTGGCCCAATGACCCCAACGCTCGTCTTCCAGCGGGGAATCCTGTGGCGGACGCTGCGCAGCCATCACGCCCAGATAATGCCGATAGCCCTGCGGACCTTTCGGGCCTTGGTCGAGCCCTTCGAGCAGCAGACGTTCCAGTGAACGATCCTGCTCATTCTTGAGGGCCAATGCGTGCAAATCAGCGTGACTACGAGCGGCCAACAAAGCCCGGGCTTCGGTGGACTGTTGCTGATTGACCAGCCGCGCCAGTTGCCCGATACCACTGCCTTCACCAAAGCGCCGCGAGTAACGTAACATCGCCACTTGCTGAGCCAGCGGATGCTGTTGCTCATCGCCTTGCTGCAAACCGGCACGATTCAAGTCTTCGCCGCTGATTGCTTCCAGCCAGCGCTGGGTTTGCGGGCTGTATAACCCGGCTTCGGCATCACGGCACAAATCACCCAGTACCGCGCCCGCCTCAACGGAGGCCAACTGGTCCTTGTCACCCAGCAGCACCATGCGTGCATGTGGCGGCAGGGCTTCCAAAAGATTGGCCATCATTTCCAGGTCGATCATCGATGCTTCGTCCACCACCAACACATCCAGTGGCAGCAGATTTCCAGCGTGATGGCGGAAGTGACGGGTGCCCGGACGACTGCCCAACAAGCGATGGACCGTCGTCACCTCGGCAGGGATTTTCTGCCGCACGTCTTCGCTGACCGTCAGGCTCTGCACTTGCTGACTGATGGACTCAGTCAAACGCGCCGCCGCTTTACCGGTGGGTGCCGCAAGCCGAATCCGCAATGGCTGACCGGCCTGTACAGCCGGGGCCTGCAACAACGCGAGCAAGCGCACAACCGTGGTGGTTTTGCCGGTGCCCGGCCCGCCCGTAATGATGCTGAATGCACCACGAGTCGCCAGCGCACACGCCAGTTTCTGCCAGTCGATCAGCGCATCCGGCGTAGTACTCTGCGGGAACAGCGCGTTCAAACGCTGGGCGAGGTCGTCGGAAACGGCCTCCTGCTGTGCCAGCCGCTGACGCAATATCGCGCCGATGCGCCGTTCGTACGTCCAGTAGCGGCGCAAGTACAAACGCCGATCAGACAACACCAACGGTTTGCTGCTCGCACTTTCACTGTGGTCATCCCCTCTGGCAACCAGCGTGCTGGCGAGCAATGCTTTGCACCATGCGTCGCCATCAAGCGCTACCAGTAACTGCGACGGCAGCAGCATCGGGCCGCTTTGCACATCACCTTCGGGGGGCAATGACAAGGCGAAGTCCGGTTCTTTAAGGGTTTCGTACAGATCCAGGCACACATGGCCGTGGCCGAGTTGGTGGCTGGTCAATGCAGCGGCCAGCAGCACCAGCGAATCGGCGGACGGATCCAGCTCACTGAGGAACGCGACGAAAGCCTTATCCAGCGCCCGCAGCCAACCGCGCTCAACCCAACGTTCAAGCAATAACAGCAGATCGCGAACGTTAGTCAGCGGCGCGAGGTCAGCCAGGCTTTGGGCATCCAGCGGCGTGGGCAGCAGTTCAGCAAATGAGCGACTCATGCGGGTTCTCCGGTCAGGACGAATTCTTCAGTCACTGATTTGCCTTGAAACAGAAGATCCAGACCTACGATCAGTTCCCGTGGCGGCCGGGTAAACCAGGCGCCCTGGCTGGTTGAATAAGCACCGCGCAGGAACACATACAGCGCGCCGCCCATGTGCTGGTCGTAGTCGTAATCGGCGAGCCGCGCCTTGAGCTGGCGATGCAAGGCCAGCAAGTAGAGCACGTATTGCAGGTCGTAACGGTTGTCCAGAATTGCGCTGGTCATGGCGTCCTGGGTGTAGCTTTCATCGTCCGGCCCAAGCCAGTTGGATTTGTAATCCGCCACGTAATAACGACCTTCGTGTTCGAACGTCAGGTCGATGAAGCCCTTGAACATGCCGTTCAGGGAAACTGTTTCGGTTGCCGCGCGCGGGGCGTTGTCATGGGTGTAGCGGCGCACCAGAGCGTCCATTTGTGCGACGTTGACTTTGTGGCAGGCGAACCAGAACTCCATTTCGATGCGGTACTGATTGGGCTGGTCCATCGCCCCTAGAGAAATCGGCGTACTATCGCCGGCCAGCGACAACGGTAGATTCAGGACCTGTGTCAGCCAGCCGGTCAGCGTGTCGATCCAGCCTTCCCAGCCGCGTCGGTTACAGCGCCGAGCCACAGCATCCTTGAGCTGTTGTGGATCGCTGACGGCCTTGGCAAAACCTTCATTGCCCGCCCATTCCAACAAACCATGGAGGAAGGTGCCGGGATTAGGACCGCGTGGAAAACGGTGGATATCCCCTCCGCTGACCAGCACTTCACGGGGCGCTTCGCGGTCGAGGCGTTCGTCATCGAACAGCTTTTGCGCTTGCGGGCTGTCCGGTGATTCGTCGCTGTCGCTGCCCGCAGTGATCGTGTCGCCGATGCGCAATGCGCTGTAGGAGGCGATCCACCAATTTTCGGCAGCGCGGCGTTTGGGCATGCGCGGCTTGAGCAACGTTGCTTCGTTGCGTGGCGGGCTGAAGGTTTCTGCAGTCGCGGCAGGCACGTCTTCGACGCTGATACCGTCGCAGCTTTCGCCCAGATCCCGCAGCCACGACGCCAGGCCAGCCGACTCAGCCAACGGCGTGCCGCCGCCCAACAGATACCCCAAAGCCGAGCGGTGCAACATCGAGCTGCTGGAATTACCGCGCTTGAGGTCAGCGACGCCCAGCCAGCAGACGTATTCTGCGCGAGTCAGGGCTACATAAAGCAAGCGCAGGTCTTCGGCCAGACGCTCGTTATCAGACTGTTCGATCAGCGCAGCGGTAGGTTTGAGACTGACTTGCGCACGACCGTTTTCATCATGGAAATGCAGGGGCAGACGTGTCCCATCCACCGGTTTGCTGGAACAAATGAACGGCAGGAACACCAACGGATACTGCAAGCCTTTGGACTTGTGAATGGTCACGACCTTGACCAGTTGCTCATCACTTTCCAGACGCAAAATCTGTTCTTCACCAGCCTGACCAGACAGCGCCAGATGCTCACCCAGATGGCGGATCAAGGCCTGCTCGCCATCCAGTTCGGCAGCGGCTTGTTGCAGCAATTCGGACAGGTGCAGCAAGTTGGTCAGGACACGCTCGCCGTCACTTCGGGTGATCAGGGTCTGCGGCAAATGGAAGTCATGCAGCAAGCGACGCAGCATAGGCAGAACGCCCTGATTGCGCCAGATCAGGTGATAACCGCGGAATTGCATGACCCGCGCTTCCCACGCCAATTCGTCCTGATTGAGGCGCTCCAGTTCCGCCAACGGCAATGCCAGCGTGATGCACGCCAATGCAGCGCGCAGGGTGCGTTCGGAATCAGGCTCGGCGCAGGCCTTTAGCCAGGCCAATACATCGTGAGCTTCCTGGGCGGCGAACACTGAGTCCTTGTCGGACAGGTAAACGCTGCGCACGCCACGGGCCGACAATTCGCCGCGCACTGCCTGAGCCTCTTTGCCGTCACGCACCAGAATCGCGATGTCGGCAGGCAGCAGGCCTTTCAGGTCTTTATCCATAGCCGCGAAACCGGCACGACCCTGTTGCCCCGCGTTGAGCAACCGGACAATTTCACTGGCGCAACTGGCAGCCAGTTGCTGACGATAGTTGACGCCTGAGACCGGCTGATCGCTCGCCAGTTGCCAGACATTCAGGGCAGCCAGCGGTGTGCCATCGATTTGCAGCGCGTCTTTACGGCCTTGAGAAAGCGCACCGGCAAACGGTACGTCATTCTTGTCACCTTCGCGGAACAGGAAGGCACCGCGCCCTTCTGGACGCTGCTCGGCGCGCAGGAACACATGATTGACCGCTTCGACCATGGAGTGGCTGGAACGATAGTTGGTGTCCAGCGTATGCCAGCGACCAGACGTGGCCTGACGTGCACGCAAGTAGGTGTAGATGTCGGCGCCACGGAACGCGTAGATCGCTTGCTTGGGGTCGCCGATCAGGAACAGCCCGGTTTCGGTGTCGTTTTCTTCAAGGCGATAAATGCTCTCGAAAATCCGGTACTGCACCGGGTCGGTGTCCTGGAATTCATCGATCAAGGCGACCGGAAACTGTTCGCGAATCAACGTTGCCAGACGCTCGCCGCCGGAGCTTTGCAGCGCGGCGTCGAGCCTGAGCAGCATGTCGTCAAAGCCCATTTCTGCGCGACGGCGCTTTTCGGCTTCGAAGCGCATGCCGACCCAATGTGCGGCGTGTTCGAGCACTGCGGCATCGGGCGTGGGCAAGGTATCGAGGGCGACCTTGAGTTCGACCATCGCCTCGAAAGCCGGATGCGAAGGCGGATTGCTCTTCCATGCTTCGGCGATACCGTCTGGGGTCAGCCGGGTAAAGCCGGTGCCCAGATCGAGTTCTTCCAGTTCCTCATCGGCCGCCCAGGCAGTGAGCTTTTCAAACCATGGCCGGAAATAGCGTTCCTGCATCTTGCGCCCATCGACAACCTTACACGCCACGCCGTCAATACAGATGGCATGCAGCTCGGCGGCCCAGTTGGTCCATGGGGATTTAAGCGCCTTGAGCGCCTCGCGACGTTGTTGCAAGGATGCAGCGATCAACTCGGCAGGGTCTTGGGTCGGGACCGCCCGGTCGCTGCCAAACAGGCTACGCACCCGAGGTAACAACGCGGCGGGGCCACTCCAGTTGGCGCGGACCCAATTCAGGGCGTCGCCACTCATGGGATAGCAGAACAGTCGCCAGTAATCGCGCAGCACTTCGCCAAGCAAATCGCTGTGATCGGTTTCCAGGGTCTGGGTGAACAGGCTGCCACTGTCGAAAGCATGTTCGCGCAGCATGCGCTGGCACCAACTGTGGATCGTCGATACGGCGGCTTCGTCCATCCATTGCGCGGCGATGTCCAGCCGACTGGCGCAGGCCTGCCATTGCTCGGGCGTGAATTGTTCGCGCAGCTCGTTGATCAGCTCATCAGGTGCGCTTATTTCTTCGCGAAAGAAGCGTGCCGCTTCGGCCAGCCGGATCCGAATCCGGTCGCGCAGTTCTTTGGTCGCGGCATCGGTGAAGGTCACAACGAGGATTTGCGGCGGCAACAGTTCACGGCCAAAGCCGGCGACATCACCGCCATGACCGAGAACCAGACGCACGTACAGCGCCGAAATGGTGAAAGTCTTGCCGGTACCAGCGCTGGCTTCGATCAGTTGGCTGCCACGCAGCGGGAAACGTAGGGCCAGGGATGCGGTGTGCTGTTGGGCGTCAGTCATGCGCTGGCTCCTTCGCTTTGCCAAGGCGCGTCGAAAATCGGTTTGTAGAGCGCATCGCACCAGCCAGCGAACTCTTCGCTGTCGATCAAGGTGTCGAAATCCGGAAACTGCCGGGCCAGCGCAGTGCTTTCACGTCGCTCGCCATCAGTGGTTTGGCCATCGCCTTCGTAGGCTTTGCGAGCGGCGGCTTCGGCTTTGCTTTCGTCGTTCTGACCAAGCCAGGCAAAAGCGGTTTTAACGGCCACCGGCAATGGACGCTGCATGCCAGTCAACCAGGCGGTGAGCAGGTCATTCAGTGCGTTGGCGGCGAGAGTCTTGTCCAGCGGATCCAGCAACAAGGTTTCATCGCTGGCCACCAATGCAGTGCTGAGCGGCAGCCCACAAGCACAGCCCACCAGATGCAGAACCCACGGACGAATCAACCGATGCCATTTGCGGTTTTTCTTCGAGCCAATGGAGTTGGGAATAGCTGTGATCAGCAAGTACTCGCCTTGAGCGTTGGCATGCAAACCACCCAGCCAGCCTTCCAGTCGCACGCCTTGATGGGCGTAGCTGACCGGCAGCGCACTGCTCAGCGCTTCAGGCCATTTATGGAGCAGGCTCTGATAGCGCTGCAGCAAATCCGGCAGCGGCTCGATCAGTTCTTCTCGCAAGCTGCTGCCGAAACCCGCCATGGGTAACAGGCCGCTGCCCTGGAGTTTTAACGCTTGTGCCTGCAGCGCTTCGTCAATGTCTTGCGAGCCAGTGAGCGCGGCGTTAAGCAGGCTGTCGCTCAGGCTGTAGCGCTCAAGGGCGTCGAGCACAAACGGCTCTTCGTCAGCCAAAGGCGCTTCGGCCACTTCGAAGTAGATCTTCAAGCGCTGGCTGAAGAAGTGTTTGACCGGGTTTCTGAGGAAGTCCTGCAGTTGAGCCAGGTTCAGGGGCTCATCTTGCTCGTGGACAGAGAGTGGCGTGGTTATCGACACGGCGACATTGGTTTCGTGCAGGACCTGCCATTCACGGGCGAAGCTGAATAAGTTTTCAGTGTTTTCATGAAAGTATTGCGCGCTGAACGGCTGAAGCGGATGTTCGAGGGTCATTGCGTGGAGAAGTTGCTGACCCGGATCGCGCTTTTTGCTGTCCATGGGGGCTTCGGCGTTTTGGAGTGTCCAGCCTGCCGCCAAGTGATCACGCAGTTGGCCGATCAATACAGAAGGGGGTCGCTCACTATTGTCACGAATGCTACGGCCCACCCAACTGATGTACAGCTGATCTCGGGCCGAGAGTAGCGCTTCGAGCAACAGATAGCGGTCGTCTTCTCGGCGTGAACGATCACCTGGGCGGTAATCGCTGCCCATCAAGTCAAAGTCCAGCGGTGGCTGTGCGCGGGGGTAATCGCCGTCGTTCATGCCGAGCAGGCAAACCAGCTTGAACGGGATGGCGCGGATTGGCATCAGGGTGCAGAAGTTGACCGAGCCGGCGAGAAAACGTTGGGACAAACGGCCCTGATCCAATCCGGCCAGCCAGGCTTCGCGTACTACGGTCAGTGGCAGTTCGTCTTGCAAACCCACCGACTCACATGTCTCCAGCCAGGTCTCGCGCAGTTGCTCCAGTTGAGCGAGCAAGTAGTCGTCGTGCTCGCTGTCCGCTTGGAAGAATAGCTGTATCAGCGCTTGCAGGCGGATGCCCCACTCTGTCGCTACCGCAGGCGAAGACAGCTCGTTGTGAGCGACCTGAAGCGCGTCAATCAACGCCACCAACGGACCGATCAAAGCGGCGTCCAGACCACCGATTTCGTCGTAGGGTTCGATGCCGTCACAGGCGGCACCAGCACCGACCGCATAACCGAGCAACATGCGGCGTAATCCGAAATGCCAGCTGTTTTGCTCCAATGCTGCGGGCAAACCGAGCCCTTCCCGCTGCTCGGCATTCAGCCCCCAACGGACACCGGCACCTTCGATCCAGCGATGCAGGGTCGGCAGGTCGCGTTCCTTGATTTTGAAACGGGCGCGCAATGCAGGGACGTCCAGCAGGTCGAGGATTTCGCTGACCGGGAAACGGCTGTCCGGAATCTTCAGCAGGTGCTCGACGGCGATCAGCAAAGGCTCGCGCCCGCGCTGCCCCTGGTCAGCAAGGGTGAACGGGATAAAGCGGCGGTCTTCGCGATCAATCTGACCAAATACAGCGCGAATGTGCGGCGCGTAGCTGTCGATGTCCGGGACCATGACGATCACATCGCGAGGACGTAGATCCGGGTCTTTGCTGAAGCGTGCAAGTAATTGGTCGTGCAGAATCTCGACTTCACGCTGGGCACTGTGGGCGACGTGAAAGCGGATCGAGCGGTCTTGCAGCGGGTCGACAGCGGGCCAAATTTCCCGGGTTTCATCAAGCGGCCGTAGCTCAAGAATGTCGTCCTGTAGCTGGTTGAGAATGGTATGCGGATCACTCTCGCTGAACAGATCTATGCGCCCATCTTTGAACGCAGAACGGTAGCTACCGGGATCATCGTGGCTGTCGAGCAGGTTGATGTAGTCGCGACCTTGCTTACCCCACGCAGCCAGTAGCGGATGAGCGTGCTGATGCAAAGCCTGCGGATCCAGTACGACAGGCATTCCGGTTTTACGGGCCTGACGTTTGTACTGATGCCGCAGCAAATCCTTGTCGGCAACAATGTCGGCCCAGTGGTGGCGACAGGGGTTGTGAACACAGAGCAGCACCTGGCTGAATCTGGCCAGACCGGCCAATGCTTCCAGGGCCTGAGCAGGCAGAGAGGAAATGCCGAAGACGATGACCCGCGCCGGTAGACCCGCCGGGGCTTCATTCATGTGGGTGATGCGTTCGATAAAGCGTTGGTGCACACCCGCTCGACTTTGGGCCATGCCTTCGGTTCCGACATCCAGAAGCAGCGCACGCCACAACTCAGCCTGCCAGCAATTCGCCGGGGTGAGCGGTTTGGCTTCGCCTCTGACATTACGTAATTGGTGACGACCTGCTGCCCAGTCTTCCAGCCAGTCGGCGCGGTACACCTGATACTGGTCGAACAGGTCGGCCAAGCGTTCGGACAGCTGATAGCGCTTGCGCAGGTCAGTGTCGTTGGTCAGGAAGCGGCGCAGCGGCTCGAAGTGTGGCTGGTCGATCAAGGCGGGCAGCAGGCGCATCAGGCGCCAGGTCAGCGGCGCCTTGTCCAATAGTGACGCGGCCGGAATTTCATCCTTACCCAATACCAATCGATACAACTGCCACATGAAACTGCCAGGCAGTTGGACGTCGATGGCTGCCGCAATTCCGCAGCCTCCCTGGTCATCGTCTTCTGCATCTTCAGCCAGGGCCAGCTTCAGCCACTGGGCAATACCGTTGCTCTGCACCAAGGCGATTTCGTTTTCCAGAGGTGAAAGCGGATAACGGCGCATCCAGGACACAACCAGACTGCGCAGGTCATCCAGGCGATTGCCATGAACCACCATGAAACCGGCGCTGAGAGAGGTTGTAACGGGCATGGATGCTTCCTTGGCTGATTGTGCTGAGTGGAAAAAACTGTAGCCGAACCTTAAAGCAAAACGGAGGGGGTGTAGGAGGGAATTTGCGGGTGAATTGTCGCTGGCCTACCGAGGTTGGCGCATGGACGGTAGA
>NZ_JACONW010000183.1 GCF_014357575.1 Pseudomonas folii | reverse complement strand
CCACGTCGTCACATCAGACTGTAGGCAAACACAGGATCTCCCACAGAGACCGCAGCCGCCCTACGTCAGCCACCACCACAACAGCAGCGTACCCACCAGCCCCACCACTGACACGATGGTCTGCAGCACCGACCAGACCCAGATCGTCTGCTTCAGTTGAAGGCCAAAATACTCGCGGACCATCCAGAAACCCGCGTCGTTGACATGGCAGAAGAACACCGAGCCAGCACCAATCGCAAGGGCCACCAACGAACTTTGCGTTGCTGCCAGCCCCGCCATCATCGGCGCAAGAATGCCCGCCGTGGTGGTCGTCGCGACAGTCGCGGATCCGGTGGCCTGACGTAAGGCCACGGCAATCAGCCAGGCCAGCAGCAGATACGGGATATGTGCGCCCTCTGCGACCTTACTGATGGTCTGGCTCACACCGGCATCCAGCAAGGTCTGCTTGAGACCACCGCCCGCCCCGATGGTCAGCAGCAGAACTGCAATCGGTGCCAGACTTTTGCGCAGCGTACCGTTCACATGTTCGCGAGTCAGGCCGTTGGCCCAGCCTAGGCAAATGACCGCCGCTATTACCGCAATGCTCAACGCCACCAACGGTTCGCCGAGAAACTTCAGGGTCAGGGCCAACGAGTTATGCGGGTCCATCAATATCTTGGCCAACGTGCTGCCCAGCATCAGAATCACCGGCAGCAGAATAATCAGCAATGAAATGCCGAATCCCGGCTGGCGTGTGACGTCAGATTTGGCCGAAAACAGCTCACCCAGCTCAGCCGGTTCCTTGATGTCCATGCGCCTGGACAACCAGTTGCCATACAGCGGCCCGGCGAGAATCACTGCCGGAACGGCAATGCAGAATCCCAGCAGCATCGTCAGCCCTAGATCGGCATGCAAGGCACTGACCGCAATCAATGGCCCTGGATGCGGCGGCATCAATGCATGCAAAGTGGTCATGCCTGCAAGGGCCGGAATCGCGATTTTCAGTAAAGGCTGATCGGAACGCCGGGCCATGACAAATATGATTGGCACCATCAGCACCAGCCCGACCTCAAAAAACAACGGCAGGCCGATGACCATGGCCACCAGCGCCATGACCCAAGGCAATGACCTGCCCTTGCCAAACCCCAGCAATGTAGTTGCGATTCGGTCGGCAGCCCCGGACTCGGCCATCAAGGCGCCGAGCATCGCACCCAAGGCGATAATCAATCCGGCCTCCCCCAGAATCCCCCCCGCCCCCTTGCTAAAAGCCTTGGCGACTTCCTCAGCAGGCAGGCCAGCACCGATTCCGGCGATGAACGTGCCGATGAGAATCGAAAGAAAAGGAGGGAGTTTTGTGGCGCTGATCAAGACAATGATCGTAGCAATTGCAATCAGACAGCAGACAATCAGGCGGGTGTCGTGCACCAGCCAGGCAGCAGAAGATACATCCAAGGCGCTCTTCCTTATCGTTGATTTCTGCAAGCGCGATCCAGCAGAAACATTTAGTTGTAATTACACAACACGATACCGGAACAGCCGACGCGCAAATATGAAGTTTGTGACAGTTTCACCGCTCCCCTCCCGGCCAGCTCCTTGATCTAGACGCTCGCTAACCCCGGCACCTGGGATTGCGCATACTCGATCAGCACTTCGCGCAATGCCTGAGCAGCGGCCGACAATTTGTGATCGGCGAGCATCATCAGGCCAATCGGGCGTTCAATCGTCGGCCCCACCAGCGCAATGCAATGCGCGCCCAGTTCATGCATCTGCTGAATACACAATGAAGGCACCGCACTGACGCCCAGACCGCTGGCAACCATGCGGCCAATGGTCGACAACTGATGGCTTTCGAACGCAACAGACAACTTGCCATGCTGCGCTTGCAGATGATGCTCAAGCAGTAAACGCACGGCCGAAGGGCGCTGCAAGGCGATGAAGTCTTCCTGCAAAAGCGCTTGCCAGGTGACTTCCTTACGTTGTGCCAATGGTGAATCCTGCGGCACCACTGCAACGAAGCGGTCGGTATAGAACGGCGTGAAGACCAGTGAGTTGCTGGACTCGGGTTCAAAACCGATGCCCAGTTCAACCCGCCGATGACGGACCATTTCCAGCACTTCTTCGTTAATCAGGTCATGAACGGCTACATTGACTCGTGGGTAGCGACTGCGGAACACCTTGAGCGCGCCGGGCAGCAAGTTACCGGCAAACGACGGCATGGCGGCCACCGATACTTTTCCCAGCTGCAAGGTGAAGCGCTGGCGCAGCAGTTCTTCAGCGTTGTCCCAGTCAGCCAGCAGTTGCCGGGCCAGCGGCAGCAGGGTTTCGCCTTCGGGCGTAAGGCTGACCGTTCGCGTGGTGCGGCTGAGCAACTGCCCACCCAGGTCATCCTCCAGACTTTTAATGGTCAGGCTCAGCGCAGGTTGCGAAACATGGAGCCGCTCACCCGCCTGGGCAAAGCTTAAATGCTGTGCGACGGCCAGAAACGCCCTTAACTGTTTGACGTTCATATATTTGCTTTTCTTATTAATCGATCAGAAAAACAAAATTAACAAATCACTGCCTCCGAGAGAAGATGTCGCAACGCTCCCCGACGGCCGGACCGTCGACCACAACTATAAAAGGCGGATCATCATGGCTGGACTCGACAAGCGAGTGGCGACTTATCAGGAAGCCCTCGCCGGGCTGACCGACAACATGACGGTGTTATGCGGTGGCTTCGGCCTGTGTGGCATACCCGAAAATCTTATTGCCGAAATCAAACGCATGGGCGTCAAGGGCCTGACTGTTGTTTCCAACAACTGCGGCGTCGATGGCTTTGGTCTGGGCATACTCCTCGAAGATCGCCAGATTCGTAAGATGGTCTCTTCATACGTAGGCGAAAACGCGCTGTTCGAACGCCAGTTACTCAGCGGAGAGCTGGAAGTCGAACTCACCCCCCAAGGTACTCTCGCCGAAAAAATGCGCGCAGGCGGTGCGGGTATCCCGGCGTTCTATACCGCGACGGGCTATGGCACGCCGGTGGCCGAAGGCAAGGAAACCCGCCAGTTCAATGGCCGCAACGTCATCCTTGAGGAAGCCATTACTGGCGACTTCGCCATCGTCAAAGGCTGGAAAGCCGACCATTTCGGCAATGTGATCTATCGTCATACCGCACAGAACTTCAATCCGGTGGTGGCAACCGCGGGCAAGATCACGGTGGTCGAAGTCGAAGAGATCGTTGAACCGGGTGTGCTGTTGCCTTCGCAGATCCATACGCCGGGTATTTATGTTGACCGGGTCATTCTCGGCACTTTCGAGAAGCGTATCGAGCAGCGCACCGTCAGAAAAGCCTGACGTCATTCTGCTTCCGAATGCTGTCTTGTACAGCCAACGGCATAAAACAACAAAGAGATCAGACCATGGCACTGTCCCGCGAACAAATGGCTCAACGGGTTGCACGCGAACTTAAAGATGGCTACTACGTGAACCTCGGCATCGGCATTCCGACGCTGGTGGCCAACTATGTCCCCACCGACATCGACGTCATGCTCCAGTCGGAAAACGGCCTGCTGGGCATGGGCGAATTCCCCACCGAAGAAACCATCGATGCCGACATGATCAACGCCGGCAAGCAGACCGTGACGGCCCGCGTCGGCGCATCGATTTTTGACTCCTCCCAATCCTTCGCAATGATCCGTGGCGGCCATGTGGACCTCACCGTTCTGGGCGCTTTCGAAGTCGATGTGGAAGGCAATATCGCGTCGTGGATGATCCCCGGCAAACTGGTCAAAGGCATGGGCGGTGCCATGGACCTGGTGGCCGGTGCCGACAATATCATCGTCACCATGACCCACGCGTCCAAGGACGGCGAGTCGAAACTGCTCCCCCGTTGCAGCCTGCCACTGACCGGCGCTGGCTGCATTCGCAAGGTACTGACAGACCTGGCCTACCTGGAAATCGAAAACGGTGCTTTTATTCTGCGCGAACGTGCACCGGGCGTAAGCGTTGAAGAAATCATCGCCAAGACCGCCGGTAAATTGATCGTGCCTGATGATGTGGTCGAGATGAGTTTCTGATTGGGATCAATAGTCCCTTGTAGGAGCTGCCGAAGGCTGCGATAGCGGTGTGTCAGAGATGCCGTTTTCGCAGCCTTCGGCAGCTCCTACAAAAGCCACGCGTTACAGATTCAACCCCAATAATAAATACAAGAGGACAACCCCTGTGGCCGCCGATATCGAAGATAGCCGCTCAGCCCGCTTTGCCCTGCGTTGCGCCAAATGGGCGGAACGCTGGTTTCCTGACTCCTGGGTGTTTGCTGCACTGGCGGTAGTCATCGTCACGGTGGCGACCCTGGCCATGGGCGCCAGGCCTGCCGACGCCGCCAAAGCCTTCGGTGACGGGTTCTGGAGCCTCATTCCCTTCACCATGCAAATGGCCTTCGTGGTCATCGGCGGTTACGTGGTGGCCAGCTCGCCTCCTGCGGTAAAGCTCATTGACCGACTGGCACGCATCCCCAAGAACGGTCGTTCGGCAGTGGCCTGGGTTGCGCTGATTTCCATGGTCGCCTCGCTGCTCAACTGGGGCCTGTCCCTGGTATTCGGCGGTTTGCTGGTCCGCGCCCTCGCCCGCCGTACCGACCTGCGCATGGACTACCGTGCAGCAGGTGCTGCGGCGTATCTGGGGCTCGGCGCCGTATGGGCACTGGGGCTTTCATCCTCTGCAGCACAGTTGCAAGCCAACCCCGGCAGCCTGCCGCCGTCTATTCTGGCGATCACCGGCGTTATCCCGTTCACAGAAACCATTTTCCTCTGGCAGTCCGGTGTATTGCTCGCTGCTCTGGTGGTGGTTTCTCTGGTGGTCGCTTACGCCACAGCGCCGGGCCCGAACAGCGCCAAGGATGCCCAGGCCTGCGGCGTCGATCCGTCGTTCAGCATGCCAAAGCTGCCCGCGCGTACTCGCCCGGGCGAATGGCTGGAATACAGCCCGCTGCTAATCATTCTGATGGTGCTGCTGGCGTCCGGCTGGATCTTCAACGAGTTTTCCACCAAACCGGCCATTACCGCGATTTCCGGTCTGAATACGTATAACTTTCTGTTCATCATGGTCGGCGCGCTGCTGCACTGGCGTCCACGCAGCTTTCTTGATGCAGTGACTCGGGCAGTGCCCACCACCACGGGTGTGCTGATCCAGTTCCCGCTGTACGGTTCGATCGCAGCATTGATGACAACCGTAAAGGGTACGGACGCACAGACCCTGGCGCATCACATCTCGACGTTCTTCACCAGCATCGCGTCCCACGACACCTACGCGCTGCTGATGGGCGTGTACTCGGCAGTGTTGGGCTTCTTCATCCCGTCGGGCGGTGGCAAGTGGATCATCGAAGCACCCTATGTGATGCAAGTGGCCAACGACCTCGAGTATCACCTGGGCTGGGCCGTGCAGATCTACAACGCCGCCGAAGCGCTGCCGAACCTGATCAACCCGTTTTACATGCTGCCGCTGCTGGGCGTACTGGGCTTGAAGGCCCGGGACTTGATCGGCTTCTCGTTCGTGCAATTGCTGGTGCACACACCGCTGGTGTTGTTCCTGCTGTGGATTCTGGGCTCGACCCTGGCGTACATACCGCCGATGCATCCGTAAACCTGTTTACAGCCGTTTGAATTGAAGAGCATTTGCTGCAGGGGCTGACCTGGCTCTATGTGGGAGCCGGGCTTGCCCGCGATGCAGGCGATGCGGTGTATCAGAAAGATCGCCATCGCAGCCTTCGGCAGCTCCAACAGGTTCGTGTTTGCCTAAGACATTTGAATTCAGACATTCAGGCTGAACAACTACCGTCATAATCCAGTACGGCAACCTTGGCCAACAGCTCACGCAACTCACAGGCCTGCTGCTGGCCCAGGGACTTTTCGAAACACTGCTGGGCTTGTTCCCACAGCGCCTGGGACTCCAGCAGTTTGTCGACGCCGGACTGCGTCAAGCGCACGCGTCGGCTGCGTTTGTCTTGCGGGTCGACATCCACCGAGATCAGCCCCTCTCGCTCCAGTGGCTTGAGGTTTTGCGCCAGCGCCGAGCGATCAATCACCAGAATCGCCGCCAGCTCAGTCACTGCCGGTGCCTGATTGCGCGCCACCTGCATCAGAATCGAACGCTGTGTCGAGCGCAGACCGCAGGGCGCCAGAACCGCGTCGTACAACTGGGAAATACGCCGGGTCGCCTTGCGCAGGCTGGTTGCATGACACAGCACTCGCGGTGCAATCCGAAGGCTGTCGGGGATCTGCAACGCAAAGACTGGCGTCGGACTCTGGCTCATATAGGTTCCTGCAGATACGTCTATCAAGGAGCTGCCTTGGGCAATGCTGGCATATCCCCGTGCTCAGCAACAGCCAACACCCACGCGTTCACGGCATCAGGCTCGCTCATGAATCCCGTCCAGCCGTCCACGGCCGATGACCGCACCGTCGATGGCTTTGAGCAACTGATTGCGATTGGGTGGGCTCTCGAAGTGCAGCTGTCGATCCAGTGCCAGCAGTTGAAAGCTGTATCGATGCGGACCGTGACCGATAAGAGGCTGCGGACCGATGTAGGTCGCGCCGCCAAACGTGTTACGTCCCAAGGTGAGCAAGCCGCGGGAAGCGCTGCTCAAAGCTCCGACAGGCAGACCGTTGAGTTGCGGCGAAATGCCGACGGCAATCGCATGCACGAACGCAAAGGGTATTGGCGCATCAGCATCCTCAATGATCAGCACCAACTCTTTTGTGCCGGTCGGCAGCCCTTCCCACGCCAGTGGCGGCGAAAGATTACCGCCCTTGGCCGAGCCGACATGGGACAGCGGAATCTGCGCCATGGAGGCGAACGCCGGGCTGTGCACGTCGATAACCACCGGCGAAAACGCTACGGCCTTGTGGTTCCAGATCAGCTTGTTTTCGGTGGCACCGCGGCCGCGCAACATACGGCCCAGCAGACGATTCAGCATTTTGATACCTCCTGATCCGCGGCGCTCTTATCGCGGGCAAGCCGTGGTCCCACAGAAGATTGCGGTTCTCCTGTGGGAGATTCTATGTTTACTCGCAACGGGATGTGACGACGTGGGACCGGCTTCAGCCGGGAAGGCGGAATTTCAGACGATAAATATGGCGTGGATGTACTGGCCTCTTCCCGGCTAAAGCCGGTCCCACGTCGCTACCCCAAGCTTCACAGGGTGATCGCATTCTCGACCAGGGTGTGAGTGTGCACAAAAAAACGGCCAGCCGGATCGCTCCGGCTGGCCGTTTCTGTACCGCCTTACTGTTATTCGGCGATCTGCAGCTTGCGGGCTTCGGTATAGACGTAACGCACTTTCTCGTATTCGAACGGTGAGTTCATCTGGCCGTAGCGGAAGCTGGTGCTGTAGCGGCGATCAATAGCACGCAGCAGGAGGAGCTCCGGGTGATCGCTGCTGACCTGAGCCACGTTGAGGAAGTTGATCTGCGATTCGGCCGTGAAGTCGAAAAGCAGGCCGCCAGTGTCACGCAGGTTGGATGGGCCAAGCAGCGGCAGCACCAGGTAGGGGCCGGCCGGTACGCCGTAGAAGCCTAGCGTCTGACCGAAGTCTTCGCTCTGACGTGGCAGGCCCATCATGGTGGCCGGGTCCCAGAGGCCGACAACTCCGATGGTGGTGTTAACCAGCAGGCGACCGGTTGTTTCCAGCGAGCGCTGGCCTTTGAACTGGAACAGGCTGTTCAGCAGGTTGGGAATTTCACCCAGGTTGGAGAAAAAGTTGCTGACGCCGGTACGCACGAAACCTGGGGTGACGTAGCGGTAGCCGTTGACCACCGGCAGGAACACCCACTCGTCGAAGCGGTAATTGAAGTGGTAGACGCGACGGTTCCAGGATTCCAGCGGGTCATAGACTTCCAGCGCCGTCAGCGTGGCGCGTTCGAATTCCCGTTGATCCAGGCCCGGGTTGAACTGCAATGACTTGAGCGGCTGGGTAAAGCCGTCGGCATCGTCCTGACGAAGCACGGTGGCCGGGTGTTCAGCAATGTTGCTGTTGACGACGTCGGCAGCCTGGACGGTTCCTGCGCAGAGCAGGGCAGCGAGGAGTAAAAGACGTTTAGCCACGGAAGAACTCCAGCATGGCGTCGCTGTTGACGCGGTAATTGATGTTGCCGCAATGGCCGCCGTAAGGGTAAACGGTCAGGCGATCGCCGAAGGTTTTGCGCAGGAAACCCAGGTCGCCAGAGCCAAGAATCACGTCGTCAGCGTTGTGCATGACGGCGATCTTCGAGCTGCTGTGCAGGTAATCTTTCAACGCATACAGGCTGACCTGATCCACCAGTTGCAGCAGGCTGCCGCCATCGGTGCGGGCGCGCCACATTGGAATGACCTGCTCAGTCAGGTAGCAATCGAAATCGCATTGCAGCGCACGACGCAGGAACGGTGACAGGCTCGTGCCTTCGGTGATCGGAAACTTCGGTGGCGTGATCAGGCCGCGACGGTTGATCAGGTCGGACGTGAAAGCGATATCGGCTGACGAGAAGCGGAACGAGGTGCCGATCAACATCGCCATCTGTTCATTGGTCAGGTGCTGCTTCGACTGCTGGAAGTCGTACAGCAGAGCATCGTTGAGATCGATGTAACCTTTCTGACGGAAGTAACGGGTCAGTTTGGCCAGTACCAGCTCATAGAAAGTGGTGCTGTTATCGATGCCCTTGACGTTGGTTTGCACCAGTTTGTCGAGGTTGGAAATCGAGGTGTAAAGGTTGACCGGCGGATTGAGCAGCAGGACTTTCTTGAAGTTGAAGCTGCGGCGGGTCTCGTCCAGACGGCTGACGAACGCGGCGTTCAGCGCGCCGAGGCTGTAGCCCGTCAGATAGAAATCAGTGATTTTCAGCTCGGTTTGTTGAGCACGCACCGCCTGCATCACGCGATACAAGTCTTCAGCATCTTCGGTGGAAATGCCCGGTGTCGCGAAACGTGAGGCAGAGCTCATGAAGTCGTAGCTGGTTGGCGACGACAGCTGTACGACGTGATAACCCGCGCCGTAGTAAAGCTTCTTCAGGAATTCGTTGATGGTGCTGTTATACGGTGCGCCAGTACCAGCGATCAGGAAGATCAGCGGTGCGGCATGATCCTGCTTTGCCAGGCGGTAACGCAGCTTTTTCACGGCCCAGAAATTGTCTGGCAACGTGAACTCGCGCTCCGGACGCAGATTCAGGGTGTAGTCGTCCTGATCGATGTCATCGTCGGCGGGCAACTCTGGACGCATGTCGGGAGGCGTGGTGGCAATGGTCGCTTCAAAAGGGTTCTTTAAAGGAAAGCCATACGTGGCGGGGTCGACATCGACCGCCATAGCGGACGCACTCAAACAGAGGCCGCCGACAATGGCAGCGAAGCGCAGGAAACGGAGCATGACTAGATCCCTTGGGAAAGAAGTGCTGATGAGATACGCGGGCTATGACCATCGGTGTAGTGCCAAAGTGCCCTACTCGCAAGCGAACCTTTGTAAATAGATCGAGACAATACACGTTCTCTGGCGTCAAGAGAGCAGTACAGTGGTTTTTTATAGTGTGAAGGAATGGAATCAAGCCCTGTAGGAGCTCCCGAGCAACGCGAGGCAGCGTTGGGGGCCGGTCTGACATACCGTTCT
>NZ_JACONW010000182.1 GCF_014357575.1 Pseudomonas folii | reverse complement strand
AGTGTCTGAACGTTCCAGTTCGCGAATCAGGGCATTCCAGTGACGAGCAACCCCCGGGCCATGGCCATCAGCGAAAACCTTGGCCTGCTCTTCAACCCGCGCCACGACTTCAGCCGGTGGATAAATCAACTCGTCATTACCCGCCGATTGAGCGGCCACCTGAATGTTGCAGGCATATTCCAGACGATGCAGTTGCTGGAATGCGTGCTCAACGCTGACACCGCCCGTCAACAGGCCATGATTGCGCAGGATCATGACGCTCTTGTCGCCCAGGTCTGCTACCAGCCTTTCGCGCTCATCAAGATCCAGCGCCACGCCTTCGTAGCCGTGATAGGCAATGCGACCCGAGAAGCCCAGCGCGTGTTGGGAGATCGGCAGCAGGCCACCTTTTTGCGCTGAAACGGCGATGCCATCACGGGTATGGGTGTGCAGCACAGCCACCAGATCATGGCGGGCAGCGTGAATGGCGCTATGGATGACGTAACCTGCGTAGTTGATACCCAGGCCGGTCGGGTCATCAACGATGGTCCCGTCGATATCGACCTTGACCAGATTCGACGCGCTGATTTCATCGAACAGCAAGCCGAAGGCGTTGATCAGGAAGTGCTCTTCCTTGCCCGGCACCCGCGCCGAAAAGTGCGTGTAAATGTGGTCGGTCCAGCGTTTCTGCGCCGCCAGACGGTAAGCCGCCGCCAGCTTGACCCTTACCTCCCACTCTTCCGGCGATACGCGCTCACGGACACTGCCGGAGCCAGACTGTTGGGATTGAAGAGGCAAGGAACTGACATTGCTCATGGGGCTGCTCCGTAGAAGTTCGGGACCGACAGTGCGGTACGTGTCGGAGCAGCCTAAACGCATAAGAAAACATTTAAAAAGCACATTTTAATCTAAGCTAATTATTAAATTTACTGATTTTTAAACAACCTGAATCTCTGCTGCGCCTGTGCCTCTGTCATCGCGACCAAGTTCTTACCGAACAACATTCAATTTTGAGAGTTCACCCCAAGTCCTGTAGGAGTCAAATGTTTGCTGCGTGACAGTGCAGTTTCAGGATAAATCGAACACCAACACAACCCAAGATAGGAAACTAGGCCATCCACGGTAATAATGCCCGCACATTTTTTTGCCGGAGCCTTATGCCGTGGCCGTGCCGCAAGCTATTTTGCCGATCTTTCTGTTGATTGTTCTGGGCTACTTCCTGCGTCGCCGCGGGACGTTGTCGGCCGAGAGCAACAAGGCCTTTGGCGAACTGGCGTTCAAGCTGTTCATGCCCATGGTGCTGTTCATCGGCATGGCCAAGGCGCCGTTGCACGAGGGTTTGAACACGACGATTCTGGCGGCCTACTTCGTTCCGGCGCTGATCATCTTTGCCGGCGTCAATCTGGTTGCTCACTGGCGCATCGGCCACCCTACACCCTTTGGCCTGACGGCGGCCTTCGGCAATAACGGGTTGATGGGCATTGCTCTGGTCGCCAGCCTGTTCGGCAACCCCGGTCTGGTGCTGCTGTTCACTATTCTGGCGGTACACAGCCTGTTGCTGTTCAGCTTTCAGAGCCTTTACAACAGTCTTGCCGGTGATGAGCCTTTCAGCTTTAAAACCCTGGTTGGCAGCCTGGCCAACCCGATGATCATCGGCTTGCTGCTTGGCGTGCTGCTTAACCTGTCGGGGCTGACGATGCCGTTATGGGCGGAGCATCTCACCACCTGGCTGGCCCAGGCTGCCCTGCCCTGCGCCTTGATCGTACTCGGCGGCAATCTCGCCGGTTACCGCCTTCGCCCCAGTATCGAGGCGGTCGGGATTACTGTGGCCAAACTGCTGATCATGCCGGTACTGGTGCTGGTGACTTGCATGGTCATCGGGATCAGCGGCACACCGCGAGCCGTGTTGATGCTCATGGCTGCAACGCCTTGCGGCCTGAATGTGCTGGGCTTCTCAAGGACGCAAGAAGACGTGCAGAAAACCAGCTCGGCCATTTGTCTGTCGACGCTGGTATCAGCGGCGACCATGCCAATGTGGATGTGGGTTGAAAGCTGGATTTGACCACCCAGCCTTCAATCCTTACAGGCATTCCTGCGCAGCCTGTTCGAAACTGGAAGGCGTAAAGCTGGAAGCCAGCGGTCGGCGTTCATAAAGAAACACTTTGCCGCCAGTTGGGGCTTTGTAGGCCTCAATCACGTTGTCGGCCGCGATAGCGCTGGAAACCACTACCCGATAATGACGCTGACTTTGCGACAGTGTCGGCGTGAACTTGCGGTCCTGCAATTTGGGCATCAGGCAGTCTGTGTACTGCTCAGGGGATTTCGCCGTCTGCAAAACCAGCGTCGGCTGATTGGGAGCAGTGGCACAACCAGCCAACAGTGAACCGGCAATCGCGGCAGTGAAGATGAGGGAAAGGCGCATGGACAGAATCCTGAACTAAAAAAATCTGCCAGCTGGGCAGGGTCTTCAATGCAGGGCATTTTCCGGATTTGCGGAGAAAACAGAAGCTGTACGTCGTGATGATGAATATTGTCGGGAGCAATAGTTCTGCGGGAGCGGTCCCGGTGTCCATGGCACCGCACGGCCTCGCGGCGAACAGAGAGCCCTGTGGGACCTGATTTATCCGGGAAGAGGCCCGTACTACGCTACATAATCGTGGTCAGAACGCTGCCTTCCCGGATAAATCCGGCCCCACATGTCCAGCGTAATACAGATATTTACGCGAAGTTTGACAGGCAGCCACGGCGGCATTTAACCGCTCACTTGATCCGGTAATGAAACGTGTTACGCACCGCAGGTACTGAAACTGCACGACCGTCTACGGTCCGAGGCTGATAACGGAAGGTGGTGGCCGCCGCCAGCGAAGGACGCATGAACATCGGGTGGCAGCCGTCCAGCACCTTGGGGTTTTCCACTTTGCCCTCGGGGGTGACGGTGTACTCCACGGTGCAGTCGCCCTCGATGTTCTTGTCCAGTGCGCGCTGCGGGTAATCGGGGGCTTCCTTGCTCAAGGGTAGATATTGACGACTGTCGACGCTAGCCTGGGCTGCTTGCTGCCGACTGCGTTCGGCGGCCTGGCGGGCCAATTCGGCGTTTTTTGTCTGCTGTTCCTGCTGTTGTCGTTGCTGCGCGAGGCGCTGCTCTTCGGCTTCGCGATTGCGTTTTTGCACTTCCAGTTGTTGCTGCTTTTCGGCCTGGTGCTCGAGCTTCTTTTCCTCTACCCGCTTGCGCGCCAGCGCTGCCTGCTCCAGTTTTTGCGCCTGAACCTGCGGATCCACTCTGGGTTTTGCAGGTTCCGGGATCGGCACAGGGGGCGCTGGTTGCACGACGGCAGGGAGTGGTTCTACCGGCTGCGGCTCGGCGACGGCAACCGACGGTTCGGGCTGAGCAGCAGGATGCAGCATCACCAAATGGGTTTTCAGCACCATAGGCTGTTCAGGCTTGGGGGGTTCCACCGACCAGCCAGTCACCAGCAGGGCTAATACGACCGCGTGCAGCGCGACAGCCAGACTGGCCGCCAGGCTGTTTTTCCAGAAGCGATTGCGCACAACATCGCTCACCGCAAAGGTCGGGGGGTGCGTGGTCATCGTGCTCATTGCGGGGCCTCGGTCACCAGCCCGAGGTTGCTCACCCCGCTCTGCTGCAAGGCCGACATAGCGGCCACCACACTGCCGTAACCGGCGTCTTTGTCAGCGCGGATGTAAACCTGGGTGTCGCCGCGCTGCGCCATGATTTGCGCAATCTTGCCGCGCATTTCGTCCAGCCCTACCGCGCTGTCAGTCTGACTCTGGGTATTCAATTCGCTTCCCAGGTTCCAGTAGTAACCGCCTTCGGCCTTCACCGACAGCGTCACGATCTGCTGCCGAGAGTCGTTGGCCAAGGCCTCACTGGCGACTTTGGGCAGCTCGATCTTCACCCCCTGAGTGAGCATCGGTGCAGTGACCATGAAGATCACCAGCAGCACCAGCATCACGTCGATGTAAGGCACCACGTTCATTTCGGCCTTTGGCCCGTGCTTGCGTTGCGGCCTGACTAACATGTGCTTGCTCCTCTCAGGCGGCTGCCGCCAGATTCACCGGCGCACCGTGCAGTTTGCGATGCATGCGTACCTGCAACTCGTTGCCGAAGGCGTAATAGCGGGTCAACAAGGTTTGACTGCGAGCAGAAAAGCGGTTGTAGGCAATGACTGCCGGGATGGCCGCGAACAGGCCAATCGCCGTGGCAATCAGCGCCTCGGCAATGCCCGGCGCTACCGTCGAGAGCGTGGCTTGTTGAACCTGAGACAAGCCGAGGAAGGAATTCATGATCCCCCACACAGTGCCGAAAAGACCGATATACGGGCTGACCGAGCCCACAGTCGCGAGAAACTGCAGACCTTTTTCCAGTTGCACTTCCTGCTCGCTGATGGCGACGTACAACGAGCGCTCGACGCCTTCGAGTACCACCTCTGGCGAACTGTTCGAGTGCTGGCCAAGCTGTTCATAGGCCTGGAAACCCGCCTGAAAAATCGGCGCTACACCGCCGTCACGATCCGTCGACTGCAGGCTGCTGCGGTACAGCGCCTGCAAATCCGGCGCTTGACGAAAGCCCAGAATGAACGTGTTGAGTTGCCGCTCGTTTCGGTTGAGTACCTGGCTGCGCTGGATGATCAGATACCAGCTCAACAACGAAGCGAGCAGCAGCGTCAGCATCACGGCCTTGACCAACAGACTGGCGTCGCTGATCAGTCCCCAAATCGTCATGTGTTCCAGTGTCGCGTGCATGTTCCGACTCCTTTTCCTGCGCTACGCAGGCCGTCAGCGGGCGACGGCCAGGGGCTATTCGATGAAATAGTGATGACCGGGTGATGACAGCCCGGATCAGGGCAAGGCAGCACCCGGCAAACTTAATGCCTTGGTGACTTCGCCCCAAGGAACAAACTTGAAGTTCTGGGTTTGCTCGGGCATACGCTTGCGTCCGTCTTGAACAACCAGCATGCCGCGGCTCCAGGGACCACCGAGGTTGACCGAGGTCACTTCAAGGCCGTCGGTTTCCGATGCGCCATCAATTCCCGTCGTTGCGTTCAAGCCGACTCGGAAAGCGCCATGGGAGGCAAATGGCGGTTCGGCCTCCAGCACCAGGTAGCTGTCATTGCCCTGGCTGGAAATCACCAGATAATCACGGGCATCACTCTGGTACAGCGCCAGCCCTTCTACGTCGGCGTGCAGTTGCGGGCCGACGCGAATTACACTGCTGAGCTTCGCCGACTGATCCGGTCTGGCGTCCAGCGCCCATACGCCGACATCTTCTTCGCCAATGAACAGGCGTTGACGCTGATCATCAGCGACGCAACCTTCAGGCTGGCTGTCGACTTTGAATTGACGCACCAACTCGCCATGGACTTTGCCGTCTGGTGCACTCAGGCGGTATTGCAGGAAGGTGCCATCCTTATCGTTGGCGAAAGCGTAGATCTCGCCGCTGGCGGGCTGGAACAGGCACATGCCATAGATGTTTTTCAGCGGCGTCGGGATCTCGCCCGCCACCTTCAACTCACCACTGGCGCGGTCGATGCTGAACAGGCTCAGGCTGTTGTGATCGCGATTGCTGGCCACGGCCAGGTCGACCGTTTGCTCTCCGAGGTTGAAATGGGGTCGCACATCGACGTTGTTCAAACGCCCGACGGGCAAGTCCTGAAGCAGCTTGCCCTGCAGGTCATATGTCAGCAGCCCCTGTTTCTTGTTGGTGCCCAGCACCCGGCTCAATTCGGGTTGCAGAGGGTGTATCCAGATCGCCGGATCATCCGCTGCATCACCCTGACGCCCCACCGGATCGCTCTGGCTGAGGGCGCCGACACTTGGCAGCACCGGTGGCAGTTGCACCGCGCTGGCTTGCCAGTTGATGTCGCCCTGATAAAGGCGACCATCGTCATCGTCACGTACGAGCACCTGCAAACCTTTGGCGGTGCGGCGAACGGCGATGCTTTCCGGTTCCTTCAGCCCCGGCAATGGCAACGCCGCTTCGGCTGACCAGGTATCACCCTGCTGCTGATAGAGGTGCAATTGCGCCGCGTCGGGGTCCAGCGCTACAACGCCGCCCGGCACCAGCGCCATGGCTCCAGCGGTTTTTTTGACCTGGCCAAAGGGTGCGCGAAGCGCCACTGGCAATCGGCTTACATCTGCCTCAGGGTGCGCGGAATACGCCCACCAACCGAGGTTTTCTTCATTCACAAACAGTCGGTTTGCAGCGTCATCCACCTGGCAAAACTGAGCCTGAGGGGGCAACGGCAGACCGCGTACACGCTGCGCGCTGGCATTGAGTTTTTCCGCACCGCCGACCAACCATTGCTCGCCCTTGCCTTCTTCGCCCACCAGAAACAGGAACAGGTTGCGGGCGTCATCGCGATACAGACACACACCGCTCACCGGGTAATCGCGAGTAGGCAGATACATCGGCCGCCCCCAACTGCGGCTTTGCGTGTCAAGGCTGACCAACACCGCTTGCTGACGATCATTGTCCAGACTGGCTACCAGCACCTGCTGACCGACAGCCCGGACATCCAGACCACTGAAAGAGCCCGGCAGGCGCGCCAGTTCCTTGCCCTGCTCGTCGAGCAACAGCAGGCCGTTGCGCTCGCTGGCAGCGATGCGCTCCGGGCCGAGGTTGTCCGGCAGAAATGCCACAGCACCCACGGCAAGGTTTTGCCCGGCAGCCCAGGGTTGCAACTGGAGACGTGGAGCGGCCGTCGCGGCCAACGCCGATCCAGCAGCGAAACTGATCAGCAAGGCCAACAAACACGTCTTGGGTAGAAAAGCTTTCATCAACGAAAAATCCTTGCGGTTCATTCACACGTGGCGGCCGCAGCAGGTGCGGCTGCCAGGGTCTTAGAAGTGAGTAAAAGTCAGGCCAAGCTTGTAGGTCGGGCCGTACTCTTCGTATTGGGCGTTGTAGGTACCGCGGCCGGTAGAAACGAAGTACGGCTGGTCGGTGAGGTTCTGGGCCTCGAAGCTGACTTGCAGGTTTTTGGTCAGCGAGTAACGGGCGCTGAAATCGATGAACGTCTGATCGTTGACGTACAGGTCATGAGCCTTGTCATTGATCGAGGCCAGCTCGTAGAGGTAGTCGGACTTGTAGTTGGCGGAGACGCGCAGGCTCAGCTTGTCGTTTTCCCAACCCAGCATGAGGTTGCCTACGGTGTCGGACTGGCTGGGCAAATCGATGTCGCGCTTCATCTGTCTGCCGCTGGCCTGATCAAAGCCTTTGATGCTCGCGTCAGAACGGCTGAACGTGGTGTTGGCGCCGATCAGCAGGCCGTTCCAAGGGGCGGGTAGCCAGTCGAATTTCTGTGAGTACGCCAGTTCCAGGCCGTAGAGCTTGGCGCTGTCGCCGTTGGCGAACGTGTTGGCTTCGGAGAAGTTCGCCCAACTGCCGGTACCGGCCTGATCGCTGTTGTAAACGAAGTTCTTGATGTCCTTGTAGAACACGAACGCAGACACGGTCCCGGCATGGCCCATGTAGTGCTCGATGCCCAGATCGAGGTTGCTTGATTCCAGCGGTTTCAGGTCCGGGTTACCAAAGGAGGCTTCGTCGCCGTCGATGACGAAGCCCGGCGCCAGTTGACCAAACGTTGGACGCACCACGGACTTGGTCCAGGCCGCACGGACCTGAGTGTTCTTGTCCAACTGATAGCGAGCGTGCAGCCCCGGCAACCAATGATGGTAACTGCGTTGGGTATCGCTGGCTGTGTAGACGCCGTCGGTAACCCCGGTGCCCCTGGCTTCCATCTCAGTGCCTTCGTAACGCATGCCTGCGATGAAACGCCAGTCGTCGATGTCGATGGTGTTCATCAGGTAACCGGCATTGATGTCTTCGCTGATCTTGAAGTCGTTGACCGTGGATTCTTCTTCATCGTAGAAGTCCGCAGGGTTGAGCCCGCTGATCACGTTACGAATGGCGCCGCCACTGATCCCTGGCCCGTAATTGCCAAGCCGATAATCGACGCTGCCCTTCTGGAATTGCGTGAGGTTGAGCTGATCATCGGTCAGGCCCAGCGCGCTGAAATCCTCATACACCCAGGCTTCCAGATCGTTGTCTTTATTGCGACGGCTCACCTTGCCGCCGAACTTGACCTGCGAGGCGTAACCCTTGAAGTCGTAATCACGGGCCAGATCCAGCCGCAGGTTTTTCTCTGTGTCCGTGGTTTTCTGTTTTTCCCACTCGACACTTTCAAGGGTGAAGTTGGACGGATCGTAGAAGGACGAACCAACGATCGGGCGCGGCTTGTCGACGTCATAAAAGCCACTGTTTGCGAAGGTGCTGTTGCCGGCAAACGTGGCATCGGCGATATGGCCGGGGCTGTCTTCGCCGGAGCGGCTGTAGCCTGCCTGACCGCTGAGGGTCCAGAGCCCCATCATCTTCTCGCCGCCGAAAACGTAGGACTGGATTTCCTGGGTTTCTTCACGCTGCTTGAGGTGCCGCGCGCCTTCGGCTTCGCCCAACTGCCATGCCGCCTGAGCGTCATCGAATTCAAGGGTGGTGGCGTTGCGGGTTTCGCTGTCCTTGAAGCGGCTGTACAGCGTGCGCAGGTAGTAGCTGCTGGTGTCGTCGGGCTTGTAGTCGAAGTTCAAGCCACCGCCAGCGCGTTCGCGGGTGATGTCGTAGTCGCGTTGTTCGAGTTCCTCCAGCCGGGCACCCTGCCCGAAATCCCAGCCACCGCCAGTCTCTACGTTGTCCGAGCCGAAGTCGCGCTTCTGCCAGCTCAGGGCCGCCGCGACGCCGAAGTTATCAATGCCGTCACCGAGGCTGAAACGATCACTGATGGCACCGGAAAACTTGGGGCTGGTCTGGCGAGTATTCTTGTCGTAGCTGGCTTCGCTACTGCCGGTGTAGAACAGGCCTTTGTGATCGAACGCCGACAGGCTTTTGACATCCACGGTGCCACCCAGGGAGTTGGCATCCATGTCCGGCGTCAGGGTCTTGATCACCGACAGCGACTGCACCAGCTCGGAAGGCAACACGTCCAGCGCGACGGCGCGGCGCTCACTTTCCGGGGATGGCACCAGCGTGCCGTTGATGGTGACGCTGTTGAGGTCCGGCCCCAGCCCCCGAACACTGACGAAGCGCCCTTCCCCCTGATCACGCTCGACGCTGACACCGGGCAGGCGCTGCACGGCTTCGGCAACGTTTTCATCGGGCAACTGGCCGACGCCATCGGCATGCACCACGCTCTTGATGCTATCGGAGCTACGCTGTTCCTTGAGCGCCTGATCCAGGCTGGCAGCCTGGCCGACCACTTGAACGTGCTCAGTGTTGGCAGTGCTTTCTGCGGCGCTGAGTCGCTCACTGGCGATTGCCATGGCCAGTGCAGTCAAGGTGAAGCTGACGATTGCGGCAGAACTGCGGCGCGGCTGATAGCTAGGCGGGTACATGGTCATCCTCTCCCCAAACGCCAGGCAAGTGGCCCGGCAACTGGAAGGGCAAGCTAGGGTCAGGCAATGACGATTCTGTGACAGCGCTTTGCCGGGAGAGGCGAGAACAGGGGTTTCGCGGAGGTTTACAGGGGAAATTGAGCTGAAATGACCTTTATTACGTGAGCCGTCTCCTCCCCCTTCGCGAAATCAATTCGCTCCCATCAAACAAGATGCCATTTTCTGGGTTGACCCAAATTCTGTAG
>NZ_JACONW010000181.1 GCF_014357575.1 Pseudomonas folii | reverse complement strand
AAAACATTTCAATTCAGTGAGTTATATTTTGTTTGATAACAAGCAGCCGATACTGGTGGCAGGCTTGGGTTGCCAACGCGGTTGCTCCGCAGCGGCACTGCTGGAGCTTATTGAGCACAGCCTTGAAGCGCATGATCTGCGCTTGCAAGACATCAGCGTCCTCGCCTCCATTGATCTGAAAAGCCAGGAGCCTGGGCTGCTGGAACTGGCGATTCAGCTTGATCTGCCGTTGAGTTTCTTCAACGCGGAACAGCTGGCTACTTACGAGTCGCAGCTCAGCCATCGCTCACAGATCGCCTTCGAGCACACGGGGTGTTTCGGCATCGCAGAAAGCTCAGCTCTGGCGCTGGCGAGCCAATCCGGTTCGGCCGAGCTGCTGATTCCCCGCCAAAAATCCTCGCAAGCCACTTTTGCTTTGGCCATTGCCCGGCCAATTCGCTGATAATCGCCATTTTTGCCCCTTCACATCTGGAGTCTTCATGACGGTTTTTTTCATCGGCGCAGGCCCCGGCGATCCCGAGCTGATTACGGTCAAGGGGCAACGATTGATCCGCAGTTGCCCGGTCATCATCTATGCGGGCTCGCTGGTGCCTGCTGCCGTTCTGGAAGGTCATCAGGCGGTTCAAGTGAGCAACAGTGCCGAATTGCACCTGGAGGAGATCATCGCCTTGATGAAATCTGCTCATGAACAGGGACAGGACGTCGCGCGGGTGCACTCCGGAGACCCTGGACTGTATGGCGCTATTGGCGAGCAGATTCGCCACCTGCGTGAGTTGGGCATTCCGTTCGAGATTATACCCGGCGTTACGGCTACCGCAGCCTGCGCTGCACTGCTGGAGACCGAGCTGACCCTGCCGGATATTTCCCAAACGGTAATCCTGACCCGCTACGCGGACAAGACATCTATGCCCGAAGGCGAAGCCCTGGCCGACCTGGCCCGTCACAAGGCAACCATGGCGATTCATCTGGGGGTCAACAACCTGCCGAAGATCGTCGCTGAACTGACACCCCATTACGGCGCAGATTGCCCGATTGCGGTGGTTCATCGCGCCAGTTGGCCGGATCAGGATTGGGCGGTTGGCACGCTGGCGGATATTGAAGCCAAAGTGGAAGACAAGGGTTTCCGCCGCACGGCGCTGATTCTGGTGGGCCGAGTGCTGTCCAGCGATACATTCAGCGAGTCATCGCTGTACCGTGCCGGGCATGCTCATCTGTTCAGGAAGTGAGATGACGCAGTAAGCGCGATTTCCCGTGAGAGCTGCTGTGGGGCCCGCTTTAGCCGGGAAGAGGTCAGTACATTCAAGTACATCTTATCGTCAGAAATACCGCCCTCCCGGCTAAAGCCGGTCCCACATCATCAATCAGCTTGCGGGCAAACATAGAATCTCCCACAGGGCATAAGCATTCCCCCCATAGTCGCGTGATGCTCAAGTCTTCTGATCAGGCACAAAAAACCCCGAACACGTCGGGGCTTTTGATACTGCGCAGCAAACAGCTTAGTAGTAAGCGTTTTCTTTCTGCGTGTGGTCAGTCACGTCACGTACGCCGTGCAGCTCTGGAATGCGCTCAAGCAAAGTGCGCTCGATGCCTTCCTTCAGCGTTACATCGGCCTGACCGCAACCCTGGCAACCGCCGCCGAATTGCAGAACAGCGATGTGCTGCTCCTGCTCTTCAACCACGTCGATCAACGTAACCTGACCGCCGTGGCTGGCCAAACCGGGGTTGATCTCGGTTTGCAGGTAATAGTTGATGCGCTCGTTGATCGGGCTGTCGGCATTGACCATCGGTACTTTTGCGTTAGGAGCCTTGATCGTCAACTGGCCGCCCATGCGGTCTGTGGCGTAATCCACAACGGCATCGTCCAGAAAGTTTTCGCTGAAACCATCGATCCAGGCGGTGAAGCTCTTCAGACCAATGGCCTTGTCTTCCGGTTTTTCTTCGCCGGGCTTGCAGTAGGCAATGCAGGTTTCAGCGTACTGGGTGCCAGGCTGGGTAATAAACACGCGGATGCCAATGCCCGGGGTGTTCTGCTTTTCCAGCAGATCGGCCAGGTAATCGTGGGCAGCATCGGTAATTGTAATAGCGGTCATGAAAATTCCTCGCAGACGTGCGGGCAGTTTACGCCAATCCCCAGCTTCGCACAAAGTCCTAGTATTTTTGTCAGGAAAGCGCTTGAGAAGTGTTTCTGGCCCGGCGGTCGTCCAGCCAGCCCTTCATGCGACGGTACAAGCCCTTCTCCAGCCACTCGTAACTGATCCATGCACCCAGGGCGATCACAGGCACACAAATGGCAAATACCAGATAAGGGTTGAGGTCGTAATGCTGCGAAGCAAGCCAGCCACCGTACAGCACCAATACGTGGAGCAGATAAACCGAATAGGAGCAATCGCCCAGCACTTTAAGCAGTCTGTTGCCCCGGAATACCGGCTCCATGGCGATACACGACAGCACAATCAGTGCACTTGGCAGGCCCCAATTGAGCAATCGCTGCTGATCTGCGCCCAAGTGATAAATGACCACTAACCCTGTGGCGATACCCAGCAACGGTAGCCAGAACCCTTCCTTGATCCAGCCCCGGCGATAGATGATGCCGATGCCAATGCCAAGCAAGAACTCATAAATGATGTCGTTGCCATAAAAACGGCTGATCAACCCGGAACGCGCCAAGACCTCACACACCGCAAACAGCGCTGCAGCCACGATCAATGGCCGATGACGCTGCTTGAACAGGAAGACTGTGGAGAACAATAGATAGAAGAACATCTCGTAGTTAAGCGTCCAGCCCACGTTCAGCGTGGGGTACAGCCCATAACCACCGGGATTTTCCGCGGGGATGAAAAACAGCGACAGCATGAACGTCTGCCAGTTGATCACCTGATGCGGCAGCAACGGTGCGGCAAACACCAGTAACAGGCCCATGGCTGCGGTGTAGAACCAGTACGCGGGGACAATCCGGATGATGCGGTTGAGCATGAAGCGCCTGGCTGGCATTTCACTGTTCTGAGTAGAGAGGAAGATTACCAGGCCACTGATGACGAAAAAGATATCAACCCCTACTGCACCCTTCGTCACGAAGAAGTCGCCAATCGGGCCGCTGGCGTGGAAATTGAAGAAAATCTGCATAAAGTGATGACATACAACGGCCCACGCGGCGAGTGCCCGCAGGGCTTGAACAGAAATCAACATCACAAACCTCATTGCCACTTTGAACAACAATCCAGGGCTGCAGATACATCAGCATGCACAAGGACACTCACGGGGTCGGACCGTGATAGTTCCTAAAAGGTCATGAAAAAATGAGATTTCCGGTCAGCGGTAGATGGCTGCGGGCCATGTGGAGCATGGTGTGCAGCATTCACTGATGACGTGGGACCGGCTTTAGCCGGGAAGAGGCTCGTACATGCAGTACAGCTCTATCGTTAGAAATACCGCCTTCCCGGCTAAAGCCGGTCCCACGTCGGCTTCCGGGCAAACATAGAATCTCCCACAGGAGAAATGCGATCTCATGCGGGAGCGGCTTGCCCGCGACAAGGGCGACACAAATCTACAGATTCTCGTACCGATTCATGTCCATCACCCCCGCCTCAACAGGTTCCGTCTCCTGAATATAGCGAGTCAGGTCATGGAAATACGTCCAGAACTGCGGATTGCTGCGCCGCACGCCCCAGCGTTCCACAATCTTCTCGAACTCGGTCTGATGCCTCGCCTGCTGCATAAGCTCAACAAATTCAGGCACCTCGTTGGCAGGTACGTTGAAAATGAAATTCGGATAACTCGCCAGCACGCCCGGATAAATCGTCAGCGAGTCCAGCCCGGGCTCATAGCGATGCGATTCACCCAATAAAAACGCCACGTTCGTATGCGCCCGGTTACGCAGCATGCTGTACATCATCCGTTTGCCGTTGCTGTCCTCAATTCGCAACATTGTCGCTTCAGGCAGGTAGTCGATCACTTTCAAGCCCGCCGCTGGCCGTGACGTCAAATGGCTCAAGGACTGCTCGACCTGAGCGAAACTGTCACTGATACCGGCCCGGGAACAATAAGCGCCGGAACAACGATTGATAGGATCCGGCGCAGCATTCAACGTGCCGGACCGCTCTATCAGCTTCAGGGCGAAATCGCGCTTCGGATCTTTTTCATCCAGCGGTATGCCACTCGGCGTGTCATCGTCGATGTCTTGATAATCCAGCCACATTTTCAGCTTGCCGCCGTTGCGGTACCAATCGCTCAACAGGTCATCGCGTTTGTCGGCGGGCATCAGCCGCAAAAAGTTAACCTCGGCGCCGTTACGGATCAGGTCGAAATACAGCCGCGTCTGCACCTGATGGGACACGTTGCCGTAAACGTCGAAATTCACCGCCAGTTGATAATACGTGCGCTCCAGCAGCGGGTAGTCGAACAGCCAGAAGGTCTGTGGCACGTCACCGATCAAGCCTTTATTGACCGAAGCACTGTCGAAGTGACGGAAGACTGTCAGCAGCGAGTTATCGTTACCCGCCCACAACGTGGCCCAGCCCGGCGCAGGCATGTGCGCGTAGCTGTCGCGGCGCAGATCTTCGTATTGGTTGCGTTTGTCGCGATAGGCGTGCCACAGACCAAGCACACTGCCGACATCATCGTTCTGCCCCGGCATCGCCAGCAGAGGCGTCGCCAACCCCCGATAGCGGGCATCGACGATATAACGATCATGGGCCGGATCCTGAAACGTCACCCAGAACTGGTCGCGAATCACGTCCGTTGCGATCTGCCCGCGACACACAGGCCCGCGAATAAAAGTACGGACAAAGTACTCGGCGTTATCCAGCATGAACTGATAGCGCGCGGCGGCAGGAATCGCTTCAAAGGTTTCAAACGGATTGGCACGACGGCCGGGGCCATAGCCCGGCAGCGAATCCACACGCCAGTCGTTGCCATAGAACAGCTGTTTGACCCGCGCCATCTTCTGCGGGCCCAGCGCATAGGTAATGTGCGTCTTGTGGACGATCACACCTTTGACTTGCGCAAGACGGTAATAGAAGTCACTGCCCGGATCATCGTCCGGCCTGCGGGTGGCAATCACATCGATGGGCTGGCCACTTGGAGTCCGCGAACGCACCCATTGAAAGAAATGCCCCGGCTCACCCCCTGCAAAGTAGATGTGCGCCAGGAACAGGTGCTCATAAAGCCAGCGGCCCACCAGTGCCTGAGTTGAACCGGGCTGATTGAGCAAGGTTTCCCATTCGGTAATCTGCGACAGCTCACTGATTGACGGGCTTTGCGCCTGGTCATCCACCGGAGCGCCTGCGGCGAACCAGCGTTGCAGGGTCTGGTACTCTGCGTCGCTCAACCCGGCAACGGCAAGGGGCATGCCTTCCTTGGGATGAGCCTGAGCGTAGGCATTGAACTCCCCCGGCTGAGCGCAAAGATTTTCACGATTGAGGCCCAGCACGATTTCAGGCGGGATCTTCGCGTTCGGTTCCAGCGGCGCCTTACGCCCCAGGTCCAGCATTCTGCTCATCAACGCAGCCTGGCTGCCCTGAGCGTCAAGCACCGAGTAGAAACCCTTGCTCTCCCAGGCTTTCGTCCCATTGGCATCAATGAACAAACGGGTGGGCGCTTGAGCCACGCTGCGATCGCCTTCGTAGACCGGAATCTTGCTGGCACCCCGAGCGACGCCCTCCCCGGCGCCCAGATTCAACTGGCACGGCGCATCATTGCAGGCATGACAGGCAACGCACTTCTCAGTAAGGATTGGCTGAATGTCCCGAACATAGGAAATGTTCGGCTGCACGGGCTTGTCGCCCGCCTGGACCTGAAATATGCCGTACATCGACAACACTGCGATGCTTACAACCAAGCGATACGGCATATCCAGCGTCCAGAAGGTCTGAAAAGATGAAAAAACGCAGCAATTCTACAGAGGATATCGCAGGCCAACATGAGCGATATTCATACCAAAGTCTTATCAACACCAAAACCGTTCGGGTTTGCTATCATTTCGACCTTTCTGTATCGATCTTTTCCAGGTAGCCCTATGTCTGATCGCAGCGCCCGTCTTCATGCTCTCCAGCAAGCTCTTCAGCAGAGGATCCTGATCCTCGACGGCGGCATGGGCACCATGATCCAGAGCTATCGCCTTGAGGAAGAAGACTATCGCGGCAAACGCTTTGCCGACTGGCCCAGCGACGTCAAGGGCAACAACGACCTGCTGGTGCTGACCCGCCCGGACGTGATCGGCGCTATCGAAAAGGCCTATCTGGATGCCGGTGCCGATATTCTCGAAACCAACACGTTTAACGCCACCCAGGTTTCTCAGGCCGACTACGGCATGGAAGAGATCGTTTATGAGCTGAACGTCGAAGGTGCACGACTGGCGCGTAAAGTCGCCGATGCCAAGACCCTGGAAACGCCGGACAAACCGCGTTTTGTCGCTGGCGTTCTCGGTCCCACCAGCCGCACGTGCTCGCTGTCACCGGACGTCAACAATCCTGGCTATCGCAACGTCACCTTCGATGAGCTGGTGGAAAACTACACAGAGGCGACACGCGGCCTGATCGAAGGTGGCGCAGACCTGATCCTGATCGAAACCATTTTCGATACCCTGAACGCCAAGGCCGCGATCTTTGCCGTACAAGGTGTCTTCGAAGAGATCGGCTTCGAATTGCCGATCATGATTTCCGGGACCATCACCGACGCCTCCGGCCGTACCCTGTCCGGGCAGACCACTGAAGCGTTCTGGAACTCGGTAGCCCATGCAAAACCGATCTCGGTGGGTTTGAACTGCGCGCTGGGCGCCAGTGATCTGCGACCTTATCTGCAAGAGCTGTCGAACAAGGCCAGCACCTACGTTTCTGCGCACCCTAACGCGGGCCTGCCCAACGAATTCGGCGAGTACGACGAACTGCCGAGCCAGACGGCAAAAATCATTGAGGAATTCGCCCAAAGCGGCTTCCTGAACATCGTCGGCGGTTGCTGCGGTACCACGCCGGGCCACATCAAAGCCATCGCCGAAGCCGTCGCCGGTTATGCGCCGCGACAGATTCCGGACATCCCGAAAGCCTGTCGTCTGTCCGGTCTTGAGCCGTTCACCATTGATCGCAACTCGTTGTTCGTCAACGTCGGCGAGCGGACCAACATCACCGGTTCCGCCCGTTTTGCTCGCCTGATCCGTGAAGATAACTACACCGAAGCCCTGGAAGTCGCCCTGCAGCAGGTCGAAGCCGGCGCTCAGGTGATCGACATCAACATGGACGAAGGCATGCTGGATTCGAAGAAGGCCATGGTGACCTTCCTCAATCTGATCGCCGGTGAACCGGACATCTCCCGGGTGCCGATCATGATCGACTCCTCCAAGTGGGAAGTGATCGAAGCCGGCCTCAAGTGCATCCAGGGCAAAGGCATCGTCAACTCCATCAGCATGAAGGAAAGCGTCGAGCAGTTCATTCACCACGCCAGGCTGTGCAAGCGCTACGGTGCTGCGGTTGTGGTCATGGCGTTCGATGAAGCCGGTCAGGCCGATACCGAAGCGCGCAAGAAAGAAATCTGCAAACGCTCCTACGACATTCTGGTCAATGAAGTCGGCTTTCCGCCGGAAGACATCATCTTCGACCCGAACATCTTCGCCATCGCCACCGGTATCGAAGAGCACAACAACTACGCAGTCGATTTCATCAATGCCTGTGCCTACATCCGCGATGAACTCCCCTATGCACTGACGTCGGGCGGCGTGTCCAACGTGTCGTTCTCTTTCCGGGGCAACAACCCGGTGCGCGAAGCGATTCACTCGGTGTTCTTGCTGCATGCGATCCGCAACGGCTTGAGCATGGGCATCGTCAACGCCGGGCAGCTGGAAATCTACGACCAGATCCCGGCCGAATTGCGCGACCGTGTCGAAGACGTCGTACTCAACCGCAACGCCGATGGTACCGACGCCCTGCTGGCCATTGCCGACAAGTTCAAGGGCGATGGCAGCGTCAAGGAAGCGGAAACCGAAGAGTGGCGTGGCTGGCCGGTGAACAAGCGTCTGGAACATGCGCTGGTCAAAGGCATCACGACCCACATCGTTGAAGACACCGAAGAGTCCCGTCAGTCCTTTGCTCGCCCGATCGAAGTGATCGAAGGACCGCTGATGTCCGGCATGAACATCGTCGGTGACTTGTTCGGCTCGGGGAAAATGTTCCTCCCGCAGGTGGTCAAGTCCGCCCGTGTGATGAAGCAGGCAGTGGCTCACCTGATTCCATTCATCGAGCTGGAGAAAGGCGACAAGCCGGAAGCCAAAGGCAAGATCCTCATGGCTACGGTCAAGGGCGACGTACACGACATCGGCAAGAACATCGTGGGCGTGGTGCTGGGCTGTAACGGCTACGACATCGTCGACCTGGGCGTGATGGTCCCCGCTGAGAAGATCCTGCAAGTTGCCAGGGAACAGAAGTGCGACATCATCGGGCTGTCTGGCCTGATTACTCCGTCGCTGGATGAAATGGTCCATGTTGCCCGGGAAATGCAGCGTCAGGACTTCCACCTGCCTCTGATGATCGGCGGTGCGACCACCTCCAAAGCCCACACGGCGGTGAAGATCGAACCCAAGTACAGCAACGATGCCGTGATCTACGTGACGGACGCCTCTCGTGCTGTTGGCGTCGCCACGCAACTGCTGTCCAAGGAGCTGAAACCGGCCTTCATCGAAAAGACTCGCCTCGAATATATCGAAGTGCGTGAGCGCACTTCGGCTCGAAGCGCTCGCACCGAGCGCCTGAGCTATGGCGCTGCCGTCGCCAAGAAGCCGCAGTTTGACTGGACGGCCTACAATCCGGTGAAGCCGACGTTTACCGGTGCCAAGGTGCTGGAAAATATCGATCTGGACGTGCTGGCTGAATACATCGACTGGACGCCGTTCTTCATCTCCTGGGATCTGGCAGGCAAGTACCCACGCATCCTCACTGATGAAGTGGTCGGTGAAGCAGCCACGTCATTGTTCGCCGATGCCCAGCAAATGCTGCGTAAGCTGATCGACGAAAAATTGATCAGCGCCCGCGCGGTATTCGGCTTCTGGCCGGCCAATCAGGTGAATGACGACGATCTGGAAGTCTACGGCGATGACGGCCAGCCCTTGGCGAAACTGCATCACCTGCGCCAACAGATCATCAAGACCGACGGCAAGCCGAACTTCTCGCTGGCCGACTTCGTTGCGCCTAAAGACAGCGGCATCACTGACTACGTGGGCGGCTTCATCACCACCGCGGGTATTGGCGCTGAAGAAGTGTCCAAGGCTTATCAGGATGCAGGCGATGACTACAACGCAATCATGGTCAAAGCCCTTGCCGATCGCCTCGCCGAAGCCTGCGCCGAGTGGCTGCACCAACAAGTGCGTAAGGAGCACTGGGGTTATGTCAAGGACGAGCAACTGGACAACGATGCGCTGATCAAAGAGCAATACGCGGGCATCCGCCCTGCTCCCGGTTATCCCGCCTGCCCGGATCACACCGAGAAAGGCACCTTGTTCGAACTGCTGGACCCGATGCCGGACGGCAAGCCGGGCAAAAGCGGCGTATTCCTCACCGAACACTACGCCATGTTCCCGGCAGCAGCGGTCAGCGGCTGGTACTTCGCCCACCCGCAGGCGCAGTACTTTGCCGTGGGCAAGGTCGACAAGGATCAGGTGGAAAGCTACACCGCGCGCAAAGGTCAGGATCTGAGCGTAACCGAGCGCTGGCTGGCGCCGAATCTGGGGTATGACGAGTAAGCTGAAATCCTGA
>NZ_JACONW010000180.1 GCF_014357575.1 Pseudomonas folii | reverse complement strand
CATCGCGGTCAAGCTCTGACCACAGGACACATTGGCGACGTGGGACCGGCTTTAGCCGGGAAAGCTGCCTGTCAGACGCCACACATTCAGTGTCTGTCCGGGCCTCTTCCCGGCTAAAGCCGGTCCCACAACTGCTTACTCCCCCAGCGGACGCAAACGATACTGCGGCGGCAGTTGCTCAAAACCGCTGATGGTCGCGTTCAGGCTTTTCCAGCGGCCGTCCTTGATGCCGTAGATGCAACCGTGGATCGAGAGGCTCTGCCCGCGATGCCAGGCATTTTGCACAATGCTGGTATGGCCGACGTTGGCCACTTGCTGGATGACGTTGAGCTCGCACATACGGTCAACGCGCTCTTCCTCAGTGGGCAGTTCTGCCAGGGTGTCGCGGTGCTCGTAATACAGATCACGAATCGTGCGCAGCCAGCCATCGATCAGGCCCAACTGGCGGTCCTGCATCGATGCGCGTACCCCGCCGCAGCCATAGTGGCCGGTCACCAGAATATGTTTGACCTTCAGTACGTCAACCGCGTACTGGATGACGGACAGGCAGTTGAGGTCGGTGTGCAGCACGACGTTCGCGACGTTGCGATGCACAAACAGATCACCCGGCAGCATGCCGACGATCTCGTTGGCAGGTACGCGGGCGTCCGAGCAACCTATCCACAGGAATTCCGGGGTCTGCTGACGTGCCAGCTTGGCAAAAAACTCGGGATCTTCCTTGGTGATCGCATCTGCCCAACGTTCGTTGTTGTCGATCAGGTCTTGTAGCTCGTTCATGTGTCATGCCTCGAAGATGTGCCAGCTTATGACTGGGGCTCGACGGTCCGGGTCACTAACTTCTGTTGTGCAGATTCCCGATCCGCTCGTGCAAGCAAAGTGAATCTTCAGAATAGGTGCCGGTCCACCTTTCAAGCCCCTGAATAACGAGGATTCGCCATGAATGATTCCCGCCGCCCTTACGGTGCAACTCAACCCGAGCCGATTGACGATAACGAAGATCGCATGGGCTCAATGCGTGAGCTGGATTTCGACGACAGAGGCGACGATGCACGCATCGGCGACTTGATCCCGGAAGACGAGCTATCCCGCGAAATTCCTGAGCAGCGCGTACGCGAAGCCGGCCTTACCGGCGCTTCGACTCCGGACCATCATCCGACTGACGACGATCTGGACCCAGAGATTCTGATCCGCGAAGACGGTGCCCGCTCCGCCGAAGAAGAAGGTGAAGACAGCCCCGCCGACTTCGATCTAACGGTAGTCGACGAAGATGACATTGGTGGTGGCGATGGTCTGGATGAGGCCGAGCTGGGCCGACTGGATCCGCTGGACGGGAAGCCTGAAAAGCGCGAGTAACCTGAGACATATAAAATCTGTAGGACCGGCTTTAGCCGGGAGGGCGTCTGGACATTCGCTTAATATCCGTTGCCAGAAATAATGCCCTCCCGGCTAAAGCCGGTCCTGCGACATGGCGTCATTCGCGAAGAGGCCGGTACATCCGAAGGTTATGTATCGCTCAAAACACCGCCTTCCCGAATAAATTCGGTCCTACCGGGAAATATGTCTGGTCGGTATTCCGGGTTACTCAAACAACGTACACGCCATGACCAGCGCATCTTCGCGGCCGCCAGCAACCGGGTAGTAATCCCGGCGGCGGCCGATTTCGTTGAAGCCGAAGCGTTCATAAAGGCGATACGCAGCGCGGTTGCTGTCACGCAGTTCGAGGAAGCATTCCCGGGCATTCAGCTGGTAAGCACGTGACATCAAGTGTTCAAGCAGGCGCAAACCCAGACCGCGTCCCTGACTCTCCGGTTTAACGGTGATGTTGAGCAAATGCGCTTCATCAATGATGACTTGCACCACGCCATGGCCGACTTGCTGGGAGCCTTCGAACATCAGCCAGATTTCGTAGGACTTGAGGCCATCAAGAAAAATGCCGCGAGTCCAGGGATGGGTGAACGCTGCGTATTCAATCTTCAGCACAGCGTCCAGATCCGCCTCCGTCATCGGGCGGAAGGTTATTGCGTCACTCATCGATCGGTTTCCAGCGCGCCATCAGCCGACGCATGGCTTTCCAGACATCGGCCTTGCGTTGCGGCTCGTCCATCAGTAATTCCAGACCCGGCAACGCCCAGGCAGAACCCAGGCCTTCAACCTCGAGTTCACTGTTATAAGCCTCGGCGTTGGCCTCACCAGCGAAGCGCACCGATGGCAGACCTACCAGCCAAAGGCAGGCACAAGGCGCCTCTTCCAGACGAGCCGAGACAAAACCCTGAACGAAATCACGAGCCGCTTCAGGACCTTGATCAATCTGGCCGCGGCTCAGCAAAGGCCATCGCACCGGTTCACCGATAATCTGCGGACTGTCCGGCAAACCGGCAGCGCGCAGCATGTCCTTGAGCAGCAAATAAGCCGGATCACGACTCTGAAACGCCTGGCCTGTGGGTAACTCCACCAGCACCATGCAGCGACCAGCGCGCAGCAACTGCAACGAAAAACGCGGCGGCGGTACAACGGCAGCCTTGACCGGCGCGGGAGTGGCCTCGTCTTCGGCAACCGCAGGTTTTCGGGTATTGGTGGCCGCAGGTCTCGGTACTTCGATCTTTGGCCTTACTACAGGTGCCGGACTCGCCGCAACGGCACTCGCCACTTGATTGACCGCAGCCTCTGGCACCGCGATATCCGCCACCGGTTCAACCTGTGGCGCAAGCGGAGCAAGCAGCTCCGGACGTG
The DNA here is from genome assembly GCF_014357575.1 of Pseudomonas folii. Taxonomy (GTDB): domain Bacteria; phylum Pseudomonadota; class Gammaproteobacteria; order Pseudomonadales; family Pseudomonadaceae; genus Aquipseudomonas; species Aquipseudomonas folii. Next base: position 7,248 of record NZ_JACONW010000180.1, on the reverse strand, counting down.
ACGGAGCGGCAAAAGGCAGTTCGGTGCGCGGCAGCCAATTGACCACCTGCATGGCAGTCAAATAAGCGCGGCGGCGGGACTCGTTGAGCAAAGGTCAGCCACCTGTGGATAAGTTAGGACGGCGATTCTACAACTCTTCGCACTTTCCCGCCGCAGTTGATCGTCAGGAGGTGAAATCCGAAGCCCCGGATGCAGTACAATCGCCGCTTTTATTTGCCAACAGTCGGCCTTCCAATGATCGAACCTAAGCGCGTCTTGCGCGCACTTGCCGAGCACTGGGCGCTTCTTGAGCCGCTGTGCGAACATTTCGACCAAGGCACTCTGAGCCTGAGCGAATTGCGCTTGCAGCTGGCGGCACAGCAACTGGACAGCACACCCCAGGACATCACCAACCTGCTGGATGTGTGGATTCGCCTGGATATCCTGGTGCCAGTGGCGAAAAGCCCCAACCGCTTTGAACTCAACGCACAGATTCACGACTTCCTGTCGTACCTGCGCCGCGAGCACCGTTTGGGCCTGTGCCTGGAAATCGAAGCCTACCTGCGTCATCTGGAGCGTTTGGCAGGTTATATCCAGGACGCCTTTGATATCCGCGACGCCAATGACCTCGCCCGGCAACTGCGCTTGCTGGACATGCGTGTGCGCGACGTCCTGAAAAAGCTCGCAAATGACGAACAGGCGTTGGTGGGGGTTGCTGATCGCGCCAAGACCAGTGATCGACAGATCCCGCTGCGTCAGCGTTACGCCGAAGTGCTGGCGACCTGGGACGAATACGTCGAGCCGATGATTCAATTGGTGAACGCTGACGGCGCTTTCGAACAAGGCGTGCGCAAGGTCGAGAACGTGCTGTTGCGCTTGCTGACTGAACAGCAACGCCTGGGCCAACTGGTCGACGACGACATGCTGCTGCGCACCCATGCGCGCATCCTTGAAATGCAGACCAGCGCTCAGTTGACGCTGCGTCATGCACGCGAACTGCTGCTGCCGCTGCGTGAAGAAGCCCGCCGTCACAACGCCGTCACTCGTGGCGCGGCACTGGCGTTGTCGGCGATTCGCCGTAAAGGCATCGATGCTGTGCCACAAGCAGCCATGCCAATGTTCACCCGTCCGCAAAGCACTTTTCTGGGCAGTGCAAACCAGGTCGAGGCGTACGTCTACGCGCTGGCCCGTTTCGAGCCGAAACCGGCGAAGTTTCCCAAGGCGGGGGGCGGCAAACGCAAAGGTGATTCACCGCAAGCGCCGCGTACCGTCAAGGAAATGCTCGAGCGTTGCGAAGACGCCCTGCCGATGCCGGACCTGATGGTCTGGCTGCTGGAGCAGGAGCCGAACGGCGCAACCGACGAATTGCTGTACTGGTTCTCGCGCCTGTCCCGCGAGAAACGCTTCACCCGCGAACGCCTGGAGCGTCGTGACTACTTCACCCAGGAGCATCAGGTCAGCCTGCGCTCCTTCGCCCTGCTCGCCAGCAGTGATGAGCAAACGGGGAACCCAGCCAATGCATCTTGATCTTTCCGAAATGTCCCAGCTCGCGCCGATCTTCCGCGAGCTGTTCAAAGGTTTCCACATCAGCCGTCGCGACCCGGAGTTGTACGCGCAATTGTCAAACGCACAGGATCAATACCGGACGCTGTTCAAGGCGCTGGGATTTGAACTGGTGTGCGACACCCGCGGCTTTTATTACTTCGTTCCGGATCAGGCCGCTGCGCAGGTCAACAAGACCGCGCAACGTCTTGCGCTGTTCACGTTCATTCTGGTTGAGCACCTTGCCGACCAGGGGCGCGACCCGGTAGCCGTGCTGGACGGCGGCAGCCTGGGGCGCGATGAACTGCCCTCGATGCTGGAGAAGTATCGCGACCTGTTCTTGCAGGCCGAAGTGCAGACCCAGGACGAGCTCGAAGAGAAAATCATGCGCCGCATGACCCAGCTGGGTTTCGCCGCCGAGGAAACCGGTATCTACCGCTTCCTGCCGCCGATGCACCGCTTCCTCGACGTCTGCCTATCGGTGCAACAGGACCGCGATCTGGCCGCCAGCCTGCACAGTGTGCTGCCGCTGCCCGTGCCGGTACTGATCGACGAAGACAGCGATGAAAAGCTGCTGCAAACCGATGACCCACTGGACCTCGCCGAATTCGAAGACGTGGAAGAGACCGAAGAGCAGGCCCTGGCCCGCGCTATCGCTGACGAGCAACAGGAGATGGATGCATGAGCCAGGAACGCTACGGCATCCGCCGCTTTGCCCTGCTGAATACGGCCGGTTACAGCCTTGGGCTGTTCCCGCTGGAACACCCGCTGTCGGTGTACGGTGCCAACAACCTTGGCAAAAGCGCCTCGATCAACGCACTGCAATTCCCGATTCTGGCGCGCATGTCGGACATGAGCTTCGGCAAGTACAGCCTGGAGCAGTCCCGCAAGTTCTACTTTGCGTCCGACACCAGTTACATTCTGGTTGAAGTTTCCTTGCCCCACGGTCCGCATGTTATCGGCGTGGTCGGACGTGGCCCGGGTGGCGGTTTCGGTCACCAGTTCTTCGCCTATGCGGGCAAACTGGATCTGGGCCATTACCAGAAGAACGACACCTGTCTGCGTCAGAAAGAGCTGTTCAGCAACCTGGAAAGCCAGGGCCTGAAAGCCTACGAACTCAAGCCCGACGAACTGCGCCGTTTGCTGGTGGGTGGTCACACGTCCATACCTCTGGACCTGACTTTGATCCCGCTGCGTTCAACCAGTGAACAGAGCCTGAAGACTTTCCGGGCACTGTTCATCAATTTGCTGCACATGCGGGAAATCACCGCAGCCAAACTCAAGCAACTGTTCCTCGATGCGTTCGAGCACAGCCTGCGTTCCGGTAGCGTGGATTACATCGCCGCGTGTGAAGAAGCCTTCCGCGACGTACGACGCATGGAGCAGGACTACAACTCGCTGGTCAAAGCGGGCCCACTGGTCGAAGCCCTGGCGGCAGGTGTCGCTCAGCGTGATCTGTTGCGCGGCAAACTGCATCGCCTCTCGCCACTTCTGGATTCGTTGCTCGGCACGTGGATGGACTACTCCACCGCGCGTAAGGAAGAGCTGGTTATTCAGGCCGAGCATTACCGCAGCCAGCAGGATGAGCTGCAGAATGATCAGCGCGGTGGCACTCAGGAGCTGATGCGTCTGGAGCGGGAAATCAGCAGCATTCAGCGCTGGATCGGCGAGCTGGCGGTCCTCAAGAACCGCTTCGCGCTGATCGACGACGCCAAAGTGCTGGAACAACAGTTGCTGGCCGCCAAGGATGCTCACGACGAACTGGCCGGTGCCTTGGCGCAATCCCGTCAGTTCAGTGCCGAAGACCTGGACGAACGTCTGCGGGATCTGGAAAAACGCCTGAAGTCGGTGAAGCAGCAACTCGATCATGCGGACAACAACAGTTATGCACGCCTGCGCGAAGAGTTCTCGCAGCCTGACGTAGAACGCCTGATGCGCCTGTTCAACAGCGCCCTGTTCAGCTTGCCACTGGGTGAGCAAGGCATTGCGCTGGATGATGGCGACGCGTGGGTCAAATCCCTTGAGGCGATCCTTGATAGCTTCAAAGGCGACCAGTTCCAGGTGCCGGGTCTGTCGATCAATCTGACCAACATCGAGCCACCTGCCCTGCAGGCGCTGGCTGATCGTGCTGCGTTGCGTGATCAGAAAGAACGTCTCGAGAAAGAGCTGAAACAGCTCAAGACTCAACAGGCTGTGGCTTCTGACCGTGCAGCAAGCAAAACGCAAACTGAAGCCCTGTATCAACAAGTGCTGGATGCTCAAAAAGCGTTGGAAGACTTCCGTCGCTGCCAGACCTTGAGCGCCGAGGAAGCCGAGAAGCATGAACAGTTGGCACAGATGGAAGCCGCGCAGGATGAACTGAAGCGTTCCAGCGATGCGTTCACCGAGCGCGTCCAGCAACTGTCTGCCAAGTTGCAACTGGTTGCACGTCAGATTGGCGACCTGGAGTCCAAGCAACGCACGCTGGATGACGCCTTGCGTCGTCGTCAGTTGCTGCCTGCCGATCTGCCGTTTGGTACGCCTTACATGGACCCGGTGGATGACTCGCTGGACAACCTGTTGCCGCTGCTCAACGATTATCAGGACAGCTGGCAAGGTTTGCTGCGCAGCGATGGTCAGATCGAGGCCTTGTATGCCCAGGTCCGCCTGAAAGGTGTGGCCAAGTTCGACAGCGAAGAAGACGTCGAACGTCGCCTGCAGCTGTTGATCAATGCTTACGCACACCGCACCGACGAAGCCTTGACCTTGGGCAAGGCCCGTCGCGCAGCCGTGACGGACATTGCGCGCACGTTGCGTAATATCCGTAGCGACTACGACAGTCTTGAGCACCAACTGGCCCTGTTCAACCGCGAGATCAACAAACGTCAGGTGTCCAACCTGGCCAGCTTCCGCATCGTGCTCGCTCCCAACAAGGAAGCGCTTAAGCATATCGACCAGATCATCCACAGTGCTGGCCAGTACGAAGAAGGCGAAACGCTGTCGGTGTTCGACCTGAGCCAAAGCGCTGAGCAGGACAACAAGAACGAAGAAGCCAAGGAGTATCTGGCGCGTCTGGTAGCGGCAAACCACAACCAGTTGGGCTTGAAAGACCTGTTCGAACTGGCTTTCGAGATCACCAAGGTCAACGGCCAGCCAGTGATCCATACCGACATCGACGGCGCGGCATCAAACGGCACCACGATGACCATCAAAGCGCTGACCAACATGTATTTGTTGCTGCACTTGATGGATCGCGATCAAGCCGGCCGTGTCCGCTTGCCTTACTACCTGGACGAAGCGGCGGACATCGACGAGAAAAACCAGGCAGCGCTACTGGAGACGAGTTTGCAACTGGGCTTCGTACCGATTCTGGCGAGTGTGAAGCCGCAAGTCTCGGCTCATGTGGCGATCGACCTGGAAGGCGGCAGCGGGCCTAACGGCATCTACATTGATGAGGCGGACTGGAAGTACATCCGTCGCCGTGATGAGGTGAAGGCGACTGTTTCGGAAGTCGCAGAGGAAGCAGCTGAATAAGCTGAGTCCCGGAAGAGCAAAAAGGCCGCATGAAAATGCGGCCTTTTTTGTGGGCGTTTCGTGGTTCGGCGTTCGTTAAATCCTGAACTTGCCCACCATCTGATTCAACTCGACAGCCAGACGCGACAACTCCTGGCTCGCAGCATTGGTCTGGTGAGCGCCGTCGGCAGACTGTAGGGACAGATCACGAATGTTGACCAGGTTACGATCCACTTCGCGGGACACTTGCGCCTGCTCTTCTGCAGCGCTGGCGATGACTAGGTTACGGTCAGAAATTTCACCCACGCTGCGGGTGATTTCCTCAAGAGCATCACCAGCACTGCGCGCAACATCCAGAGTGCTTTGAGCGCGGCTGCTACTGTTCTGCATAGAAGCCACAGCCTTGCTGCTACCTTGCTGAATGCCGCTGACCATGACTTCAATTTCTTGCGTGGACTGTTGAGTACGATGGGCGAGCGCCCGGACTTCGTCAGCTACCACCGCAAAACCACGTCCGGCCTCCCCGGCGCGAGCAGCTTCAATGGCGGCGTTCAGGGCCAACAGGTTGGTCTGCTCAGCGATGGCGCGAATTACATCCAGAACCTTACCGATATCTTGAGTCTGGGCAGCCAGACTGCGAATCTGCTCGGAAGTGACTTCGACATCCGTGGTCATCTGCTGGATAGCATTAACCGTTTCCTGCACACGCTGGCGACCTTGCATGGCCGAGGTGCTGGACTGCTGCGAAGCAGTGGAGGTGTTGACTGCGTTGCTGGCCACTTCTTCGACAGCGGCCGTCATCTCGTTGACGGCAGTGGCGGCCTGTTCGATTTCGTTATTTTGCTGCTGCAAGGATCGCGAACCTTCCTCGGTCACCGCATTAAGCTCTTCGGCCGCAGAAGCCACTTGAGTGGCCGAGCCGGAAATACGCTGCAGGGTGTCGCGCAGGTTCATCTGCATGGTTTGCAGCGCTTGCTGCAGGCGCGTGACTTCATCACGACCGTTCACTTGAGCCGTAGTCGTCAGATCACCACGCGCAACGTCTTCCGCGGCACGTACCGCCTCACTGAGCGGACGAACGATGCTGCGAGTCAGTAGCACTGCCAGCAGGACCGTCAATACGGCAGTCAGAACCAGGACGGCAATGATGATGTTACGTGCGCTGATGTACTCACTCGCAGACTCTGCAACGGCGGCATCTGCGCCTTGGCGATTAAGCTCCAGCAGACTGTCGACCAGTGGTGCCATCTGATCTGAATACTTCTTGAGCTCACCGCTGATCAAACCTGGAATCTCAGCGTCACGCTTGGCGAGTGACGCCTGACGCAGTTTGTCTTGAGCAACCAGGTAGTTGCTCAGCGCTTCTTTGAACTGCTGAAACTTCGTGCCCTCTTCCGAGCTGCGAACCAAAGGAGCGTATGCAGCGACAATCGTATTGGCTTTCTTGGTCAGGACTTCAAGACGGGCTTCTGCTTTGTCGATATCCGCCTGAGTGCGATTGACCATGATGAGATAAGACATGGTACGGAAGCGCTAGGTGGTATCAGCCAACTCTCCCAGCAGCCGAGTGGACTTCAGCCAGCCTCCGCCGAGGTCCGTAGTGTTTTTGTTGAGGCCAGACATTTTGTCGAGACTCATCACACCGAGGAACAGAACGAATAAGGCCATGAGGGAGAAACAGAGAGCGGCGCGAAGGGCAATTCCAAGATTACGCAGTGTCATGCGGGCTGAACTCACAGAATGACGTTAGCAAGCTATCGGCTGCGTTACGGGAAGATGAAGGTGTATCCGTATGTTTCATTTAACAGCGGTAGGAGCGAACTTGTTCGCGAGGGGGATGGTGCATCCGCAGACTGTGTATCGCCTGACAGGCAGTCCTCCCGAATGAATTCGGTCCTACCGAGGTTGGCGCATGGACGCTGGACGGGTAGGAGCGAACTTGTTCGCGAGGGGGCCGTCGCAGTCTGTGTATCGCCTGGCATACAGCCCTGCCGAATGAATTCGGTCCTACCGGGTTGGCGCATGAACGCTGGACCGGTAGGAGCGAACTTGTTCGCGAGGGGGATGGTACATCCGCAGCCTGTGTATCGCCTGACATGCTGCCCTCCCGAATAAATTCGGTCCTACCGCGTTGGCGCATGAACGCAGGCCCGGTAGGAGCGAACGTGTTCGCGAGGGGGATGTACATCCGCGGCCTGTGTATCGCCTGAAATGCAGCCCTCCCGAATGAATTCG
>NZ_JACONW010000018.1 GCF_014357575.1 Pseudomonas folii | reverse complement strand
ACTCCATCCCGAGCCAGGCACCCGCCCGCCGCCTTCAGTGCGCATACTGATCACCTGCACCGCGCCCTCTTCCTGACGCATGGCCTGGCCCTTCAGGGAGTTGAGGGTGTCCATCGCCGAGCTGCAGTAGAAGCCTTTGACCTGTTTGACCCGCTCCGAGGCGTTGTTAAGGCCGCCTTCGATACGCTGAAGAAAGTCCGCCAGCGGATAACTGGCGCCTTCCTGCAAGTGGTCGTAAATCACCGTCGAAGGTGAATAGCCGGAGGCTTCTTTGCCGTTGGGCCAGCGAATGGTGAAATTGACAGCGGGCATGTCAGTGCTCCTGTTGGGTATTCAATGAGGACAGATCAAGGTGGGCGTAACTGAAGCCGGTAAAGGCCTGCTCGGCGAGATTCCAGAATGACGCGTGTTGCAAACCCGTCTGCACAGTCAGCTCAGCGCTGGCGTTGACCTGACCGATGCGTTCGCAGCACAGCCCTTCAAACGCAAAGGCAGCCTGCACACTGGGCCAGTCCTTTTCATTCAGAGTCATGAGGAAGCCGTAGCTGGGGAAGACTTGCAGCCAGCGCTGTGGATCAGCATCCGGCGGGCATGGCAGCGCATTCAAATCCACATGCCCGCCACAACCGGTGGCCTCCAACAGCATCAGCAGGCTGCCCAATACCCCGGCGTTGCTGATGTCCTTGGCGGCATGCAGCAACTGCGCTTCGGCCAGCCGCGGTAGCACGTCAAGCTTGCTGCGCAGCCGTGAGGCCGGGACACCCTCGAAGGCCTTCCAATAGGCTGTGTCCGCGTGCCACTGGCCTTCGAGGTCAACCGCCATGGCAATCACCTGCCCCGGCGCGACATGCAGGCTGGACAGCAATTTGCTGGCGATCCCGGTAATCGCCACAGCCAACGCCGTCGGGTTGCCGTTGGCCAGGCTGGTATGCCCGCCCGCGAGCACCAAACCGTAGGCTTCACACGCGGCGCGAATCCCGGCCAACACCTGCTGCGCGGCGTCCTGATCATGGTGCCAATACGCATTGACCACTGCGGTAGCCCGACCGCCCATGGCGGTGATATCGCTGACGTTAGCCATTACTGCCGACCAGCCCGCGAACCAAGGTGCGGCGCTGACGAATCCGGGCAACATACCTTCAATCGCCAACAGCTGATAATGCTCGCCGCAGGCAATGGCTGCCGTGTCGTCACCGGGCAAGGCGTACATCTCGGCACGGCTCAATACCTTGTCCGCGTTGCCGATGACCGCTGCGGGCTGCTGAATCGCCTTTTTGGAGAGCATCGCCGGGGTGGTGCGCAACAGTTCGAGCAGCGCTGGCAGATCGTCGATCTCATGCATGGCGAGCAGCCTTCAACGTGCGCAGAGATACCTGACGCGGCATGAAGGGGTAGCGCGTCAGATCGGCCTGCATGAGGCAATGAGGTTGCCCGAGCAACTCAAGATGATTCAGGGTCTCCCAGTGCAGCGTCTGGAAATACAGCTCGTTAGCCGTTTGTACGGTGGCGTGAAAGATTTCGCAGCCCAGCTCCTTGGCCCGCGACACCGCTTCATTGACCAGGGCCTTGCCTATCATGCTGTGGCGTCGATAGGCCGGCGCAACGCACAAACGTCCGCCAAACCACACGCCAGGTTCGGGCTGGTAAATCCGTACCGCGCCGACCACCTGATCGGCCATGCCGCAACTGCCGGCCAACGCGACAATCGCAATCGCCTGAAAGTCGTGACCGTCCTTGTCTTGCGCCAACAGTTGTTGCTCATCGGAGAACACCGCACGGCGCAGTGCGTAATACGCCTGTTTCTCCCAATGTTCCGTGGCTGGTTTAACCAACAGCTCACCGGCACGAAAAGGCTCGAACGTGCTGTCGACAAGAGCAAAGGCAAGGCTGGACATGAGCGCTTCTCCCTGGGTAAACCGGCTTACTCGTAGTTCTTCAGTGCCGAGCACGCGCCGCACTTGGCGCAACCGGCGTTGATCTGTTCGGAATGCAAACCGTGACGACGCAGGCTGGCGCCGATCTGCGGGTACAAGCGGGCCATCATGGCGCTGTCGGGTTTGGGATGACGGGCCAGTGGCGTGCCGTCGATGGGTACAAAAGGCACAACGAAGGGATACACCCCCAACTCGCACAAGCGCTCGCTCATCTCGGTGATCGCCGATTCGCTGTCGCCCAGTCCGGCAAGGATGTATGTACTGACCTGACCACGACCGAACACGTCGACCGCTGCGCTGAACGCCTCGAAATAGCGGGTCAGGGGCACTTCGGCCTTGCCCGGCATGATCCGTTGACGAACCTCGTCCGTGACCGCTTCCAGGTGCATACCCAGTGACACCACACCGCTGTCGCGCAAACGGGTGAACCACGCATCGTCGTCCGGCGGCTCGCATTGCGCCTGAATCGGCAGATCAACTGCGGCCGTCACCGCGGCTGCGGACTCACACAGAATGGCAGCGCCGCGATCAGGCGTTTGTGGCGTACCGGTGGTCATCACCATGTGTTTGACGCCGTCCAGTTCAACCGCCGCTTTCGCAACCTCCGCCAGTTGTTGCGGACGTTTGCGGGCAATGGTTTTACCCGCTGCCAGGGATTGGCCGATGGCGCAGAACTGACAAGAAGTGCCGCGATCATTGAAACGAATGCAATGCTGCAGAACGGTCGTTGCGAGCACATCGCTGCTGTGCAAAGTGGCGATTTTCCAGTATGGAATGCCGTCATCGGTGCTCAACCCGTAAAACTTCGGCACGCCGGGCATTTTCACTTCGCCGACCTGCAAACCCTGTCGAAAGATCAGCGCCTGGCTGCCATCTTCACTGGGTTGCGCCTGATACGGAGAATCCTGAGAGGCCTGATTGAGGATCGGCACCATCATGGTCCGGCTGCCGAAACTCAGCGCCTTGTGGTCCGACGGCCCTGCTCCGCCCTGCCGCGACAAACCGTTCTGCGCAGCGGGCCAGCGCACCCCGTGACATTGCAGCTCGGCCAGCAATTCATTGGTCTGCATGGGCAAGCTCCTCGGTTTTCAACTGCGCTGCGCGTTCGTGCACATGAGCGGTGGGCGTGCGGTCAATCAGCAGGCTAAGCAGTTCCGGGCGGCTGTAGTGCCCCACCGAATCCATCATGCGTTTACGCTTGTCGATCAGCGCCAGATCCAGATCGGCAATCACCCAGCCTTCCTCCGAACGCAGCGGCTCGCCGAGCAATTTGCCTTCCGGCGAGACAATAGCCGTGAAGCACCCGCCGGAAATCGGCCCCGGACCGCAGCCGGTGTCCTGCATGATCTGCCCTTGCTGATCGGCGTCCAGCCAGGCTGTGGCGTTGACCACGAAGCAACCTGATTCAAGGGCGTGATGGCGAATGGTGACTTCAATCTGTTCGGCAAAAATGTCCCCGACCAACGAGCCGGGAAACATCGCCACATGAATCTGCTCGCCATCGGCCATCAACGCATAGCGGGCCAGCGGGTTGTAATGCTCCCAGCAGGCCAGCGAGCCAATGCGTCCGACGGCGCTGTCCACGGCGCGCAATCCCGACCCATCGCCCTGCCCCCAGACCATGCGCTCGTGGTACGTCGGTGTGATTTTGCGCCGGTGCTGAATCAGCGTGCCGTCGGCATCGAATAACAACTGCGCGTTGTAGAGCGTGCCGCCATCGCGCTCATTGACGCCGATAGACGCGACGATCCCTGCCTCACGACAAGCCTCACCGATCTGTCGGGTCACGTCGGAAGGCACCGTGACGGATTGCTCAAGGAGTTTCAGGTGTTCCTTGCCCATGGCGAACGGCGGCTGGACAAAGGAGAAATAGGGGTAATACGGCACCACGGTTTCCGGAAAAACCGCGAACTGCACGCCCTCGCGCCCCAGCGTCAGCAAGGTCGTGCAGAGCTTGGCGACAGTGGCTTCCCGGGAATACAGCACCGGGCTGAACTGAACGGCGGCGGCGCGGATGGTGGTCATGGTGGAGGTCCTGAAAATTTGGGAGGCTTTCATCAACAACACACAAAAATCTGATTGAAACGAGACTTCAATGTGGGAGCGAGGCTTGCCCGCGATAAACGATAACGCGGTGTGTCTTCTAGCCGCGTCTCATGTATCGCGGGCAAGCACCGCTCCCACAAAGAATGCATTCCATGCAGGCACCGCTTGTTCTGTTACGCGGTCCAGGTATCGATAATCATCGCGCCCTCGCGGCGCATCAGCAGGCGCAGGTCCATGACGTCCAGCGGATTGATGGGACGGATACCTTCGATCAGGGCTTTTTCGGTCTGGCCGTACAGAGCCTGCAAGGCGAAACGGCAGGCGTAGACTTCGCCGCCTTCCGCCATGAACGCCTTGATCTGGTTGTTCACTGCCAAATGGCCTGGGAAGGCTTCTGCGCCCAAGGTCGGGAAGCCGCGCTGCACACCCAGTTGCACGCCTGGCCCGTACAACAGGATTTTGGTCTCGAAGCCTTTGCGCAGCAGACGCTTGGCCTGGAGCATGTTGACCAACCCGATAGAACCTTCGAAAGCGATGGTGTGAAACGTGAGCAGGGCTTTTTCGCCGGGTTCGGCTTTGACGTCCTCGAAGACTTTTTCTTCGTAATTGACCAGGAAGTCGCCGTCTTGATAGTGAGCAATGTCCACGCTTGGCATATCGTCGTTCTCCAGTAAGTCATGTTTTTATCAGCGGCTTGCAACCGCCGGGGTGACACAAGGGAGAGAGCGAACGCCGTGCCAAAAATAAAATTGCTATGCGTATGTGGGCTAAGTCACTGATTAATTAGCCTATTTAAATCTGATCCGGTTTTTACGGATCTATCTGAGCCTATCGCCGGATCACGCATTCCCGTAGAAATACGAATCTTCGTAGCGCTGAATCACGAGATTTCGTAATGAGCGAGCCAGATTCACTGACCGGCTGGGCCGACCTGGCCTATTCCTCGCGGCACATGGTGTTCGAGCACTGCGCCGAGGCCATCGCCCTGCTCGACCCTGTGGCAGATCGCTTCGGCGACCTGAATGTAGCGACCTGCAAGTTGCTCGGCTATCCACGTCAGGAACTGCTGGAACTGCCGGTCAGCAAGTTGTTCGGTCATCAACTGGCCGACCTGATCGTCTTTACTCAAGCGGTGATGAATAAAGGCCGTGGCTGGACTGAAGACCTGAGCTGCAATTGCAAGACCGGCGAGCGCATCGAGCTGGAGTTGTCGGCGACCATCCTGCAGGTCAAAGGCAACCCGCAACTGATTCTGGTGATGCGTGAAGCCAGTCATGAAAAGTATCAGCGTGATCAGGCCCATACCGAGCGCACCATGCGTGGCGGCCTGCTGGAATGGCGCAATATTCTCAACCTGTTCCAAGAAACCGAGCGCGATAACCAGTTGCTGCTCAGCGCCGTTGGAGACGGCATTTACAGTATCAACACCGATGGCCTGGCCACGTTCGTCAACCCGGCAGGCGCACGCATGCTGGGCTGGGAACCGGCCGACATGATCGGCAAGAACATCCACCGCATCCACCATCACACCCACGCCGACGGCAGCCATTACCCGGTGGAAGACTGTCCGATTTATAAAGCGGTACGCGATGGTGTGGTTCATGAGGGTCGGCAGGAAGTCTTCTGGCGTCGGGATGGCAGCTCGTTCCCGGTTGAGTTCACCAGCACGCCGGTGATTGCCGATGGTCGAATTGCCGGTGCGGTGGTGGTATTCCGCGACATCACCGAGCGGCGGACCACGGAGAACCAGCTGCACAACGCGCTCGAAGAACTCAAGGTGCTCAAGCAGCGCCTTGAAGAGCAAAACGCGTATCTGCAGGAAGAAATTCACATCGAACACAACTTTCGGGAAATCGTCGGCCAGAGCGAGCCGATCCTGAAAATCATCAAACAGATCGACGTCGTGGCGCCGACCGACGCCAGCGTGTTGATCAATGGCGAGTCCGGCACCGGTAAAGAATTGATTGCCCGGGCGATCCATCAAGCCAGTCGACGCAGCGCCAACCCGTTGATCAGGGTCAACTGCGCGGCGATTCCCACCGAGTTATTTGAAAGCGAATTCTTCGGCCATATTCGCGGCGCGTTTACCGGGGCCATTCGTGACCGCGTCGGACGTTTTGAACTGGCGGATGGCGGCACGCTGTTCCTTGATGAAATCGGCGAGATTCCACTGGAGTTGCAGAGCAAGCTGTTGCGGGTTTTACAGGAAGGTCAGTTCGAACGCGTGGGTGAGGAACGCACCCGTAAGGTCGACGTACGGATCATCGCGGCCACCAATCGCGATTTGCGTCAGGAGGTGACCGCCAAGCATTTCCGCGAGGATTTGTATTTCCGTCTGAACGTTTTTCCGATCCAGTCCCCCGCCCTGCGCGAGCGGCCGATGGACATTGCGCCGCTGGCTGCGCACTTCCTCAAGCAGACCGCCAAACGCCTGAACATGCCAGGCCGACGCTTGCGCAACAGCGATATCGAACGCCTGCAGCGCTATTCATGGCCGGGTAATATTCGTGAGTTGCAGAACGTCATCGAACGCGCACTCATTACCTCCCACGGCGCGGATTTGAATATGGACTTGCCGGATGAGCCCAACAAAATCGAAGCCGCCCCTGCTCTGCTTTCCGCCAAGAGCATCATGACCGACGCTCAAGTGAGAGAACTGGAACGAAGCAACATGCAGGCGGCACTCAAGGCCTGTAATGGCAAGTTGTTCGGCAAAGGAGGTGCAGCAGAGTTGCTGGGTTTGAAACCGACGACATTGGCGTCGCGGTTGAAGCGGCTGGATATCTTCCTTTAGGAGTGCCTGTAGGGGCGAACTCGTTCGCGAAGCGACAGACCTGAATTACCGCATCGAGCCCTCTCGCCAACAAGTTGCCTCCTACCTGACACCTCGCGCCACGCGGTAGGAGCGAACTCATTCGCGAAGCGCAGACCTGAATCACCGCATCAAGCCCTCTCGCCAACAAGTTGCCTCCTACCTGACTTAGCCCTAACCGGTAGGAGCGAACTTGTTCGCGAGGCGGCAGAGCTGAATGACCGCATCAAGCCCCCTCGCCAACAAGTTGCCTCCTACCTGACTCAGCCCGAACCGGTAGGAGCGAACTTGTTCGCGAGGCGGCAGACCTGAATCACCGCATCAAGCCCCCTCGCCAACAAGTTGCCTCCTACCTGACTTAGCCCTAACCGGTAGGAGCGAACTTGTTCGCGAAGCGGCAGAGCTGAATCACCGCATTAAGCCCTCTCGCCAACAAGTTGCCTCCTACCTGACACCTCGCGCCACGCGGAGGAGCGAACTTGTTCGCGAAGCGGCAGAGCTGAATGACCGCATCAAGCCCTCTCGCCAACAGTTTGCCTCCTACCTGACACCTCGTGCCACGCGGTAGGAGCGAACTTGTTCGCGAGGCGGCAGACCTGAATCACCGCATCAAGTCCTCTCGCCAACAAGTTGCCTCCTACCTGGAGCCCAGACGCTGTGCCAGCGACATACGGTGCAATCAACCCGTTAACGAGCGTTAATAACCCTCTCCAGCCAACCCGCCAAATCCTTGACCTCAGTCTCATTCACACCATGAGGCAATCCTGTATAGGCGTGGTACTGCGGCTTTAGCCCCAACGCTTTCAGGTACGCCTCGGCGTCGCTCGCGCCTTGCACCGGGATCAGTGTGTCAGCTGTGCCGTGGCCGATGAAGACTGCGAGCTTCTGCCGCGTCGGCTCAGGCTTCAGCTCGGCCTTGAGCACCGGCAGCATATGGCCACTCAACGCTGCAAAGCCTCCCACCAGATCGGGATCACGCAGAGCCACTTCGTAGCTCATCATCGCGCCCTGGCTGAAGCCCACCAGAAAGACCTTTGACGGCTGGGTCTGGTATTTGCGCGTCGCCTGTTCGATGAACTGCTTCAGCAATTTCCCGCTGCTTTGAAGGTCCGACGTTACGCCGTCGTAATAGGCAGAATCCTGCTTCGGGGTGAACCACTGATAGCCCTCCTCCCGTGCATTCATCGGCGCGCGCACCGACAGGTAGTTGTAGTCACTCGGCATCAGCGAGGTGAAGCTGAGCAGATTGGTTTCATCGCCACCGTAGCCATGTAAAAAGATAACCAGCGGCTTGTCTTTTACTTCAGTGCTGGCCTGCTCCACATAAGCCAATGGCAGATCGCGCAACAATGGCTGCGCGGCCTGAGCCAGCCCGCACATGGCGAACAACATGAAGGCGAACACTTTCAACATTAATCAAGACCTCGGATGAGCGCTGCCTGTCTTCAGGACAGCGCTGAGTGGGGGTAAGGATCAGTCGTCGATGCCGGTGTGGCTGACCCTTTCCGGACGCAGCAACTGCATTTGCTGACGATAATCATCCGTCACCTGACGGGACTGGCTGCTGCTGGTGATCACACGGGGCGTGATCAGCACGATCAGCTCGGTGCGCGCCTTGGATTTGCTGGTTGTGCCAAACAACCAGCGCAGACCGGGAATATTGCCCAGATACGGTATCGAGCTGGTGGTCTCGGAATTGTTCTGATTGATCAGACCGCCAAGCAGCACCGTCTGGCCGCTTTGTACGGCAACCTGAGTCGAGACCGAACGGGTGGAAATGCTCGGATTGGCCTGCGTATCGGTGATAGTAGACGTGTCCGCATTACTGACCTGCTGCTGGATGTCCATGTACACCAGGCCGCCCGGATTGATCCGTGGCACCACATCCAGAATCACACCAGTCTGCACGTATTCGACGCTGCTCAGGGTGGTATCGGAGTTGGTGGTGTTGACCGTGGTCTGGCTGATCGGAATGTTATCGCCGACCTGGATCTGCGCCTGCTGGTTGTTCATCACCACCAGAGACGGCGCGGACAGCACCTGGGTGCGGCCGTTGGTTTCCAGCGCACGCAGTGCGACCTGCAGGTTGCTGCTGACGAACGAGTAGAACAGCGAGGAATCACCCACTGTCACTCCGCCGCCGCCCAATGCGCCCTGACTGCCAGCGGCATTGGCGATGTTAGTGGTGCCAGAGTTACCCGCCAGACGCCCCAGATACCACTGCACGCCAAGGTCGAGGTCGCCAGTCAGATTGACTTCGAGAATCCGCGTTTCGATCTGCACTTGCAGCGGCGCGTTATCGAGGCGCTTGATGGCCGCTTCGATCTCCTTCCACTGCGCCGGGCGGGTACGAACCAGCAACTGGTTGCTGCTCTTCTGTGCAGTGATACGGGTGCTGGCATCGATGCCCTTGGGCGTGTTGCCGGTGCCGCCGCCCTGCTCCGCGCTGGTGTCGGATTCGCTGTCGAGGTTTTCT
This sequence comes from Pseudomonas folii, assembly GCF_014357575.1. Classification (GTDB taxonomy): domain Bacteria; phylum Pseudomonadota; class Gammaproteobacteria; order Pseudomonadales; family Pseudomonadaceae; genus Aquipseudomonas; species Aquipseudomonas folii. The sequence goes on along the minus strand of NZ_JACONW010000018.1, from coordinate 46,690 downwards.
TCGCTGCTTTCGCTGTCTTGCTCTTCGTCGCCGCTGCCCATGCCCTGGTTCTGGTTGTTGCCCATCCCCATGCCGCTGCTGGTGCCGCCCATGCCGCCCACACCACCGAAACCGCCGGTGCTGTTGTTCATGCCATTGGAGGTGCCGCCGGAGCTTAGCGACGACAGGCTACGGGTCCTGAGTCCTGGCGCAACCTTGGCCGCCGAATCGTCCTTGATCGCGCCGTTACCGTAGATCTGGCGCAGGTATTTGGCAAGGTCGGTGGCTTTCATATTGCGCACGTCGTAGACGTACATTTGCGGCTCGTTGCCGCCGCCTTCGTCGATGGTCCGAATCCAGTCGCCGACTTCACGCAGGTACTCCGGCTGCGAAGAAATCGCCACCACGGAGTTGGTCCGCTCGATAGGCAGGAAACGCACCATGCCCGCCAACGGCATACCGCTGTCGGGGCCGAACATCTTTTGCAGTTCCGGCATCAGTTCGCCGACCGAGGCGCGCTGCAAGCCAAACACGCCTACCGACATGCCCTTGAGCCAGTCAACGTCGAAGGTGTCGATGGTGTCCTGGTAATTGGCCAGTTCATCCGGCGTACCCGACATGCTCAATACGTTGCGTGCCGGATCAACCAGCAGGAACGCGTTTTCACGGGCGAACGGCTTGAGCAGTTTCTGCATCTCGGTAGCGGAGATATAGCGCAGCGGGAACAGACGTGCGGACATACCCGCCGCTGGCTGGGAGACGGTCATCTCAGGCACCAGCTTGCCCGCCACGGCCTGATTGGCAGGCAGGATCACGTAGCGATCGCCCTGCTTGATCATCGCGTTGTCAGTCCAGGAGAGCAGCGTCTCGAGGATCGACAGCGCTTGCCGCTTGTTGACTGGCTTGGAGGTCGAAAAGCTCACATCACCTTTAACGCCCTGGGCAATGCTGTAGTTCTCGTGCAGCAGGTCGCCCATGATGCTGTTGATCACGGCTTCAATGGGCTGATTGGTGAAGTTGAAGACGATATCACCGACTTCGGAATCACGACCGGCAGGTGCTGAAGATGATGAAGCGGCCGTCGGCTTGCGCACGAATTGCTGGTTGCCACGGATCAACTGCCGGGTAGGCGCTGTGGCGGGTTGAGGCTGCGACGCTTCCTGCGGAACCTGCTCACTGCGCGGATCAACCGGCGGACGTTGCGAGCCGGTGCCGTTCAGGGCCTCGCGCAACATGTCGCTGTCTTGATCGTAGTTGTTGGGCGTGGAGGCACAGCCGCCGAGGGCGACAGCTGTGGCCAGGCACAACATGGGAGTGCGCAAGCGAGGGAATTGACGAACGCCTGAAGAAGTAGCCATTTACTGGGTGGACTCGCGAGGAAGAGAAATCGGTGGTGTTTTGGACGGCGGCGGCAAACGCAGCGCACGTAGCGCCAGGCTTTGGGTGCGGCCGTCGGAAGAAAAATCGGCTTGCATAGGGGTCAGCTTTTCCAGCTTCCAGCCATTGGGCAGTGACTCGCCCTGGTGTACTTTCAGCGGTGGTCCGTCAGTACGCTTGATCAAGGCAACCCGCAGTTCGCCGTCGATCATGATACCGGTCAACGTCAGTCCCGCGAGACTGGACGCTTGAGCTTTTCCAACCGAGCGATCCGGCGTGCGGTCGGTACTGAACAGCGGGGCTTGCCAGGTTGGCGCAAGGCTTTGCAGCGTGGCACTCGGGGCGACAAGGGCTTTTCCGGCGTTGTCATTTTGCGAGCGCGGAGCTTGTGCCGGCAACCAGTCCGGTGAGTTGGCAGCACCGCTGACAATTGCGGTAATGACCAGACCGAGAACGGCCGCCAGACCGAGCAAGCCCCATTCGGTGGAGCGCAATGAACCGATCATTGGGCATCCTCCTCGGTTTCAGGCGCTTCTTGAGCTTCGGACGCCTCTTCAACTTCAACGCCTGCCGGTTGCAGATAACCACGGACCAGCAGATGCGCGACCAGCTTGCCAGCCCCGCCTTTGCTCGGCGCATCAGCGCCACGGCGCACGCTCATTTCATCGACGAACAGAAACGGTCGCTGGTATTCCAGCTCATGGAGAATTGCGGTCAAGGGCTCGATGGCGCATTCCAGCGTCAGGCTGACTTTGACCTGGCGATATGGCTCGGCGCTGTCCTGTTCCGGCGTGATCGGCATGCGCTGGGTCAAGGCACAGCCGCCACCGGTGGTTGCTTGAGTATTGATCAAGTCCGCGATGCGCTGCATCAAATCGGCAGCCACGGCGCTGGGATCATCGCCGGGCAACAGGCTGGTACTACTGGCAGGGTCGTTGCGGGCCTGTTCCAGTTGTTTTTTCAGCGTGTTGCCCTGGCTGAGCAAGCCCGCGTAGCGCTGTTGCTGTTCACGTAACTGGTCGGCCTGAGCATCGATTTCACGCAGCGGCCCGGCGAACCAACTGTCGATCAGCAGCCAATAGGCGAAGCACAGCACCAACGCCAGTACGATCAGCGCTGCACCGCGACGTTCACGGCTGGTCAGTGGTCGGCGCATTTGCGGCCTCCTGATGCAAATGGGCGCGCAGCGAGAAACGATCCTTGCCGGTTTGTGGGTCAGGCTGGATAACACCCTGGAATTGAGCGTTGTCCAGGCTGTGGCAATCTTTCACCCGAGCGATCAGGGCGCTAGCCTTGGCGCTTTGCCCGGAAAACGAAACTTCGGCGCTGTCATTGATTTCCAGTTGGTCTATCCAGGTGTCGCGCGGCAGGCAAGCCGTCAGTTCGTTGAGCAGCGAAGCAAACGTCGGCTGCGCGGCTTTGCGCTGGATCAGGTAACTGGCTGCGCCGCGGGTATTGGTCAGTTGCTGGCGGATTTTCTGGATCTGCGCGACCTGGGCTCTTTGCGCCTGGACGGTACTTTGCATTTCTTCCAGCAATTGCTGGCGACTGTCGAGCCAGAGAAACATGGCGACGATCAACAGGCCGCCGCACAGCCAGAGGAGTTTGCGTTGCAGGCCCAGACCGTTGCGCTTCTGTCGCGGTCGCAACGGAGCGGGCAGCAGGTCAACCCCAAGACGAGACGCCTGATCGCTGCCCACATCCACCGCGTGCGGCTGCAAACCGAGGGTAGCGCACTCACTGAGAATCGCATCCAGCCGCTCACGCAGAATCGCCACCAGTGTGACCTGAATAAACGCCCCGCTACGCTTGTCCTGCCGAGCGACAAAATATAGCTGCGAGGCATCGTATGGCGTAAATCGATCCAACTCGTAACCGACCACGGTGTTCAAGTCCCGGGCAGCCGCCAGAGGCAGTTGCAGGGTTTGCACGAGTACCATTGACGGCGGCAGCAACAAAATCTGTTGTACGTTTGCAGGCAGAACCGGCAAGGACTCCACCAATGGCCAGACATGCAGATGCTCCGGCGTGTCGTGAATCAACAGCCGCTGCAGTTTCTCGGGCATGCAGGCCCGCAGTTCCACCAGCCACAATTGCCAGCCACGTTGCAGCAGGCTGCCGCGCCACTGTTGGGCGATACGTTCGGCAAGGGCCAGTAAAGGCGCAGGCAAAGTCATCTGCCGCGCTGAAAATAGTCGATTCATTCTTGCCAACGCAGGACCCGATAAGGCTGTGCGCTTCCCTCCGATGGGCTCAATAAAACAGTGGTCTGTAGCTCGGCATGAAAACCGCCGGGGCGTTGCGCGTAACTTTCGATCATCAATACTTCACCCGGATCGCTACCCACCGCGCTCTGGTTTGGAAGGTTCAAGGCGCGCCGCAGCAACGGCGATGCAAAGGCCGGTTCAGGCCGGTCCAGTCCGCTCCACAAGGTCACTTCCGGCAGCATCTGGCGGTATAGCGCCTGAGTCATGCCCGGTAATTGCCTGACTTCTTCAATCACCCGCAGCGGCGGCGAACCCGAGCCGCGACGGCTTTCAATCTCCTGGGCCATGGCCGCAGCCTGATCTTTCCCGGCACCACAAGCCTGGGCCAGACGGGCAATATCACCCGCCACTGCACTGTTCAAATCCAGCTTGCCGCGCTCGCTGCGCACCCTGATACGCAGTTGCGCATCATCAAAGCGCAATGCAACTTCCCGGCCATCGGCGACCCAGCGTTTACGTTCCAGCGGGTCACTCAAACCTTTTACTGCCATGGCCAGACCGGCCTCAGCTGCCAAATGCGCCTGAGTGTGCTGCCGGGCCCACAATGCCTGGCGACTTTCCAGTTGCACCCAACTGGCCAGGCTGCCGAGCAACAGACTGAGCAGCGCCAGAGCCCATAAAACCAGCAGCAGCGCGACGCCGCGCTGATTGCGCTGGTTGTCGGATGCGGTCCTCATTGGCCGCCCGCTCCACCCGACAGATCCAGCCGCAACGCCACCACTTCAGTCAGCCATGGCACCGGACCGTTGAGTTTCGCATCGATACGCACCGCTCGCGGCAAGCGCGTTGGCCAGGGCCAGTCGGCCATCCAGCCAGTGGGCTCACCTTTGGGTGTGACCCCTCGGTAACTCAGACTCAGCGACTCAACGTTACGCGCCAGCACTTGTGGGTCGCCCCACGGTCTGGAAGTCGTGCCATCGGCGGTGCTCAGAATCTGCGCGAAGGCGACCTGCAACTCCCGATCCTTTACCTCAAGGGTGTGCAACTGAATCCCGCCGCCCAGCTCCCCCGGCAACGTGGCAACAAATTGCAACCGCTGGCTTGAGCCGACAAAAAAGCCGCTACTTTCGCTGTCGTCTTCCGAACTGTCCAGCGGTAAAGCCTGCCCAATGGAATCTCGCAGGAAATTCTGCGCCGCACGCATCTCATCCAGACTGGTGGTGTAACGCTGGGCCTTGAGCACAGCCCGGTTGGCACCGAGCATCGCGCCGCCCACCAGAACGAGCAATACACCCAGCAGGCTCAGCACCAACATGATTTCCAGCAGCGTGAAACCACGCTGGGTCGGTCTCAAGATCCGGCTCCGGTGACTGCGCCACGTAACCTGAGTGTGCTGAACTGTGCCCGGCGCTGATGTTCACGTACGTCGAGGTCCAGCCGGAACATTCGTGCCTGACCGTTGCGTCCCGGCATCTGCTGTATATCCAGCTGCCAGCTTATATCGCCCGCCAGCACACCTTGCCGGGTACCGCTTTCCAGCGGTCCGGCGGCCTCCTGATCCAGAATCGTACGCGCCGCATGTGTCAGGCGGTCGCTCTGCGACACTTGTTGCAAAGACCGCGCGCTCTGCCCGAATGCCACCAGCAACACGCTGCTGCACACCGCCATCACGGTCAGCGCTGCAAGCATTTCCAGCAAGGTGAAACCACCTTGGCTGCCGCCGCTCATGGCAACGCCTTGGATTGCACGCTGCCTGTCAGCCAGCCGATGTCGATGCGCCAGCGCCGGTCACCATTAACCAGAGTCAGGTTGCCACCGGTAGAACCGCCGTCCGGGTAGAACTCGACAGTCGAGCCCATCTCCGCAGCCGTCTGCAAAGTTACCTGCAATTCCGGCGGCCAGTGATGAATACGCTGGTCAGGGGCCTGGAAGGCTTTCGACCGGAGATCAAAAACCGTCCGCGCCGGTTGCCCGGTGACAATCGCCTTGACCCGTGTTGCGCGTAAAGCGTTGACCATTTGCCCGACGGTCTGGCGCTCTTTCGCCGCACTCAGGCCCTGCTGTAAACCGAACCCTACGAGGCCAATGGCGATACTCATCAACACGATGACCACCAGCATTTCCATCAGGGTGAAACCACGGCTTGCAGCACGACTGTTCATGATCGGTGATTATTCCCAGTTGCCCAGGTCGGCGCTGTAGCCTTCGCCGCCTGCCTGGCCGTCCTGGCCGAAAAAGATCAAGTCAAACGTGCCGTGCTGACCCGGGAAGCGATAGCCGAACGCGTGACCAAACGGGTCTTTGAGGTCCGATGGCTTGGCATATGGGCCAGCCCAGCCGGAAGCATTGCCGGATTTCTCCACCAATTGCTGAAGGGTTTTAGGCGGCGAACCAACGTCCAGCGCATAACTTTCGATCTTCATCGACAGGCTGGCCAACTGCGCCTTGCCCGCACCGTATTTGCCCTTGTCGACGTTACCGCCGACCTGACGCACAACAATGGTCGCCACGATACCCAGCAGTACGATAACTGCGAGCATTTCCAGCAAGGTGAAGCCGGTTTGTCTGCGGCCCGGTTTGAAGCGTTTACGGCTGAAACTCATCACAATCGTTTCCTCTTTCGAAAATTCAGATATTGCTGGTCAGGCTCATCAACGGCAGCATGATCGCGAGCATGATCACCGCCACCATCCCGGCCATGACCACGGTCAGAGCAGGTACCAGCGCCGCGAGCATCCGGTCGATGCCGCGCTTGGCCTCGATGTCGAACACATCCGCGACCTTGAGCAACATGGTGTCCAGTTCACCCGCCTGCTCGCCGACCTCAATCATTTGCAAGGCCAAATCCGGCAACAGCGGCTCGGCGCCAAAGGCACTGGCCAGGGTGCCGCCACCTTTCACCGACTCTGCGGCTTGCGCGACCTGCGCTTGCAGCGCGCGATTAGTACAGACCTGACGAGCAATGACCAGCGCTTGTAACAACGCAACGCCATTATTGAGAAGTGTGCCCAATGTTCGCGCCAGACGAGCGGCTTCGATCCGTTGCAGCAGAGGGCCGATGACGCGAATACCCAACAGACGACGATCGTGACGTTCACGTCGGGCCGGGTCCTTGCGACGCACCATCAGCAGCCAGATCAAGGCGATCAACCCGGCCAATACCGCCAGTCCGTAAGCACTTAAAAACTCACCCAGGCCAAGGATCACTTCAGTGATCAACGGGATCGGCACCCCCAGATCCTTGAAGATCGGCACGAATTGCGGCACCACGTAGGCCAGCAGCAAAGCCAGAGAACCCAGCACGCCCACAACCAGAAACGCCGGGTAGATCAGCGCGTTGATCACTTCGCCACGCAGCAACTGACTGCGCTCCAGATAATCACTGAGCTGGCGCAACGTGCTTTCCAGCGCACCGCCTGCCTCGCCTGCGCGGACCATGCTTATATAAAGAGAAGAAAACTGCGCGCCCTCCTCTTCCAGCGCTGCCGAGAGCGGCTTACCGGCCTTGACCTGTTCGCGAATGCGCTCGATCAACGCCCGGGTCTGCGGCTGGCCGGGCTGCTTGAGCAGAATCCCCAACGAGCGCTCCAGAGGCTGACCGGCACCCAGCAAGGTCGCCAGTTGCTGGGTAAAACTCACCAGCGCGGCCCCATTAAGCATGCCGCGGCCGAGAGCGTTACGCAGCCCGCCCATACCCGCAGGGTCAATCTGCAGGACCAGCAGGCCGCGCTTTTGCAGCACGGCAACGGCCGCGTCCTGATCCTTGGCATCCAGGGTGCCATTTTGAGCAACGCCCTGGCTGTCCAGGGCGCGAAATTTAAACAGGCTCAATTACCTTCCCCACGGGTCACCCGCAAGACTTCCTCAAGAGAGGTGACACCGGCCACTGCCTGACGCAGACCTTCTTCATGCAGGGTCCGCAAACCACCGCGACGAGCCGCTTGCTCCAGCGTCGACGCATCGGCATGACGCATCAACAGGCTGCGCAATTCTTCGTTCATCACCAGCAATTCAGTGATGGCACTACGGCCGCGATAGCCACCACCGGGCGCATCGGGGCGTGGACGGTACAGCATGATTGGACGCTCGTCAGTAAAACGATCAAGTCCATGCTCTTCTATTAATTCAGGCGGTGCTTCAAACGCTTCGCGGGTCGCAGGATCGAGACGACGCACCAGACGCTGGGCCAGGATGCCGTTCACGGTGGAAGCAATCAGATAACTCTCGACGCCCATGTCCAACAGACGGGTGATACTCGCCGCCGCGCTGTTGGTATGCAGGGTCGAGAGCACCAGGTGACCGGTGAGCGAGGACTGAATCGCGATGCGGCAGGTTTCCAGGTCACGCATCTCACCGATCATGATCACGTCCGGGTCCTGACGCACGATGGAGCGCAGTGCTCCGGCGAAGTCCAGACCGATAGCAGGCTTGACCTGAATCTGGTTGATGCCTTCGAGCTGGTACTCCACCGGGTCTTCAACAGTGATGATTTTGCGTTCGGCGGTGTTGAGCCGGGACAGCGCGGTATAGAGCGTGGTGGTTTTCCCGGAGCCGGTCGGACCGGTCACCAACAGGATGCCGTGAGGACGTTCCAGCACTTCCAGAAATTCGTCGAGGCGCTCGCCGTCGAAGCCCAGGCTTGGGAAGTCGAAATTGATGGTCTGCCGATCCAGCAGACGCATGACCACCGACTCACCAAAACTGGTGGGAACCGTGGACACCCGCAAGTCGAGCTCTTTGCCTTGAATACGCAGCATGATCCGCCCGTCCTGAGGCAGACGACGCTCGGCAATATCAAGCCGGGCCATGATCTTCACCCGGGAGATCACGGCTGCCGATGAACTGGACGGCGGCGCTTCGGCCTCGTGCAGGACACCGTCGATGCGGTAGCGGACTTTGAGCTGGCTTTCAAACGGTTCGATGTGGATGTCGGAGGCGCGATGTTCGACGGCACGTTGCAGGATCAGGTTGACCAGACGAATCACCGGCGCCTCGGACGCCATGTCTTTCAGGTGTTCGATGTCTTCCAGCGAGCCGCCCTCTTCGTCGAGGTTCTCGATCAGCGTGCCCATGGCTGAGCGACCTTGACCGTAATAACGCTCGATGAGGGTTTCGACTTCGTTGCGCGGGCCAACCGACAGCCAGACCGGCACATCGCACGCGTACGCGACGGCCTGAAACGGATACAGCAGGTGCGGATTGGCTGCCAGCACGCGCAAGCCACCATCGCTCCAACCCAGCGGCACGATCTGGTAGTGACGCATGAAGCGCTCGGTCAACGGAGGCAACGGGTCCAGCAACGGTGGCGCGGACTCGGCCAGCACCAGCGGCGCACCCAGAAGAGCAGCCCAGGCACGGGCCAATTCAAATTCGGAGACCAGACCCAATCGGGTCAGCAGGCCCAGCAGCTCGGCGGCTTCAGATTCTTGAGCCGATTCCTGAGCCAGACGCCGGGCACGTTCCAGATCAACGGTCTTAAGACCGGCATTTTCCATCAGCCAGGCGCAAACCTGCTCGGCATCGGGGATCACTAATCGGGAGGTATCGACGGGGGCGGACAACATAGGTGCGGGCATCTGTACAGATCGAAGGGGCAAGGTTACCAGCCTCTTGACCGAATCGGGATCGGATCAGGAGGCCGGCAGAAAAACGTTTAGACCATCAATTCGAGGTTTTCTGCGAATTGTTTTTGGTGGTGTCCAGAGGACGGCCACCTTTGGTGGTCTGGGCCTGCTGTTTTTTCAACACTTTGGCGTCTTGAGTCTGGGTCAGCACCGTGGAATCGGTAGCACCCGACTTCGCATCGGCATCGGTCGCTTCAGCAGCGATTGCAGCACCGCAAAGTGCAAAACCCAATACCACGCCCGCACCAATAAGAGGCAACTTCATAAACTATCTCCCACAAAATAATAATAAATAGCTACGCAATACCCACCGAAAAACAGAGGCATTAAACCGCAACTAAGGGGAACCTCGGTATCGTGCCAGCAGCGAATATGAATCGCTCACCGAAAATTCTTAAACCAATCGACCAGTAGGTTTAGCGCGAGTTCAAATTTGTAAGCAAAAAAAACAAAAATTCACCCAAAACGAGCTTTTGTTTGACATTTCGGGTCGAGAATTGTCTTAATTACGCCGCCAACGCGAATCAAAGTGCCATCTTGTAGTGGCGCATTGATGTCAGATAAAGACACGAAACACATAATTCTTACAATATAAATACACGTTTAAAACACTAACTATTGCGCTGAGATTAATACTCGGAAAGTCGCGAAGAAGGTGAAGTATTGCCCGAATAAAAGTTCGTGAGCAGTCAGACTTGAGCAGCCTTTAACAGCATAAAACTTGAAAATTGGTAGTCGGAGAAATACATGAACAAACGGAAAATGATCGGTGCGAAGTCTGCACTCGCTTTGCTGGCGCTGGCAGTATCACAGGTCCACGCAGCCACCAGCGCGGCCACTAGCCCATCCCTGGATGAAGGCAAGGTAAGCCGTGCCGAGAAGGCCGCAGAAAAAACCCTGAAAAAAATGACCCTGGAAGAAAAGCTGGCCTATATCGGCGGCACCGGTGGTTGGGACGTGAAGCCATTGACCCAATATGGCATCCCGCAGATTCATGGCGCTGACGGCGGCGTCGGCGTGCGTTACACCAGCGAAGGCAACGCTCAGGGCGTGGTTTACCCGTCCGGCCCTAACCTGGCGGCTACCTGGAACCCGCGTCGCGCTATCGATCTGGGTCGCGCACTGGGTTATGACACTGCCACCGGCGGCTACCAGTTTGTAACTGGCCCTGGTGTCAACCTGTACCGCATGCCCTACAGCGGTCGTGCCTTCGAGTACCTCTCCGGTGAAGATCCGTTCCTGGGTGCAAGCCTCAGCCCTGCTGTAATCAACGGCATTCAGTCCCGTGGTGTATGGGCAAACGCCAAGCACTACGCGGCTAACGATCAGGAAAGCAACCGCTTCAACCTGGACGAAACCATCAGCGAGCGCGTATTGCGCGAGATGACCCTGCCTGCCTTCGAATCCGCTTCGAAGAACAGTAAGGTCGCCATGATGATGTGCGCCTTCCAGAAAGTGAACGGTGAGTTCGCTTGCGAAAACGAACACCTGATGCGCGACATTCTGAAGACAGAATGGGGCTATCCAGGCTTCGTACAGAGCGACTACAACGCTGTAGTCCACGGTCTGAATGCCGCTCAGGCAGGCACCGACCTGGACATGATGGGCTATCAGATGAATAGCACCATCCTCAAGCCTTACCTTGACAGCGGTGAGCTGGACGTAGCGACCATCGATGACAAGGTCCGCCGCATCCTGAAGCAGATCTACCTGTACAAGTTCGACAGCAAAGCGCCGTTGACCGCGCACAACATGAACAGCGCCACCAGCAACAAAGTTGCTCTGAACGCTGCACGTGAAGGCATCGTACTGCTGAAAAACGACAACAACCTGCTGCCGCTGAACAAGCAGACGGTCAAGAAAATTGCTGTGGTCGGCACCCTGGCCAAGTACGCGCCGCCTACCGGTTTCGGTAGCGCCAACGTCATGGCAGCTCACTACATCAGCGAGCTGAGCGGTCTGCAGCAGCTGGCACCTAACGCCAAGGTCGAGTTCATCGACGGCTTGTCGCTGGATCCGAGCACCACGACCTGGAGCCACGCAGACAGCGATGGCAAAAGCGTCAACGGCCTGAAAACCGAGTTCTTCACCAACGCCAACTGGTCTGGTGATGCTGCGGCGACCCGTACCGACAAACACGTTGATCTGGACTGGTCCACCGACACCCTGCCAGTCAGCGGTGACACGTCGAACACTTCGATTCGCTACACCGGTCAGATCACACCGACCACCAGCGGCGATCAAGTGTTCAAAGTCCGTGCCGACGGTGCAGTACGTCTGTACGTGAACGGCAAGCTGATCCTCGACAACGGTGACGGCAAGCCACTGCCGAGTAACAGCATCCCGCCGACCATTCCAGTGTTCGCCAAGGTCAACCTGGAAGCAGGCAAGGCTTACGACATCAAGCTGGAATACTCGCGTCGCAACGGCTACCTCTCCACAATGGGCGGCCTGGTTGGCGTGCAAATGAGCTGGGCTTCGCTGACTGCTCCGCAGGACCTGTCTCAGTACGATGCCGTGCTGGTTGCAGTGGGTAACAGCAACGAATACGAAGGTGAAGGTTTCGACCACAGCTTCGACTTGCCGGAATTCCAGAACGAGCTGATTCAGAACATCGCCAAGGTCAACCCGAACACCGTGGTGACCATGCACGGCGGTACAGGCCTGAAGATGAGCGACTGGATCGACCAGGTTCCAGCTGCGCTGCACGCGTTCTACCCAGGTCAGAACGGCGGTCAGGCTTTGGCTGAAATCCTGTTCGGCAAGGTCAACCCGTCGGGCAAGCTGCCGATCAGTATCGAACGCAACATCGAAGATAACCCGATCTACGCGACCTTCCCGAAATTCGACAACGAAGAAACGCTGAAAACGATGAGCTACAAGGACGATCTGCTCCTTGGCTATCGTGGCTATGAGAAGAAAGGCATCAAGCCGCTCTATCCGTTCGGTTACGGCCTGTCGTACACCACCTTCGGCTACAGCAACATCACCGTTACTCCGGGTGTCGCAGTGGGCAACACGCCAATCAAGGTGTCGTTCGACCTGACCAACACCGGCAAGGTGGGTGGTTCCGAAGTGGCCGAGCTGTATGTTGGTCAGCAGAACCCGAAAGTCGAGCGCGCTATCAAGGAGCTGAAAGGCTACAAGAAAGTGTTCTTGAAGCCGGGCGAAAGCAAGCGCGTCACCATCGAGCTCAACGATCGCTCGCTGGCTTACTACGATGTGGACAGCAAGCAATGGGTCGTGGACGCAGACAGCTTCAACCTGTCGGTGGGCGCGTCGTCTCAGGATATCCGCCTGAACGCCAAGCTGGTCAACCCGTTCCGTCAGGAACTGTCGACCACCACCAGCAACCCGCTGCCACGCTCGGCGCTGAACTCGACGCTGCGTGATTCGGCAGTTAAAACCGGCGGCTTGCTTGATCAAGGCACCGGCGACACCGATACCAGCGAAGGTGATGGCTACGACACCACCGATGACACCACCACTCAAGGCAGCGCAAGCGGTAACTAAGCGCTGATTCAGGGATAGAGCCGGACCTCTCACGAGGTCCGGACGGGTTCAGGGACGAACTCTTATCGCTGCATCGACCCGTGCGATGTAGGTATCGAAACGCTCTACCAGATCGACTTTCTCCGGAAAGCGCAGCCACTGGACCTGCAAACCATCCATCATTGCCAGGATTTCCTGGACCAGTCCCGGCAGGTCGACATCGGCCCGCACCTCTCCCGCATTGACCAGATCGGTAAACTGTCCGATCAGCTTTCCGTAAATCAACTCGTAGCGATCCTGAAACCAGCTCCAGGCCGGATGACCTTCGACCAGGCTTTCTGCATTGAGAATCGTGAAAGCACGCACGACACCGGGTGCCGTGGCATTTGACCGGTTGATCGCACGCAAACTGCTCAGCAACCCCGTCAGGCTTTTATCGGTACGGACTTCTTCGGCGATTCGGCTGTTGGCCTTGTCACGCCGATCAAGCACACCCATCAACAGTGAAATCTTGCTTGGAAAGTGGTGCAAAAGCCCGGCAACCGATATGCCGACAATCGCCGCCACCTGAGCCACCGAGGCACCGCTGTACCCTTCCAGGGAAAACACCTGCAAGGCAGCATCGAGCAACTCTTCGCGGCGCTTCTCGCCTTTCGGCGCGCGACGTTGCTTAGGTCGATCGAGTGCTGCATCCGCCACTCCGGGCGGGGTTAACTGAGTCATTTCAAGCTCCTTGCCAGACAGGCAGCTACCCTACCGGCAAAGACAACCGGTCGCAATCATCAAGGCCGCCCTTAAAACTGAACGCCCGTTCCAGGTTGGCACGTTATTTTCAAGGGAATGGTGTCAGGCCGCTATTCGTCGCACAGCCGGACCAATCGTCCCGCAAGGCGCACCAATTAAACGTCTTGTACCCGCGTTTCGTCCAATAACAGTGCGGCGCAGTCGATACTCACGCCACCAGAAAGGAACCCGCTCATGTCCTATCTACTGATGCTCAAAGAGTCGCTGCTGTCTCGCCTTGCAATCAAAGTCACTCCCACCCCTGATCGCGTCACGGCCCAACCGGAGACGGTAAAAACCATCACCGCCTCGGACGCCGAAGCGGGCCAGGCGCATCTGGATCAGTTCGCGGATGGCGTGGAATGGGAAACCCTGCTGGTTGATCTGGCCTGCTTCAATGACGGGCCGGAGTATTCAGCCCAAGCCCGATTCTAAACGGCTACCAGCTCTCCCCTAGCCCGAGCAGCCCCAGAATCTGCTTGCGCAGGTCGACCAGATACGGATCGTCACGATGGCGTGGATAAGGCCGTTCGATGGTCAGCTGCGCCTTGATGCTGGCCGGGCGGTCGCTGAAAACGATCACACGATTGGCCAGCAGCAAGGCTTCTTCCACGTCATGAGTCACTAGCAACGCGGTGTAGCCCTGACGCTGCCACAGGTCGATCAACTCCTTTTGCATGGTAATGCGCGTCAGCGAATCGAGTTTGCCTAGAGGCTCATCGAGAATCAGCAGTCGCGGTTCATTGACCAACGCACGAGCGAGCGCCACACGCTGAGCCATCCCCCCCGATAGTTGCCGCGGATAAGCGCGGGCAAAACTGCTGAGGCCTACCGTGGCCAGCGCCGCATCGACTTTACCAGCGTGAGTCTTGAGCAACCCCTGAGCCTGCAAACCCAGTGCAACGTTGTCCCAGACTCGCCGCCACGGGTACAACGTCGGGTCCTGAAAGACCACCACGCGACTTGGATCAGGGCCCGCAATCGACAATCCATCAGCGAGCAAAGCGCCACTATCAGCGGGTTCCAGCCCGGCAACCAGTCGCAACAAGGTGGACTTGCCGCAACCCGACGGTCCCAGCAAAGCGACAAACTCTCCAGGGGCGACGTCCAGCGATACATTTTCCAGAACGGGCAAACGCTGTCCGTCCAGCGCAAATCCATGACTCAGGTTTTCAATCCGTAGCGCCAGGCCAGCCGGCCTGGAAACCGTTGAAGCAGATGCAGTGGCTACCATTTCATGGCTCCTTGTTGCCAGGCCAGCAAGCGATCGCGAATCAGGAACAGCCCGGAAATCAAGCCGGAACAGGCCAGCGCCATGATCAGCAACGCCGCATACATATTGGCGTAGGCAGCCCAGCCTTGAGCCCATTGCAAGTACCAACCGATGCCTGATTTCACGCCCATCATTTCGGCAACGACCAGCGTAGAAAACGACGCGCCCAGCCCCATGAACAGACCGACGAATACGTGAGGCAGTGCAGCCGGGATTGCCACGTTGAAAATCAGAAAGCCCGGCTTCGCGCCCAGCGTCCGGGCAACGTCGTAATAGGCTTTATCGACACTCGCGACCCCCGACCAGGTCAGCACCGTGACCGGGAACCAGGTTGCCAGTGCAATGAGAAACACGCTGGCACTCCAGCTGCTGGGGAACAGGAAGAAGCACAGCGGCAGCAATGCCGTGGAAGGCACTGGGCCCAGAATGCGCAGTACCGGGTGCAACCAGTAGCCGATGCTGGTTGACCAGCCAATCGCGACACCGGCAATAAACCCTGTCACTGCACCCAATGCGACGCCCGTGCCCAGTAATAGCGCCGAGTTCAACAAGCTGTCGGCCAGACGAGGCCAGTCTTCGACATACACATCCAGCAGCGCCTGTGGCGGCGCAAAGAACGGCACCGGCAACAATGCCAGCTTGGCGGTCAGCAACTCCCAGATTCCTAACAACACTGGCAAGGCAATCAGCCAGGCACCTGCGGGATAGGCCCGGCGCTGCACAGCGGGAAACCAGCGACCCAAAATACCCACCAGGCCGATCAACGCGGCGACCGCGAGGCACAGATTGGCCAGCCCCTGAGTCATGGGCCAGTTGCGGGTGGCGTTAGGAAAATAAGCGATCAGCAGCGCGACGCCAATCCAGGCGACAACGGCCACCGCCCCCTGCCGCCAGAAACGGGCAGGTGCTCGCTCAAGCGCGGCTATCTGCGACGCGGCTTCAATTGAAGACATCGGCGGTAATCTCCTTGGAGAAGGCCACGGCGTCGGTGCTCTTGCGAATCACTTCAACCGTCTGCAAATCGGTCACATAGTTGACGATTTCCTTGGTCAAGGCTGCGCCAACCGCATGGTGGCCATGGGTGTGGTCGTGAAGAATGGCTTTCACTTCTTCAACCGACGTGTTCAGGGCGTGAGCCTGGAAGCCCTTGGCGACGACCTCCGGATTTTTCACAGAGTAGTCATGAGCTTCGAGAATGGCCTGAGTCAAAGCCGCCGCGACGCGTTTCTCATCGCGCACCAATTTGCCGGTTACACCGACAACGCAGCAGCTGAGATTGGCGTATTCCTCGACAAGGTTGTTTGACAGTTCGCGAGCCTTGCCGCCCTGAATCAGGCGGTACATGAACGGGTCACTGCCACTGACTGCCTGTACTTCACCGCGCTCCAGCGCGGTGCCGAGCAAATCCGCCGGGAACAGCCGCCACTCGACGTCACGTACCGGGTCAACGCCGTGCTTCTTGAGCAAAATGGAAAAGAAGTTACGATCCGGGCTGGCCATGTCGGTGACGCCGATGGCTTTGCCCTTGAGGTCTTCGAGTTTCTGCACCGGGCTGTCGACGGCGCTGAGCAATCGCAGGCAGCCACCGTGGGTGCCCGCGGTGAGTTTGACGTCGAACCCCTGTTCCAACGCTTTGAGCCAGCGCAACGCCATGCCAACACCCGCATCCGCCTTGCCGGTAGCAATGGCTTCAAGCAGCACTTCAGTAGAGTTACCGAAGTTGACCAGCTCGACGTCCAGATTGTGTTTGGTGAAAAAGCCCTGACCGTGGGCGATCACGACAGGTGCCAGGCAGACCGCGTTGAGATTGACTGCCAGTTTGAGTTTGCGTGTTTCGGCAAGCTTGATGAATTCTCCGGTGCCTGCTGGCTCCGCACCACCGCCGCCAGCGTCGTGCCCGGCATGCTCGTCGGCAGCCCAGGCGAAACCGGGAACAGAAGCCAGTAACGGACTGGCCAAAGCAACGCCGGTCAAACCGAGCAAACGACGCCGGGTGAGTTGATCAAAAGCTGCCATGCAGGTATTCCTTGAGAAGTGGATAAATCGGGCCGTCAGCCGAAATCCCTTTTTTATAACTTTTCTCAAGGTTTCCAGTGACTGGTTAAAACCTTATCACCGGCTAATTTATTCCGAAAATGCATTTAAATTCTAAACTAATATGCAAATAGTCTATCGACTCTGCCTGCCTTACTGATCATTCGGAAGGCTGCCGCTACCATCGCCCAATGCTCGCTGCATCAACACTGTGTCGACCCAGCGTCCGTGCTTGAAGCCCACCGACTCAAAAACCCCGACCCGACGAAACCCCAGCTTTTCATGAAGCCGCAGAGAACCATGGTTTTCACTGTTGCCGATCACCGCCACCATTTGCCGCCAGCCGCCCTGCACGCAGTGCTCGATGACTGCAGCCAACAATGCCTGACCAATCCCCTTGCCACCCATGCCCTCAGCCATATACACCGAGTCTTCCGCCGTAAAACGGTAGCCGGGCCTCGGTCGATACAGCGTGGCGTAACCATAGCCCACCACTGCTCCAGCCAATTCGGCGACCAGGTACGGCAATTTGCGCGAAAGCACCTCCGCACGACGTTCCAGCATCTGCTCCACTGATGGCGGCTGCAGTTCGAAGCTGGCAATGCCGGTCAGCACATGGTGTGCGTAGATAGCCTGTACAACAGGCATGTCATCCTCGCGAGCAGTGCGCAGGATTAGATCGTGATTCATCTTCATTCTCGGTAACGATTGCAAGTGCGGCAATCATGCCGACCCCACCGACCTTAATAAAGCTATGATTAATCATCCTCAGCATAAGTAAAACTTTGCCATGCAAGCATTGAATCTGAATCACTTGAACAGTTTTTCCGAGGTCATTCATCAGGGCAGCTTTTCAGCCGCGGCCACTACGCTGAACCTCACGCAACCAGCGGTTAGCTTGCATATTCGCCTGCTGGAGCAACGCCTTAACCTGCGCCTGATCGAGCGCGTCGGCAAACGTCTGAAACCGACGGCTGCGGGGCTTACCTTGCTGAGCCATATCGGTCGTATTGATTCGGTGATTGATGATGCACTCCAGGATCTCGCCAGCCATGCTCAAGGCGTCGCCGGACAAGTCGTGATTGGCACCGGCGCCACCGCCTGCATTCATCTGTTGCCGCCGATCCTGAAAACCTTGCGCACGGCGTTCCCAAAGCTGGATGTACGGGTTTGCACCGGCAATACAGAGACTATCCTCAAAGCCGTGGAAGAAAACCGTATTGACCTCGCCCTGGTCACCTTGCCAGCGGCCGGTCGTAGCCTGCACGCCACAACATTGCTGGAGGACGAAATGGTGGCGATCTTTGCACCTGACCAGACCGACCTGAAGCCGTCGATCGATGGCGACGCCCTGAGCAGTTTGCCGCTGGTGGTATTCGAAGCAGGCAGCAGCACGCGCTTGCTGATCAACCAGTGGTTTCAGCATGCGGGTGTCAGGCCCAGCCCGGTAATGGAATTGGGTAGCATCGAAGCCATTAAAGAAATGGTCTCTGCCGGGCTGGGTTATAGCATCGTCCCACGTATTGCGGTGGCCAATGCTCACCATCAGCGTAACCTGCAAATCCGCAGCCTGACGCCACCTTTGAGCCGCAGTCTGAGCCTGGTGCTGCGCCAGGACAAACCGGTCAATCGCGCGCTGCGTGAGGTGATTGATGCGTTGCGGGGATTAAAGGTTAAGGGGACCGTTGCCGGGGAACCGAAAGTATCGACTTGAAATTCGGTAATGGGTGAAATTCTGTGTTCGCCTGCAAGCTTGATCTCGTAGGACCGGCTTTAGCCGGGAGGACGGTATTTCAGGCGAAGAATATTTAGAGGATGTCCCGACGCCCTCCCGGCTGAAGCCGGTCCTACGGAAGAGCGCAATCTCATGTGGGAGTCGGGCTTGCCCGCGATGAACGATAACGCGTTGAACCTGCTGAATCGTGGTGTCCCTATCGCGGGCAAGCCTCGCTCCCACAGGAATCACTGATGACGTGGGCAAACATAGAATTTCCCACAGGATCTATGCAATTCCGTAGGACCGGCTTTAGCCGGGAGGACGTCGGAACGTTCGCTAAATTTTTTCGGCGGAAACACCACTTTTTCCGGCTAAAGCTGGTCCTACGGGGTTAATGGCCAGCGGGTAAAATTGCAGGCCAGCATGGAATCTCCATGGTTGCGCAGTCATACCCATAGTTGTACGATGACTGTCAACATGTTGAGCCGTGCAGTTGCTGGTAAGCTCACATTACCGTCATCGAACGGTTGGCAGATCTCTAAGACAGGCATCAGCCTGATTAAACCCGCAAATAAAAACAGGAGACAAAGATGCCTAATGTTCTCGGCCACAACTTCATCGCAGGCGCACGTAGCGCACTTGGCGAGCCGCAACACAAAAGTCTCGACGCCACTACTGGCGAAGCCCTGCCCTACAGCTTTTACCAGGCTACTGACGCGGAAATTGACGCAGCAGCACTGGCAGCCAAAGGCGCCTTTCTTGAATACCGCCAGTTGAGCCCGGCTCGCCGTGCAGAATTCCTTGATGCTATCGCCGACGAGCTGGACCAGCTCGGTGATGACTTCGTCGCTATCGTTTGTCAGGAAACCGCTCTGCCAACCGCCCGTATTCAGGGCGAGCGCGGACGTACCAGCGGCCAGATGCGTTTGTTCGCCAAAGTTCTGCGTCGCGGTGATTTCCTGGGTGCGCGTATCGATCTCGCACTGCCGGATCGCAAGCCATTGCCACGCGTTGACTTGCGCCAATACCGTATCGGCGTAGGCCCGGTTGCCGTGTTTGGTGCCAGCAACTTCCCGCTGGCTTTCTCTACTGCTGGCGGCGATACCGCTGCAGCACTGGCGGCCGGTTGCCCGGTTGTGTTCAAAGCGCACAGCGGCCACATGGCGACTGCCGATCTGGTGGGCTCGGCGATCATTCGTGCAGCAGAAAAAACCAACATGCCGAAAGGCGTGTTCAACATGATCTTCGGCAGCGGTGTTGGCGAAGGTCTGGTCAAGCATCCGGCTATCAAGGCCGTTGGCTTTACCGGCTCCCTGAGCGGTGGCGACGCACTGTGCAAAATGGCTGCCGAACGTCCTGAGCCAATCCCGGTATTCGCCGAAATGTCGAGCATCAACCCGGTAGTCTTGCTGCCTGAAGCGCTGACAGTGCGTGGCGATACCGTGGCGAAGGATCTGGCGGCTTCCGTGGTGATGGGCGCAGGTCAGTTCTGCACCAACCCTGGCGTAGTGATCGGCATCAGCTCGCCGACCTTCACCCGTTTCCTGGAGCAGCTTCAGGAACACATGGGCGGCCAGGCTCCACAAACCATGCTGAACGCTGGCGGCCTGCGCAGCTACAGCAAAGGCGTAGAGCATCTGCTGTCGCATCCGGGTGTGACCCATCTGGCAGGCAAACCGCAGGAAGGCAAACAGGCTCAGGCGCAGTTGTTCAAAGCTGACGTCAGCCTGCTGCTCAACGGCGATCCACTGCTGCAGGAAGAAGTGTTCGGTCCAACGACTCTGGTGATCGAAGTCGCTGACGACGCGCAATTGAAAAGCGCGCTGCAAGCCCTTCGCGGTCAACTGACTGCCACCCTGATCGGCGAACAGAGCGATCTGCAGAAGTACCAATGGCTGGTGCCGGTGCTTGAAGAGAAAGTCGGCCGCATCCTGGTCAACGGTTACCCGACCGGCGTCGAAGTCTGCGAAGCCATGGTCCACGGCGGCCCATACCCGGCGACTTCCGATGCTCGCGGCACCTCGGTGGGCACGCTGGCCATCGATCGCTTCCTGCGTCCGGTCTGCTATCAGAACTACCCTGACAGCCTGCTGCCAGAAGCGCTGCAAAACGCCAACCCGCTGGGCCTCAAGCGCCTGGTGAACAGCGAGTGGAGCGATCAGCCAATCGCTTGAGACTGACATCTGTGAGGTCTCTGTGAGAAGAAATGGCGCGGCCCAAAAGCCGCGCCATTTGTTTATCTGAAGAGTTTTATATAGAGAGCTGCGCAGCGCCCGGAAAGATCCTTCGGCCCCCTGCAAGGCACGTATTTCCTCAGGTGGAACACCATGAATCCCACCCCGATTTTCGAACCGGCAGAGAGCGATCCGTCCATAAGACGTCCGCGTAATCTGACACTGGCGCTGGTCAACATCCTGACCAGCATGATTGAAGACGGTCAGCTCAAGGTCGGCGACAAGCTCCCGCCCGAAAAACACATTACCCAGGAGCACGGCGTCAGTCGTACGGTAGTGCGCGAGGCTATTTCGCACCTGCAATCCCACGGACTGGTGGAAACCCGGCACGGCATCGGAACGTTTGTGGTTCGGCAGCGAGTCGATCAAATCGATCCTCAGGCAGACCGCACGCTCAGCGACGTCATGGCAGTCATCGAGTTGCGTATCGGGATCGAAGTCGACTCTGCGGGCTTCGCCGCCCTGCGCAGAACCGAGGAACAACTGGCGCGTATGCGACAGGCGCTAAGCATCATTGAGGACCCGACTGTGAGCCGGGCCGAAGCGGCAGCCGCTGATTTTGATTTTCATCAGCAAATTGCCCTGGCCACCGACAATCGCTACTTCGCTGATATCACCGAACATCTGGGCCTGACGCTCATTCCGCGTAACCGCCTCAACTCGGCAGCGCTGGCCAACACGGCCATCAAGGATTACAGCGCCAGGCTGCGTCAGGAACATCACGACATTTATGCCACCATTGCCAACCGGGACTCAGACGGTGCCAAGGCCGCAATGCGTCGCCACTTGAGTAATATCCGTGAGCGCTTGCGTGCAGCGTATGAGAAACAGGGATCATGAACACCGACCGAACGCGCTGTAGCGACTGTTGCGTCGCTACAGCTTTCCCAGCCTGAAAAATTACAGGGCGAACCGTCCCACCAGCCTGTTCATGTCAGCCGCCAGACGCGACAGCTCGGAACTCGCCGCTGCGGTCTGATGAGCGCCCGTCGCGCTCTGGATGGACAGGTCACGAATACTCATCAGGTTGCCGTCTACCGAACGAGCCACTTGGGCCTGCTGCTCCGAAGCGGTGGCGATCATCTGATTCATTTCGTTGATTTCATTGATGGCTTTGGCAATCAATGTCAGCGCCGCGCCCGCTTCATGAGCCACACCCAATGTACCTTGCGCCTGCTCACAGCTCTCACTCATGGCTTTGGTGGCCTGCTCGGTGCCTTTGAGAATGTCACCGATCATTTGCTCGATTTCCTGCGTGGACGTCTGAGTACGATGCGCCAGCGCCCTCACCTCGTCGGCGACGACAGCAAAGCCTCGACCCTGCTCCCCTGCCCGCGCCGCTTCGATGGCTGCGTTCAAGGCCAGCAGGTTTGTCTGCTCGGCAATGGTGCGGATCACGTCCAGCACCTTGCTGATGTCCTTGGACTGTACCGCCAGACGCTGCACGTCACCGCTGGTGTTCTGCACGGTCTGACTGAGTCTCTCGATGGCAGTGACGGTGCTGGTAACCCGCGAAGCGCCGGTCCGAGTCGCCTGATCAGAAGCCTTGGCGGCATCAGACGCCGAAGCCGCATTACGGGCGACCTCGTCAACAGCCGCCGTCATTTCATTGACCGCCGTTGCCGCCTGGTCGATTTCGGTGTTCTGGCGCATCAACCCTTTGCTGGATTCTTCAGTGACCGCATTCATTTCCTCGGACGCCGAGGCCAGTTGGGTGGCTGAATCGCCAATCAGCTTGATGGTATCGCGCAGGTTATTTTGCATCTGTTGGGTAGAGCGCAGGAGGTCGGCAAACTCGTCCTTGCCGGTGATCGTAATTGTAGTGCGCAGATCGCCTTTGGCGATCATGTCATTGACCCGCAACATGTCGCGCAAAGGCACAACAATACTTTTAGTAAATAACACCGCTAGCACGATAGTTGCCAGTGCGGCGGCGACAATAATAAAAATGACAAACATCAAGCCACTGTCATAAGAAGCCTCGGACGCTTTACCCGCTTCGCCCGCCTCGTCGATATTCATCTGAACAAGCCCGGCCACTGCCTCTTCCAGAGGCCGCGTAACCGGCGTCACATTACTGGCTATATACGCCAGTGCCTCGGCAGATGCGCCTCGACTGACAAGCGCTGAAACCCCATCAAAAGCGACCAGCATTTTTTCAGAATTTTCAGAAACGGCCTTGAATAGCTGGCCTTCCCTGTCACTGGCGACAAAAGGGGCGTACGTCTGGATCTGCTTTCTCAGCTCATCACGGACGGTATTGATGGTCTTGACGGTCGCGGCGATTGCCTCCGGATCGGTCAGGGAAACCAGTCGGCGGTTCTCAAGGCGCAAGCGCAGCATGGCGGCGTTAATCCGGTCGGCGACCACGATACTGGCCAGCGCGTCCTTCTCCAGATCCGCAGCCATCGCGCGGATTTCTCCCATTTTCCATACTGAGATCCCCCCCAGCGCAACCAGCAGAATAGCGATAAACATAAA
Source organism: Pseudomonas folii (assembly GCF_014357575.1). Classification (GTDB taxonomy): domain Bacteria; phylum Pseudomonadota; class Gammaproteobacteria; order Pseudomonadales; family Pseudomonadaceae; genus Aquipseudomonas; species Aquipseudomonas folii. Next base: position 23,489 of record NZ_JACONW010000018.1, on the reverse strand, counting down.
GCTGAGTGTTGCGCGCACCGATACCTTGAGGTTTCTCATTAACAGGCTTCCGTTTCAGATCTATTAGCATTCAATGTGAAACTATCGGCCATTAAAAATTAAGCTTGAGGTCATCTTAAAAATTGCAGCAGCACACTGTTTACTCGCATTAGTTGGAACACCTCACCCGTATTAAATTATTCGGCACGTTGAAAGCTGGCTGAAAGAAACAATGTATTGGGACGGGAAAAATCTGTGATGGGGTGTGTGCGTAAGCCGCTAAAAAATAACAGTAATAAAAACTTTCACTGATCAAACAGTCAGCTTTTTAATTTTCCAAACCCTGCATTGCTGTCAACTGACGACCACTAATCGGCGAGGTCCGAACTTGACCCGCGCATTTGTCTCAAACCTGAGCAGGCAGGCAATCGTCCGCCAATGTTCAAGAGGTAACATCATGGAACTGGGTAAATTGGCTGATCAGGTGAAGAAAGGCGAAATTGAAGCGGTCCATCTGGTCACGATGGAGGGAGGGTCCTACGTCATGCATGCGATGAAGGATGGCAAATCCCACCCTATCATCGATGCCAAGGGCAGCACGCTGCATATCGCGTCACTGGAAGAGGCACGCAAAAACCTGAAGGGCGTGCCTGAAGTACCGCTGTTCCTCGTCCAGCCCGCGGTCTATGACGAGATGGTCGGCTTGGGTACCACTGACCAGCAACCCAATCGCGAACCGATTCCCTGGAACTCAAGCCTGTGAAGAGGGAGCAACATCAAGTGGGTTCATTCCGACACTACCCAGCTCATCGCGTAATTCGCTGATAAGCGCCAACACGTCGTGCTGGGTTTTAACCTGATCCAGCGCAATGCCGATGACCATCAGGTCAACGCGTCCTGATTCTCGATCATAAATGCGTACGCTTAGGGATGCGTCTGCACTGATGACGCATTCGCATGCCAAGGGCTCAAAGCTGCCTTCGATTTCCTGACGGACCTGCGACAGCCAGCTCATTGCCGGCCACCTTGTACTTGCGAGCTCTTAAAAGTCTGCAACTGCTGCCCCTGACAAGGTCCAGAAATGGACCGTCAGGGTAAAGAAAACAGCGCCGAGATAAACAGACGAATTTGCACTGGTAGCACTAGTGCATTCGCACCACCAATCTAGTGCAGTGGCTTGCGGCCATCACTGGTGAAGAGTGCCCTCTCCCTTGCCCAGACAATAGCTTCAGCGCGGCTGTGTACACCAAGTTTGGAATACATGGTCGCTACGTGATTGCGCACGGTGTTGGGCGCGAGCTTAAGACGTGCCGCGATTTCCTTGTCGGCCAGGCCTTCGCAGATCAAGCCCAATACGTCCTTTTCCCGAGCCGTCAGGTCTGTCAACGAACAGCCTGGCAACTGCGGGGCTTTGCCTTTCTTCACGTTGGCCAGCTTTTCAATCAACGAGCGGGCAAACCAGGAAGCGTCCTGCATGACCTCTTCGATGGCCGCGATCAATTCCAGGTCGGATCGCTTGCGCTCCGAGATGTCCATCAGCACCAGCAGATAACAGGAGATACCCTGAATCACGACAGTATCGGCAGACAGTACGCAGTCGATGACCTCATCACCACGCTTGCGCACCTTGAGCTCCATACCTTCAATGCTGCCGGTCTTCTTCAATACCTCGAATATCTGTTCGCAGCTTTTCGGGTCGTCAATGAAGCCAAGCTCCTCGACAGATCGCCCGGTCAGTTCCTGCGCGGTGAAACCGGTGGTGTTAATGAAGGCATCGTTCACCTCAACCAAAAACTGCGATTCGGCGTTACACACCAGCGTCGGCACCGGGGTCAGGCGAAAGGCTTTGGCGAAGCGCTCTTCGCTCTGGCGCAATGCAGTCTCGACCTTGCGGCGGGGCTCCATATCCATGAAAGAAAACAGCATGCAGTCGTCTTCGCTGATGTCCAGCGGCTGTCCGGCGACGATCACCAGTTTGCTGCCGCCGTCGGGCAGCCTCAGCTCGGCCTGCATTTGCGGAATGGTTCCGCCGTCGTTGAGCCGCTCGATGGCGAGGTCTTTACGCTCTGCATTCTCGAGAACGTCAAGTTCATAGACTGAGCGCCCGATGACTTGCTCGCGGGTGTAGCCGGTCATCTCCAGAAAACCCTGATTGACTTTGATGTAGCGCAAATCGCTGAGCCTGCAGATAACCGCCGGTGCCGGGTTAGCCGCGAATGTACGTTCGAAACGCTGCTCGGCGCTGGCCAGTTCGGTAGCATCGGTGATAATGAGCGCCATCAGTTCGGGCTCACCGGAGCGACCTTCCAGCACCATGCTGCGCACTCGATGCACCCAGCATTTTTCATCGTTGCCCGTCGGCCTGACTTCCACCACGACATCGCTGAAGGATTCCCCTTGGGCGATCCGGCTGATGGGGTAATTGTCCAGCGCCAGTGGATGGTTGTTGCGGTATCGCAGATGGAACCGTGATGCATATTCCCGGACGTTACGACCCAGTTCCTTGACGTGTTTGACGCCGTGCATCTCCAACGCGGACTCATTGGCCCACAGAATGCTCTGATCCAGCTCGATCAACAGCACACCGTCCGACAGGCCCCCAATAATGCTCTGCAGTTGTCGACGATCGGTTTCTCTCTCAAGGACTGCCTGACTCATGGTTCCTCCGTTCCATGCCAACGAGCACCTGGCACGTCGCTGAAGCTTGTTGTTCAGCCACGGCAGATCATTGCCCAACGTCGGTATGACAGTGGAACTTTGTCGGGAATTCCAAAGAATTCAAGGCTGTCCGGCTGGAATGCCATTCGTGTTGGAGCGAGGCTTACCCCACTGGTGGGCGCAATGCGTCGTGGGACCGGCTTTAGCCGGGAAGAGGCCGGAACGGTCACAAAATCAGCTCGTCAGCAACACCGCTTTCCCGGCTAAAGCCGATCCCACGTCGAAATATTGCGCTCTTATGAAAATTCTGAGCGCAGCAAACCTTTTTCATAACCACCGCTCAAAGCTCAATCATCGACCAATCGAGACATCCCGTGGACGCCCATACCCAACGCCGCAACAACCGCTCACTGGATGCCCTGAATTTCTTTCTCGCCGATGTCCGCGACGGGTTAGGGCCATATCTGGCTATTTATCTGCTGGCAGTCCACCACTGGGATCCGGCGAGCATTGGCATTGTCATGACCGTGGCGGCGATTGCTGGTCTGGTGACCCAGGGACCGGCAGGCGCACTGATCGACAGCACTCATTACAAACGCGCTGTGGTCGCGATCGCAGCCCTGTTGGTGACGGCCAGTTGCCTGGTGCTGCCCTTCACTTCCTCAGTCAGCCTGATCGCCATAACCCAAGCAGTCAGCGGGATCGCCGCGTCGGTATTTGTCCCGGCCATTGCGGCCATTTCCCTGGGTATCACCGGTCCCAAGGCATTCACCCGGCGGACAGGACGTAACGAAACCTTCAACCATGCCGGTAACGCCTGCGCAGCGATGCTGGCTGGCGGCTTTGCGTACCTGTTTGGCCCTATCGCAGTGTTTTATCTGATGGCGGCGATGGCTGTTGCCAGCGTCATCGCGGTCAGTTGCGTGTCAGCCAAGGCGATTGATCATGATGTCGCCCGTGAGCTGGGTCATGGAGATCCAAAGAACGGCGCTCAGCCTTCCGGCTTCAAAGCATTGGCGGGTAACAAAACCCTGCTGTTATTTGCCGCCTGCTGCGCCCTTTTCCACCTGGCAAACGCGGCGATGCTGCCGTTGGTGAGCCAGAAGCTGGCACAGGTGAATTTGCAATTGGCAACGCCGTTGACCTCGGCCTGCATTGTCGCAGCCCAATGGGTCATGGTGCCTGTCGCGCTGCTGGTAGGTGCGAAGGCTGACGTCTGGGGGCGCAAACCCTTGCTGTTGGCTGGGTTTCTGATTCTGCCGATTCGCGGCGTGCTCTATGTGCTGTCCGATAACCCTTTCTGGCTGGTCGCCGTGCAATTGCTAGACGGCATCGGTGCCGGGCTATTCGGGGCGCTGTTTCCATTGGTGGTCAAGGACCTGACTCAGGGAACTGGACGTTTCAGCGTGAGCCTCGGGATCATATCCACGATATTCGGTCTGGGCGCGGCACTGAGCAACGGCCTGGCCGGACTCATCGTCCAGAACGCGGGCTATAACGCAGCGTTTCTGACCCTTGCGGCCATTGCCACGGCAGCACTGCTGTTGCTGCTGGCAATGCCGGAAACGCTAAGGGCCACAGAGCGTCCGGGAGGAGCGACGGACTCCGCCCTCCCGCAGACTGTGTGACGCTTCTTCACATCAAGTCCTGACTGGGCGCTCACTGCGTGCCCAGTCGGTGACCAGACTATAACCCACAGCCAGCAGCGTCGGGCCAATGAACAGGCCAATAAAGCCGAAAGCCAGCAGACCACCGAACACGCCCAGCAACACGATCACCAGCGGCAGGTTACCGCCACGACTGATCAGGTAAGGCTTGAGGACGTTGTCGACGCCACTGATGATGAACGTGCCCCAGATGGCCAGAAAGACGGCCATGCCATAGTTGCCATTCCACGCCAGCCACGCAGTCGCGGGAATCCACACCAGTGGTGGGCCCATCGGGATCAGGCTGAACATGAACGTCATGATGCCCAGCACCAAAGCGCCCGGCACCCCGGCAATCAGGAAACCGATCAAGGCCAGCACCGCTTGCGCAGCAGCGGTGCCGATCACGCCGTTGACGACTCGCTGGACGGTGCCTGCGACTAGATCCAGGTAATATTGCGCCCGGTCACCGATCAAGCGTTCCAGCAAACGCAGCACGAAAGCCGCCAGGCGCGGACCGTCGCGATAGAAGAAGAATACAAACACCAGACTCAAGGTCAGTTCGAGAATCCCGCCGCCGATCTGCGCGCTGCGCGCCAACAGCCAGTTACCTACCTGACCCAGGTACGGCTTGAGGGTCGTCATCATTGCCGCGCCCTGCTCGTCGATGCTGTTCCAGAAGGCGACCAGCCGCTCGCCAACCAATGGAACGCTGCCCAGCCAGCCGGGAGGATCAGGCAAACCGTCGACCTGAATATCCTTGATCAGCGCGGTCGCGTCACGTACGTGATCAGCCAGGTTGAAGCCAAGCCAGACCAGCGGCGCGGCCACCAGAACCATCCAGCCCAGACTCAGGATCAATGCCGCAAGGGACTCGCGGCCATTGAGCCAGCGTGTCAGCAGCCGCATCAACGGCCAGCTGGCAAATGCCAGCACCGCCCCCCAGAACAGTGCCGACCAGAATGGCGCCATCACCCAGACACAGGCACCGAGCAGCGCCAGGAGCAGGATCTGCACCAACAGGCGATCGTTATTGAACATGAGCAGTTTCCAAAAGAAGGATCAGGACATCAGAAGTGAAGCATAACGGCGAACAGTGACGACGTCAGTGTTCGCCGTGGACCCGCGTATGAACTGCAGTCAGCGAATCAGTTCGATAAGCAGGCCAGGTGTATCACCACTCCCCGCTTCCAGACGTGCCGCTCGTACGCCTTTGCTGATCAGCGCCTGACGCCATGCTTCGGCTTGCGGGCCGGATACTGTGGCACGCAGGCTGCTGTCGAGATTGAGGCCGCGGGACAGTAGCGTCAGCCACGCGTCCTGAGGAGCACCCACCAGTTTCGGGAGAGTCAGTTTGCCGGTGCTTTTCAGTTGCCGAAGCAGCGTTCCGGACGTGGGCATCAGGTCGCCTAGTGGCGCAGCGGAGTCGAACTGCTCCACATGCAAATAGGCTCGGCGATTACCCCGGGTAATGCTGTAGAGAGCGACCAGTGTGTCGGCTTTGGGCTCCGCCAGACGCAACAACAGATAAGCCTGTTGCTCGTCAGCGCCATACAATTTGGAGTTGCCGAATACCTCGTTGGCCCACAGGCTGCTCTCACCACAGTCCCGGGCCTGACACCAGAACAACAACTCGGCATTTTGCGCCTGCAAGGCTTCACGTGCGGCAGTGAACGCTTCATAGGAAGTACGTTCAGCAGGCAACTGATAGGTCACGCCAGTCACATTGCCCCTGGCGCTGACCTGACCGTCAAAGCGCAACTGGCCGCTGATCTTGCGGATCGAGCCCATGGGATAGATGCGTTCAAGCTCGGAAGCCGGACGATAATCGACAATTTCAGCGTCGGTCAGCCTTGGTACGATCTGCAGATCACTGCTGCCGGGAACGTCCGCAGCCCATAGCGACGTGCTGAGTGCAGAGGCACACAATGCCACTCCGAGCGCGCGGGTAAAACCAATAGACGCGCTCATCGCGGCACATTCGGGGAAATAGCGTTAAAGGGCAGTTCAAACGGTGTAGCGATACATAGATCCATCATGATTGATTCCTGTTTCAACACGCCCAGCCTCGACAGTTGCTCTGCGCAAGTCAAGGCGCAGCGAAGAAGCGATTGAAACAGTCTGCAACAGCGCCTGCCCCGGCTTCGTCGTTCAAATGCAGATGATGGCCTCCTGACAGGCTCGTAACCTCGAAAGGCAGACCTGAAAGCAGAGACTCGTTCTGCGCCAGTAACCCTTGAGAAGCTACTACCAAATGTGTCGGACAGCGGATTGCCTCGACGAACGCCATGGCTTGCTGGCGAGTAATCCGGATCGCCGAAGGCAACGTCAGCCGCCCGTCACTGCGCCAGGTGTAGCCACCGGGCACCGGCATCAGGCCACGCTGGGCCAGTAATTCAGCCGCTTCACGGGTAACGGCGACCGCTCCTTTCATTCGTGCGCAGATTGCCTGTTCCTGATCGGGGTAAACCGGCTTGCGCTTGTTCACCAGACGCAGTTGCGCCTGCAATGACTTGCCCAGTTGCTCAGGCGCGTTATCGGCCTCGCCCATGGGTGGAATCAGACCATCGATCAAAGCGAGTCGCGAAACCCGTTCGGGCAGCGCCCCGGCGAGAAACACCGAAATGATTGCGCCGAGCGAATGGCCGAGTAACGAAAACTGCTGCCAGCCAAATTGCTCGGCGACTTGCAGCACATCGTGAACGTAGTCCGCCAGTGCATAACCCGCACCCGGCGGCCGGTGACTGGAATGACCATGCCCGGCCAGATCCAGGGCGACGATGCGCAAGCCTTCGAGTTGCGGCGCCAGACGCGCAAAGCTGTTGGCATTGTCGAGCCAGCCATGCAGCGCGATCACCGGCTGGCCGTCCTCGGGACCATACAAGTGGGCTGCCAATTCGATATGCGGCAGGCTAAGGCGAACCTCTTCCACAGAATGACTCATACGCCAGCGCCTGCGGTCCAGCGGCTGAACAGCGATTTGAGCAACTGCGCTGTCGCTTCCGGTTGCTCGAGTGGAAACATGTGCCCGCCCGGCATGGACAGGTATTCCCCCAGCGGCATGCGCCTGACTGAACGAGCATGGTGGCGCATCACGACACGGCTGTGCTCCCCACGCACCATCGCCAACGGGAGTTTGAGCTGGCGGGAGAGCCCAGGGCTGGTGTGCGGCACACTGCGGTAAATACTGATTTCCGTGGCAGGGTCGAAACGTAGCCGTAGCTGTTCACCGTCGCTCTGCAAACCATACTGCAGATAGGCGTCGAAACACTCGGGGTCGAAGCGGCGGAACAGGGTTTTACCAGCGAAGTAACGACGCGCCGCCTCAAGATCGGCAAACGCCTCGCGACGTCCCAACGTGCGTCCGGCGGGGGTGATGCGGTCAATGAAACCAAATCGTTTGGCGGCACGGATCATCCATTGATCAGCCAGAGTCAGCACCGGGGAATCAAGCATGACGACGCCGCGATACAGTTCCGGACAGCGCATCGCCGCATGCAAGTGCAATACGCCGCCCAGAGAATGACCCACGCCCCATACGGGTTCGGGCTGCTCGCGCAAATGGTGAATCAGCTCATCCACCAGATTCAGCCAGTTATCATCCACTGGAAAGCGCGGGTCGTGAGCATGCTGCTCCAGATGGCTCACGATATAGTCCGGCGCCAGCGCGGAAAACAGTTTGCCGTAAGTGCCTGACGGAAAACCGTTGGCGTGAGCGAAGAACACCTGTTGCGACATGCCGAAGCACTCATTGAGCCGATCAGTGGTGATTGTGCGCAATGAGTTGCTGAGTCGGCAATGATCGTAACGGCCATCGCACATGACGATCCGGCCAATGCCCGGCACAACAGGCATCTAGCGTGCTGGAGGTTCCTGCCCTAGCGGCACAACCGCAACGGTCAGCCGGGAGATGCAACTGGCCTTGCCTTCTTCGCTGGTCAAACGGATATCCCAGACATGGGTCGTGCGACCGATGTGCACCGGGTGCGCCACGGCCGTAACCCGACCACTGCGCACGCCTCGCAGATGATTGGCGTTGACCTCGATGCCGACGCAGAAATACTTGCTGGTATCGATGCACAGGTAACTGGCTGACGAACCCAGTGACTCGGCAAGTACCACCGATGCACCGCCGTGCAGCAGGCCGTAAGGCTGATGAGTCCGATGATCGACCACCATGCTGGCAGTCAGGGAATCTTCGGTGAAGGACTCGAAACGGATATCGAGCAGTTCAAGAATGGTGTTTTTACTGTTGGCATTGAGTTGCTCAAGGTCCGGAGTTTCGCGCCACAGGCTCATAGTCAATCCTTGTCATGAAGCGCCCGAATACTGAGCGCGGGAGTTCATCTGCCTTGCCGTTATCAAACAGATTGCAATCAGCTGATATGGAATGTTTTGTGTAGGAGATTGCTCTCTGCCCTCACACAGCGCTGTCGCGAAGCGAACACGGACCCTGTAGGAGTGAGCTCGCTCGCGATTCGATTTCATGGTTAACGAATTTATCGCATTAACTGACGCTATCGCGAGCAAGCTCACTCCTGCATAGCCCTGCGTTTGCAGAGAGACAGCGCGGTGTCAGGGACACCGGGACGGCTCTTGCAGGTCCGCTGTGTCAGGGCACAGAGCGATTTCTTGTCAAAATAGCAACTGTCAGGATAGCAACAATCAAACGTGCCGAACGCTCAACAACTCCATCGCCCCGGCCAGTGCAAACTCCCCTTTCAACTCCGCCAGACTAGCTGTGCTCATGGGTTGCGCTTGCTGAACACTGCCATGCACCGCAAGCCCGATCAATGAGCCCACCAAAGGTTGATGGCTGACCAGCAGCACATCCTCAGCGGCATAGGCGTCCAGTTGACCAAGCACCTTGCCCGGGTCACTTTCCGGAGTCAGCCAGGGCACTGTAACCACGGACTCACTGAAGCCCAATGCCTGACGCACCAGCTCTGCCGTCTGCTGCGCCCGCACGTAAGGGCTGGCGAGGATTCGCGTCAGAGGCTTATTCAACAGGTGCGCTGCGCTTTGCAGCACTTCCTCACGACCATGGCCTGTCAGCTCGCGTTGCGCGTCACTGCGCGCATGTGCCTGAGCTTCACCGTGGCGCAGCACCCATAGCTTCACAGTTTGGGTTCCTCATCACGAACCGGATGCGCCGCAGGTGGAACACTGTGTGGCGTCTCACCTTCCGGCGCACGAGGGGTCGGCCAGTCAGCAAACGGCCAGGGTTTCTGATCACTGTGGAAAGTGCCGAAGCGGCCGATCTGCGCAAGAAACTGGCTCAGGCTGTCACCAAAATTCATCAGGCTGCCACTCGGCGCACCGTAGATCAGGCGATAGCCCAATTGCACCAGTACCACGCCTGCCAGCAGCAGTTCAGCCAGTTGCCAGATCACCACGAACAGCACCATCCAGAGGATGCGCAGCAAAATGGACTCGTCTTGCTTGATTTTCGACTCGTTCAAGATCTTCTCCCGGTATGAGTGTTTCAGTTGAAACCGGTAATGGAGATAAAGTCCACATCCGTTTTCGGCTCGGCACGCATCAACTGCTCAATGACCTGATTCAGCGTACGTCCCTCGAAAAGAATTGCATGCAGGCCTGCGACCAGCGGCATGTACACCTGCAGCTCATGCGCCTTGACCTTGAGCACCTTGAGGGTATTGACGCCCTCGGCGACTTCACCGAGCCGGTTGACTGCTTCCTCAAGACTCAAGCCCTGCCCCAGGGCAAAACCCACCTGATAGTTGCGACTCTTCGGCGAAGAGCAGGTCACGATCAGGTCACCGACACCCGCCAGCCCAAGAAAGGTCATCGGATTGGCACCCTGGCTGACCGCAAAACGGGTCATTTCCGCCAGTGCGCGGGTGATCAGCATGCTCTTGGTGTTTTCGCCCATGTCCAGCGCCACGGCCATACCGGCGATAATCGCGTAGACATTTTTCAGCGCCCCACCCAACTCCACACCAAAGCGGTCAGCACTGGCGTAGACCCGGAACGTCCTGCCGTGCAGCACTTCCTGAACCTGCTGACAGAGGTCTTCGTCTTCGCTGGCGACTACCGTTGCAGTCAACGCGTGCTCGGCAATTTCCCGCGCAAGGTTGGGGCCGGATAACACGCCAATGCGGGCCTTAGGCGCGATATCCTCGATGATCTGGCTCATCAATTTGAAGCTCTGCGCTTCGATGCCTTTGGTCAGACTGACCAGCATTTTGCCGGTCAGGCGCTCTACATGCGGCGCCAATACGCTGCGCAGTGCACTCGAAGGCAGGGCGACGAAAACCAGCTCGCATTCATCCAGCGTGGCCGCCAGGTCCGTGACGGGTTCAACCAGGGGCAGAATTTTGATGCCCTTGAGGTAGCGAGGGTTCTCGCGATTGACCCGAATGGCCTCGGCCTGTTCCGGGTCGCGCATCCATTGACGGACCGGACGACCATTCTCCGCCAGCAAGTTGGCCACTGCGGTGCCGAAGCTGCCGCCACCTAGAACCGCAACAGGTTGCTGTGTGGTCATAAAGACATCCATTTAGAGCCATCTCATCTGGCGATGGCGGCATTATACGGAGCATGGCGATGGCGGCCAGTGACAACCTTCATTGCCAGGTGGTTCTTGGTTGTTGAGGCGTGCGTCTATGGTGCAGTTATCTTGTGTACATATCCGTTTCTAGGTTCACGGCTGATATTGGTTGCGCTTTTACAGCGCGTCACTTTTGAAAGGAGCCCAAAAGTAACCAAAAGGCTCATGCCCCACCACTTGGTGCCTCGCCTAGGCTCGGCATGCCCGTAATCCGACATTGCTGCGTGGGGCCGCCGCCACCGGCCATCCATGGCCTGAGGCGGCTAAACCGGCATCCCTGCCGGTTTGCCCCACGCAGCAATATCGAATTCCGGCCGGCGTGGTTTGACGGGGCGCCTAAAATCAAAAGCAGATCAAAAGCAAAGCGAATATACCGGCTTCACCCCGGACCGGTAGGAGCGAACTTGTTCGCGAGACGTCAGCAAGGCCAACGCATTCGTTGTCTGACACACCGCTTCGCAGCCTTCGGCAGCTCCTACAAAGTGTCGGTAAGGTCACACAATCAGGTCGGCTGTCAGGCCGCCGCGCTTTTGATCTTGATCTGAGGCGCCCCGTTAAACCACGCTGGCCGAACGCAGATTCTGAACCGTGGGCAACCCGGCAAGGATGCCGGGTTAGCCGCACCGGGCCATGGATGGCCCATTGCGGCGGCCCACGGTTCAGAATCTGCGGGCGGGTACACCGAGCGACAGCGAGGTGCCGAGTGGTGGGGCAAGAGCGTTTTGCTTACTTTTGTCTGGGCCGGCTTCCGGATCCATCAAAAGTTAGGCGCTGTAAAAGCGCAACCAATATCAGCCATAACCGCGGTAACGGATATGTACACAAAAACCACCCAACCACACCCCGCGTGGCAATAAGCCGTGTCTCGGTTAACATGACGGGCATGAATAGTGCGGTAACCGGACGAACAAGTAGGGACACGGCTATGGCTTTCTCGGGCAGACTTCTGCGCTGCACTGCAATCGCGGCATTCATGTGGGTGAACTGCACAATGGCGTCGGCTGCCGATATTTTGCTGACAGCCGCCAGAACCAGCCCTGGCATTCAGAGCTTTGTGACCGAGTTGAGCCAGCGCCGCCCGAACGACCAGATACGCTTTGTCGAAACCGATAAAATGCCGTCCCCCGGCAATATCAGCGAACACACGCGCCTTGTACTGCTCGACACCGCTAGCCTGGACTGGCGACTGAGCGACAGCGCAGGCCCGAGGACGTTGGTACTGCGCGTCAGTCGAATTCAGGCCCATGAGCGACTGGGTGAAAAGCGCCCGCCTACCTTGAGTCTGCTGTGGAGCGATCCGCCGGTGACTCGCCAATTGCTGCTGATCCGGCACCTACTGCCCGAAGCCAGACAGATTGGCGTGTTGTTCAATAATCGAAGCCAGTTCCTGCTCAAAGAGTTGCGCCATGCGGCACTCGCCATGGGGCTGCGAGTCATTTCCCAGCCGTGGACACCCAGCGCGGAAAACCAGTCATTGCAGCGTCTGCTGATCCGCAGCGACGTGTTACTGGGACTCGATGACCCGGACCTTTACAACGCCAGGACCGCCAAGAACCTGTTGCTCAGCAGCTATGCTCATCAACAGGCGCTGTTTGGACCCAACGCCTCCTTTGTCAAAGCGGGCAGCCTCGCCAGCACCTACAGCGATGAAATCGACTGGCTGAACACCCTTGACTCTCTGCTCGACAAGGCGCCCGAGCAATGGCCGCGCGCGCAATATCCGCGACACTTCAAAGTCATGAGCAATCCGCGCGTGGCTCAGTCACTGGGCATCATCGCCATCGACGATGCAGCAGCGACTATCAGCGTGAGTCAGGCGGAGCAGCGCCCATGAAGGTTGGCCGACACTGGGACATCAACACCCGGACACAGATGATCAGCCTTGGTCCCGCGTTGCTGCTGACGCTGTTGCTGATCTGCTTCTTTACCTTTGTACGTATTCAGGATCTGCGCCAGGAACTCAATCACACAGGCCAGTTGATCGCCAACCAGCTGGCGCCCGCGTCGGAATATGGCGTCATCGTTGGCAACGACGAAGTCCTGAAAAGCCTGATGCGCGCGACGCTATCGACGCCTCATGTGCGCTTCATCGAAGTTCAGGACAGCCTTAATAAGGTTCTGGTGTACGTCGAGCAGCCCGGTGGCGCTGGTGCGCCCCCCAAACAGGTGGAGATCTTTCAGGCGCCGATTCGCTCGCAGCAGATCAGGCTGGGCAAGGATTTCCTCGGCAACCATGAGGACACTGTCAGCGCCGCTCAGGACTATCTGGGCCGGGTGCTGGTCGGCATGTCCAACGAAGCCTTCAGCGAGCGCCAGCAGGAAATCCTGTTCAAGGCCGGGATTCTTGCGCTGTTTGCGTTGCTGTTCACGTTCATTCTCGCAAGACGCCTGGCTTCAAGCCTCTCGCAACCCATCAGTGCAATGGGCGAAGCGGTCAAAGCGATCCAGCAAGGCGATTACCGGACACCGTTGCCCGTACCTGACGACGCGGAACTGGGTGATCTGGCGCGCCATATCAACAATCTTGCGGCTAACCTGGACAAGGCCAGCCGTGAGCAACAGCGCTTCATCGATCAATTGATTCAGGCCCGCGAAGAAGCAGAACGCGCCAACGGCGCAAAGTCGGACTTTCTGGCGATGATGAGTCACGAGCTGCGTACACCCATGAACGGTGTATTGGGCATGCTGCAGTTGATGGAAACAACGCAGATGACTGAAGAGCAGGCCGAATATTCGGCGCTTGCCACCGAATCCACTGAACACCTGCTACGTGTGATCAACGACATCCTGGATTTTTCCCGGTTCGAGCGGCATTCGCTGGAAATGGAAAACATCGCATTCAATGTCGCGGATCTGGTCAGTACCTCCAGTCAGGCCTTCAGCCACGATGCACAGCAACGCAATCTGTCTCTGCAATTGCATATCCAGCCTGGGCTGGATCAGTTGCGGGTCCAGGGCGACCCGACCCGCATCCGGCAGATTCTGGTCAATCTGATTGGCAACGCGCTTAAATTTACCGAACGCGGCAGCGTTGACATTGAAGCTGAGTACGAATCGCTGGATGAGGGGCGCATTTTGTTCGTGTGCCACGTCCGTGATAGCGGAATCGGTATTCATCAGGATCGCCTGGAATCAATGTTCGACGCTTTTCAGCAAGCGGACAGCTCGATCTCCCGACGTTACGGTGGCACAGGGCTGGGTCTGCCCATCGCCCGCACATTGGCCGAACGCATGGGCGGAACGCTACGCGCACAAAGTACAGAGGGATCGGGTTCGCTGTTCAGCCTGGAAATCCCGATGGCCCTTCTGCCCGAAACCATCGATACGCCAGACCGGGCTGAATCCGCAGTCGATACCGATGGTGAGCAACGTAACGTTTTGCTGGTAGAAGATAACGAGGTCAACTGCGCGGTGATTCGCGCCATGCTGCACAATCTGGGTTATCAGGTGGCCGTAGCAAGAGACGGCGCACAGGCAGTGAGCATGGCCGGCAGTGCACCCTATGCAGCGATTTTCATGGATTGCCGACTGCCGGTCATGGACGGCTACGAAGCCACACGCCACATTCGACAATTACCCGGCCTGAGTCAGGTGCCGATTATCGCCCTGACCGCCAATGCATTGCAGGGTGACCGTGACGCCTGTTTACAGGCAGGGATGAGCGACTACCTGGCGAAACCCTTCAAACGTACTGATTTACAGCAGGTTTTGCACAAATGGATTCCCTTTCGGGCAACTGTGACTGGCGATAATTGTTAAATTGCGGCAGTCTTGTCCGCTAAATCGGCCCTGGTGGTCGGCTGGATGGCAAATTTCAGTGCACAAGTGTACTTTCATTTATCTTGTGCTGTGACTTTCACTACAACGCAATAGTCTATGAGTAGGCTGCCGGCAGACCCCTGGCGAGTCAGCCGGCCAGGACTGGCTTGCGGGGCACACGATGCCCCACCCTGCCGCACGAGATTATTGAGGAGCTCGCATGACCAAACATAACGCCTTTACCCGGGAAGACCTGCTGCGCTGCAGTCGCGGTGAGCTGTTCGGCCCAGGTAACGCGCAACTGCCCGCCCCTAACATGCTGATGGTCGATCGGATCACTCACATCAGCGAAGAGGGTGGCAAGTACGGCAAAGGTGAATTGGTCGCTGAGCTGGATATCAATCCGGACCTGTGGTTCTTCGCCTGCCATTTCGAAGGTGACCCGGTAATGCCGGGCTGCCTGGGCCTTGATGCCATGTGGCAGCTGGTTGGCTTCTTCCTCGGCTGGCAGGGTCTGCCAGGCCGTGGTCGTGCACTGGGTTCGGGCGAAGTAAAGTTCTTCGGCCAGGTCTTGCCGACCGCCAAAAAAGTCACCTATAACATTCAGATCAAACGCGTCCTCAAGGGCAAGCTGAACCTGGCCATCGCTGATGGCTCGGTCACTGTCGACGGTCGCGAGATCTACACCGCCGAAGGCCTTCGCGTCGGCGTCTTCACCTCCACTGACAACTTCTAAGGGTTATCCGCATGCGCCGCGTCGTTATCACTGGTCTGGGCATCGTTTCGTGCCTGGGCAATGACAAAGAGACCGTCTCCGCCAACCTGCGTGCAAGCCGCCCTGGCATCCGTTTCAATCCGGAATATGCCGAAATGGGTCTGCGTAGCCAGGTTTCCGGCTCCATTGACCTCAACCTCGAAGAGCTGATCGATCGCAAGATCTTTCGCTTCGTGGGTCACGCGGCAGCTTATGCCTACCTGGCCATGAAGGACGCGATTACCGACTCGGGCCTCACCGAGGAGCAAGTCTCCAATCCGCGTACCGGCCTGATCGCTGGTAGCGGTGGTGCATCGACACTGAACCAGATGGAAGCGCTGGATATCCTGCGTGAAAAAGGCGTCAAGCGCGTTGGCCCATACCGCGTTACGCGTACCATGAGCAGCACGGTTTCCGCTTGTCTGGCCACACCCTTCAAGATCAAGGGCCTGAACTACTCCATCGCTTCTGCCTGCGCCACCAGTGCCCACTGCATCGGTACCGCCATGGAACAGATCCAGATGGGTAAGCAGGACATCGTGTTTGCCGGTGGTGGTGAAGAAGAGCACTGGAGCCAGTCGTTCCTGTTCGACGCCATGGGCGCATTGTCCAGCAAGCGCAACGACACTCCAGAACAGGCTTCCCGCGCTTACGACGCTGACCGTGATGGCTTCGTCATCGCAGGCGGTGGCGGTATGGTCGTGGTTGAAGAGCTGGAACACGCTCTGGCCCGCGGTGCCAAGATCTACGCTGAAATCGTGGGCTACGGCGCTACTTCCGATGGCTACGATATGGTCGCGCCGAGCGGCGAAGGTGCAATCCGCTGCATGCAGATGGCCTTGTCCACCGTTGAAGGCCCTATCGACTACCTGAACACTCACGGCACTTCGACTCCGGTCGGCGATGCCAAAGAGATGGAAGGCGTGCGTGAAGTGTTCGCAGGCAACGCTCCAGCCATCAGCTCCACCAAGAGCCTGTCGGGGCACTCCCTGGGCGCCGCAGGCGTTCACGAAGCGATCTACTGCATGCTGATGATGGAAGGCAACTTCATCGCAGGTTCGGCCAACATTGACGAACTGGATCCGGTTGTCGCTGACATGCCGATCCTGCTCAAGACCCAGGAAGATGCAAAGATCGACCAGGTCATGAGCAACAGCTTCGGCTTCGGTGGCACCAACGCGACATTGGTCATGAAGCGCTGGCAGGGCAAGTAATTCCGTCCTCGCTGTAGATTCAGCTTCAGTCGTGTAAAAAGGCGCCTTTCGAGGCGCCTTTTTTATGAGCACCGATTTTATAGGCCGAGTAACGGCTATGCGGGTAGGATATTTTCCTTTACCTGCAAGCCGAGGCCGCCATGTCTGTCATCGTCAGCACCGTTAGCCCTGACGGGTTTCGCCACAAAATCGATATCAACCAGCAACACGAGGTGTTTACTGATCTGCCTGTCGAGCTGGGTGGCGAAAACTCTGCGCCCTCCCCTCATGATTATTTCGACGCGGCGCTGGCCTCGTGCAAGACACTGACCGTCAAGCTGTACGCGAAGCAACATGACATCCCCCTGACCGGCATCACCGTCAAGGTCACTCACGACGACAACGAAGAAAGACAAGGCAAGTACCGCCTGAACGTCGAACTCTCCCTTGAAGGGGCTCTCAGCGAACAACAGCGCACGGTACTGCACCGTATCGCGGATCGCTGCCCCGTTCACAAGCTGATGACCACCGCCGAGATCAGCATCAGCACCCTACTGGTCTGACTGCCGAGAACTGCCTGATGCTTACCATCAAACCCCGCGCCGAAAACGTGGAAGGCCAGCCAATCCTGCGCCCCTTGCCTTCGGCCAAATGCCGCAGTGTCGGCCCGTTTGTATTTTTCGATCACATGCTGGAGACGGACTACGCGCCGGGCAAAGGCATGGATATTCGCCAGCACCCGCATATTGGCCTGTCGACGCTGACGTACTTGTTCGAGGGCCGTCTTTTGCACAAGGACAGCCTCGGCAGCGACCAGCAAGTCGCCCCCGGAGAGGTCAGCTGGATGACGTCAGGCGCAGCCATCGCCCACATCGAGCGCACGCCCGCCGACCTCATGGCCAGCGGCTCGCGCATGCACGGCTTGCAGGTGTGGCTGGCTTCGCCCAAAAGCCACGAGAGAGGTGAAGGTCATTACAGTCATCACCCGGCCAGCAGTCTGCCGGTTGCTGACACTCCTGGTATTCAGATCAGGATGATTGCCGGTACTGGTTTTTGCCTGACCTCGCCGGTCCCGGTGTTGTCACCGACGCTGTATGCCGAACTGCACATGCAAACCGCGACGACCTTGCAGATACCTGACGAACATGAAGAGCGCGCGCTATACGTGATCAGCGGTGAAGCGTCAGTGGATGCCGAGCCGCTGGAAGCCAGAACGCTGGTCGTGCTTGAGCGAGGGCAGATGGTAAATCTGTGTGCGGAAAGTGAGTGCCACGCGGTACTGATCGGCGGCGCACCACTGGACGGGCCACGACGCATGAACTGGAATTTTGTCGCCAGTGATACGGCACTGATCGAACAGGCAAGAACCCGCTGGGCAGGTGGCGACTGGCCAACAGTGCCGGGGGAGATTGGCAGGATTGAGTTGCCGTAACACCACGGCAGGAGCGAACTTGTTCGCAAGGTTGGGCCTGCGTATTCAGGCACATCGCCTCGCGAACAAGTTCGCTCCTACCGTTATTCAGTCTCTCGTGTCAGCCTTTGAACACTTCATCCAGCAGGTTATGCATCGACACGAAAGCGCGCTTGGCGGTCTTTTCGTCGTACTGCATCATGCCCGGTGTTTGCGCGTGAGGGTCGGTGAACGAATGCACGGCCCCGCCGTAGCTCAGCAATTGCCAGTCCACACCTGCGGCATTCATTTCAGCTTCGAATGCTGGCAACTGCTCTTTCGGTACCAGTGGATCCGAAGCACCGTGCAGCACCAATACCGCACCCTTGATGTTTTTCGCATCAGCCGGGTTCGGCGTGTCCAGCGTGCCATGGAATGACACGGCTGCTTTCAGGTTAGCGCCAGTACGCGCCAGCTCAAGAGAACAGCAACCGCCGAAGCAGAAACCGAAGGTAGCGACTTTATCAGCGTCAACCGGCGCATCAGTCTGGGCCAGCAATTGATCCAGAGCGGCCTGCATGCGCTTGCGCAGCAGTGCACGGTCATCTTTGAGCGGCATCATCGCCGCGCCAGCCTGATCGTTGTTCTGTGGGCGCGTACCTTGACCGTAAAGGTCGGCCAGGAACACTACATAACCCTGTTCTGCGACTGCCTGAGCAATTTTCTCGGCGCCTTCAGTAACACCCATCCAGTTAGGGGCCATCAGCAGACCGGGACGTGACGACGCGTCACCCGAGTCGAATACCAAACGGCTCTCGTAAGGCTGACCGTCGATCTGGTACACCACTGAACGCACAGAAACGTTGCTGCTCATCGTTGACTCCTCAAGTAATGAAAGACAAATGGGTGGAGCACAATCAGAAAACCCGCCGAAGCGGGTTTTCTTTGACTCGGAATATTAAACCGACAACTCGACCAGTAACTTGTTCAGACGGCGCACGTAAGCCGCCGGATCCTTCAAGCTATCACCGGCTGCCAACGCAGCCTGATCGAACAGGATGTGCGACAGGTCGCCAAAGCGCTCTTCACTCTGCTCGGCATCCAGCTTGCCGATCAGCGGATGCGCCGGGTTGAATTCGAAGATCGGCTTGGAATCCGGAACCTTCTGGCCGCTGGCTTCGAGGATCTGACGCATCTGCAAGCCCAGATCAGCCTCGCCAATGGCCAGGATCGCAGGAGAGTCGGTCAGACGATGGGAAACCCGAACTTCGCTGACAGATTCGCCCAGCGCTGCTTTCAGACGTTCGACCAGACCTTCTTTGTCCTTGGCGATTTCTTCCTGGGCTTTCTTGTCCTCTTCGGAGTCAAGCTTGCCCAGATCCAGATCACCGCGTGCCACATCAACAAAACCTTTGCCGTCGAAATCGCTGAGGTAGCTCATCAGCCACTCATCGATACGGTCGGTCAGCAGCAACACTTCGATGCCTTTCTTGCGGAAGACTTCAAGGTGCGGGCTGTTCTTGACCTGTGCGTAGGTTTCACCGGTGAGGTAGTAAATCTTGTCCTGACCTTCCTTGGCACGAGCCAGGTATTCGGCCAGAGAAACGACTTGCTCGCCGCCCTCTTCGTGAGTCGAGGCGAACCGCAGCAGACCGGCGATTTTCTCTTTGTTGGCGAAGTCTTCTGCAGGGCCTTCTTTCATGACCTGACCGAAGTTCTTCCAGAAGCCTTTGTATTGCTCAGGCTCGTTTTTCGCCAGTTTTTCGAGCATGTCCAGGACACGCTTGGTCAGCGCCGACTTCATCGAATCGATGATCGGGTCTTTCTGCAGAATTTCACGGGAAACGTTCAGGGACAGGTCATTGGAATCGACCACGCCTTTGACGAAACGCATGTAGAGCGGCAGGAACGACTCAGCCTGATCCATGACGAACACGCGCTGCACATACAGCTTCAGGCCACGGGGCGCTTCACGCTGATACAGGTCGAACGGCGCGCGAGCAGGCACATACAACAGAGAGGTGTATTCCAGCTTGCCTTCGACCTTGTTGTGGCTCCAGCTCAGCGGGTTCTCGAAGTCGTGGGCGACATGCTTGTAGAACTCCTGATATTCCTCGTCCTTCACATCGGTACGGGAACGGGTCCAGAGCGCGCTGGCACGGTTGACGGTTTCCCACTCAACAGCCGGAGCCTCTTCGCCTTCGGCAGCGGCGGATTCTTTCGGCAGCTCGATCGGCAAGGCGATGTGATCGGAGTATTTCTTGATGATGTTGCGCAGACGGTAGCCGTCCGCAAACTCGTCTTCACCGCTCTTGAGATGCAGGACGATACGAGTACCGCGCTCGGCCTTCTCGACGTTGGCAACTTCAAACTCGCCTTCGCCTTTGGAAGACCAGTGCACGCCTTCGCTGGCAGGTGTGCCAGCACGACGGCTGAATACTTCAACCTGATCGGCAACGATAAAGGCCGAATAGAAGCCCACACCGAACTGACCGATCAGGTGCGAATCTTTTTTCTGATCGCCAGACAGGTTTTTCATGAAATCAGCGGTACCGGACTTGGCGATGGTACCCAGATGGGTGACCACGTCGTCACGGTTCATACCGATGCCGTTGTCTTCCAGCGTGACGGTTTTCGCTTCCTTGTCGAAGCTCACGCGAATTTTCAGCTCCGCGCCGCCTTCAAGCAGGTCCGGCTTGGACAGTGCTTCGAAGCGTAGTTTATCGACGGCGTCAGAGGCGTTAGAGATCAACTCGCGAAGGAAGATTTCCTTGTTGGAATACAGCGAGTGGATCATGAGGTGCAGCAGCTGCTTTACCTCGGTCTGGAAGCCCAGGGTTTCCTTTTGAGTTTCCACACTCATGGTCATCAAACTCCAATCAGATGGCATAAGCCGCCAGACACAAGCCGGAACCGGTGTCTGGCGGCGGGTTGTCATCAAAGTGGGGGCTGGGTCTCGGATTTCAAGGGCCTGCCTGATTCGATCTACAAGTCTTCTATTTTGAAATGCGCTCGCGCTGTGGCAATCAGCTCTACAGCGAGGGGAAGCAGCGATCGCGACATTCGCAATCCGTATCAATGGCGAGCGTGCTCAAACAGAGGACAAGTGTGCGCTTGAGGCACACATGCACAACGCCCGCATTCGGCCCTCCTATGATTTTCTTGGAATAACGCAGCGCCTGCGTGATGCCATTTGCTTCCACACTGAATCATTGCACTGCAGATGCCTGGCAGAGCCCGACGCGGAAAGAAAACCCCCGACCCGCTCAAACACAAGGCTTTCACTCGCAAAGCGTGCGACCCGTTTTATATTTTTATCTAAAGTTACCCTGGCGCCGCACAGCCCTTGATTGTGCGCCTGACATACAAATTCAATTCGCGAAAAAAGAGGTGGAACTTAACTTAACACGCAGGGCTCTTAGGCTCGTAGATATTCAATAAGGAGAAACACCCCATGCGCAATACTTTAGCTTATGCCTTGATGCTCTCTGCCACCTTGGGCCTTGCCGCTTGCGACAAGAAATCCGAGAACACTCAACAAGATGCGAACAAAGCAGCTCAAGAATCTCAGGAGTCGATGCAAAAGGCTCAGGACAAAGTGAACGACGCGGCCAAAGAAAGTCAGGAAGCCGCTCAGAAGAATGCCGAAGCGGACGCACAGCGCGCTCAGGAAGCTGGCAAGACGACTCAAGATCCAGCGACCACCAAGTAAGCCGAAAAGTTTCCCCGACTTTTCATATAATAAAGCCCGCCATGAGCGGGCTTTATTAGTTACACGTTTAATACACTCGCCTGTCGATATTTTTCCGAACGTTTATCTCATGCCATTAGATCAGGCCAGTGCCTCGTTACGCTTGCCGATAACCCGATCAAAGACAAACGCGACACACAGAACAATGACTGCAGGGATCAGCCAGGCCAGACCTTGCTCACTCAGAGGCAAATTGCTCAAGGCATGAGGCAAGTAATCTGTGAAGCCGGCGCCTTTGACCGCATCAATTAGGCCGAACACAAACGCGACCAGCATCACCGGCGCAACCATACGGCCTTGGGAGTACCAGAAGCTTTTGCAGAAACTCAGCGCGACCAGAACAATGCAGGGCGGATAAATAGCCGTCAGTACCGGAATCGAGAACAGAATCAGCTTGGTCAGGCCCAGGTTCGAAACCAGCAACGAGAATGCCGCCAGAATTATCACCAGAGTCTTGTATGACAGCGGCAATACCTTGGCGAAATACTCGGCACAGGCACATGTCAGGCCCACAGCAGTGACCAGACAGGCCAGCGAGATGAGCACCGCGAGGAAGCCACTCCCCAGCGAACCGAAGGTATGTTGCACGTAGGCATGCAACACAGCCGCGCCATTGCTCGCCCCCGCTGCAACGGCATGACTGCCGGAGCCCAGACGGAACAGACTGATATAAACCAGTGCCAGCCCAACACCCGCAATCAAACCGGCAATGATCGCGTACCGGGTAATCAACTGCGGCGATTCAACGCCTCTGGAACGAATGGCATTGACGATGACAATACCGAATACCAGCGCGCCCAGGGTATCCATGGTCAGGTAGCCATTGATAAAGCCCTGGGAAAACGGCGCAGCGACATAAGCTGGCTCAGCAACACCGATATCTCCTGCGGGCAGCGCGAAAGCTGCAATTCCCAGCACCGCCAGCGCGATGATTTTCAGCGGCGCCAGAAAGCGCCCTACTGTGTCCAGCAAACGACCTGGGTAAAAAGACACCCAGAGCACGATCAGGAAGTACACGAGACTGTAAAGAAACAACGCTGTCGCGCTGTCCCCCGTCAAGGGCGCGAGACCGACTTCGAAAGAGACAGTCGCTGTGCGTGGCGTGGCAAACAGCGGGCCGACGGCCAGATAACAGACAGCGGCGAGAACACTGCCAGCGACCTTCCCAATCGGACTACTCAGCGCATCCATTGCCCCACCGACCTTGGCCAGTGCGATGACGGTGACCACTGGCAGGCCAACCGCAGTAACCAGAAAGCCCAGCGCCGCCATCCACACGTGCGGCCCGGCCTGCAGGCCTACGATGGGCGGGAAGATGATGTTGCCAGCCCCGACGAACAGGGCAAACGTCATGAAACCCAGTGCCAGGATGTCCTGACCTTTCAACACTTTCATTGAGAAAACCACACTTCAGAATCGGAATTGGAGGGCGATTTCCCGTTGAGTGGGGGAAATTCATGCCGGTCCTTTTAGGACGAGCCGCTGTGCAACGGCTCCTTGTGAGACCCGCGATGCACAAAATGGCGGCTAGCCTAACCAATTTGCGTGTTTATTGCACTAATAGAGGGCGAAGCGGCCGATGAACGCACAGTTGGGGGTCGAAGTGTCGGCATCAATTTCTATGTCGGGATTTTTGTGTACATATCCGTTACCGCTTTCACGGCCACTATTGGTTGCGCTTTTACAGCGCCTCACTTTTGATGGATCCGGAAGCCGGCCCAGACAAAAGTAAGCAAAACGCTCTTGCCCCACCACTGGGTGCCTCGCTGTCGCTCGGCATACCCG